>NZ_JAPEPJ010000001.1:4606737-4965974 GCF_026340255.1 Streptomyces sp. NBC_01408 | reverse complement strand
GGCGCGGTGCGTGGGCGTGGGGGACATCCGGGTGCTCGCCTTTCGTTTCAGAGCCGGCTGACGGCGGGGGTGCGGTTCTCGCGTTCGCGCTGTTCGATCTTGTCCCGGATGAGCGCCATCTGGATCGGGGAGTTGCGGTTGATGTTGTCGGTCATCCAGGCGTCGTCGACGGGTGCGTCGGGCTTCATCGCGAAGTCCTGCGTCCACTTCATCCGGGTGCCGCCCGGCACCTTGAAGTACTGCCAGTGGATGTCCATGTGCGCGAAGGGGCCGGTCTCCACGCGCCGGGCGCGGACCGAGAGGCCCGCGCGGTCGACGGTCCGCTCGGAGACCCAGCTCCACACCTTGCCGTTCTCGTCGGGGTGCATGGTCAGGCGGAACCTGGTCGTGGCCCCCTTCTGTTCGAGGATCTCCAGCGAGGCGTACTCGCTGAACAGCTGCGGCCAGTTGGGGAGGTCGTTGGTCATCTCCCACACGACGTCCACGGGTGCGTTGACGGTGATCTCGTTCTCGGTGTGCCCAGCCATCTCAGGCTCCTGTCATGAGGCTGTTGTTGACGAGGTCGAGGAACTCTCGGGGGGTCTTGCAGCGGTCGGCGTCGGTGGGCAGGGCCCGCCCGCGCCGGTTCTCCAGCTCGCCGACGATGCCGAGCAGGCCCAGCGAATCGAGGCCGTACTCTTCGAAGGCGGAGTCCGGGCGGTCCGCCATCTGGGCGGGGTCGACCGTGATGCCGGCGGTCTTCATCAGGGCCGCCAGCTCCTCCATGGTCAGTCGGTCCGACATGGTGGCTTCTCTCTTTCCTACGAGGGGACTGCTCCTTCTGCTCCTTACTGCTCCTACGCGGCCGAGCCCTTGCGCAGGACGAGCGCGGAGTTCGAGCCCATCCGGCCGCGGCTCAGCACGAGCGCGGTGCGCAGCTCCGCGGGGCGGGCCCCGTCGGTCACCAGGTCGATGTCGTGGCACACGTCGAAGACGTTCGGGGTCGGCGGGATGACGCCGTGCTCCAGTGCCAGGACCGCGGCCGCGGTGTCGAGGGAGGGCGCCGCGCAATACGCCCTGCCGGTACCGGTCTTGGGCGCCGTCACCGGCACCTTCCGGCCGTGCGCGCCGAGCGCGTCGGCGAGGGCGGCCACCTCGGCGGCGTCGGCCTCCGGTGTCCCGAGGGCGTCGGCGAAGACCACGTCGATCTCCTCGGGGGCGCAGCCCGCTTCGCGGAGCGCGCCCCGGATCGCATGGGCCAGTCCCTCGCCGGCGGCGTCCCGCCGCCGGGTGCCGGTGAAGGTCGCGGCGTGGCCGGCCAGTTCGGCGCGTACGGTGGCGCCCCGGCGCAGGGCCGCGGTCTCCGCCTCGACGACGAACATGGCGCCGCCCTCGGCGGGGACGTAGCCGCAGGCCTTGGCGGTGAACGGCCGGTAGGCGCGCTCGGGGTCGTCCCGGGTGCTGAGCCCCTCGTACTCCAGCTGGCAGACGATGGAGTACGGGGCGAGGGGCGCCTCCGTGGCCCCGGCGAGCATCGCCCGGCTGCCCTGGCGGATGGCCCTGGTGGCGTGGGCGAAGGCGTCCAGCCCGCCGGCCTCGTCGCTGGCCACCACCCCGCACGGGCCCTTCAGGCCGCGGCGGATGGAGATCTGGCCGGTGCTCGCGGCGTAGAACCAGGCGATGGACTGGTAGGGGCCGACGTAGTGGGGTCCCTGTTCCCAGAGGTGCTGGAGTTCACGCTGCCCGAATTCGCCGCCGCCGGATCCGGCGGCCGTGACGACCCCTACGGAGAAGGGGTCGCCCTCGTAGTCGGCCCGGCCGAGGCGGGCGTCCTCCAGGGCGAGGTCGGCGGCGGCGAGGGCGTGGTGGGTGAACCGGTCAGTCTGGACGAGGAAGCGGTCCTCGACCATCGCGCCCGGGTCGAAGCCCCGGACCTCGCCCGCGACGCGGAGCGGCAGGTGTTCGCAGCCCGCCCGGGTGACGCGGTCCAGCACGCTGACCCCGGACTGGGTCGCCTTCCAGAAGGCGTCGGTGCCGATGCCGTTGGGCGCGACGACCCCGATACCCGTGATGACCGTACGGCTGGTCACGAGACCTCCTCCTTCGGCCGGGTCATGACCACGGCCGACTGGAATCCGCCGAATCCGCTGCCGACGGAGAGCACATTGCGCAGCTTGCGACCGCGGGCGGTGCGGGGCACGTAGTCCAGGTCGCACTCGGGGTCCGGGGTCTGGTAGTTCGCCGTCGGCGGCACCACCTGATGGGTCATCGCGAGGACGCAGGCGGCCAGTTCTATGGCCCCGATGGCGCCGAGGGAGTGGCCCACCATCGATTTGATGGAGGTCATCGGCGTCTTGTAGGCGTGGTCGCCCAGGACCCGCTTGACCGCCGCCGTCTCGTGGCGGTCGTTCTGCTTGGTCCCGGAGCCGTGCGCGTTGACGTAGTCGATGTCGGTGGCGTCGATCCGGGCCTGGTCCAGGGCGGTTTCGATGGCCCGGGCCATTTCCAGGCCCTCGGCGGTCAGCCCGGTCATGTGGTGGGCGTTGCCGAAGGTGGCGTACCCGCCGATCTCGCAGTAGACGTTCGCTCCGCGGGCGCGGGCGTGTTCCAGCTCCTCCAGTACGAGGACGGCGCCGCCTTCGCCGAGGACGAAGCCGTCCCGGTCGAGGTCGAAGGGCCGTGAGGCGTGGGCCGGGTCGTCGTTGTTCGGCGAGGTCGCCTTGATGGCGTCGAAGCAGGCCACCGTGATGGGCGATATGGGTGAGTCGGAGGCGCCTGCGATGCACACGTCCATCCGGCCCTCCGAGATGGAGTGGACGGCGTACCCGATGGCGTCGAGGCCGGAGGTGCAGCCGGTGGAGACGGTCTGCACCGGGCCGCGCGCCCCGGTCTGCTCCGCGACGGCGGAGGCGAGGGTGGCGGGCGTGAACGCCCGGTTCAGGTACCGCCCGGCGAGCTTGTGGTCCACGTCCCACCAGGAGCCGGACTGGCTCACGGCGACGTAGTCGTGCTCCAGACGGGTGGTGCCGCCGACGGCGGTGCCGAGGGAGACGCCGGTCCGCCAGGCCTCGTCCGTGGTGAGGTCGAGTCCGGCGTCGCGTACGGCCTCGCGGGCGGCGACCAGGGCGAACTGGATGTACCGGTCCGCCCGGGCCGTTTCGTCCGGGCCGAGGCCGTGCGCGGCGGGGTCGAAGTCGACCTCGGCGGCTATCCGGGAGCGGAAGCCGTTCGGGTCGAAGAGGGTGATCCCGCGGGTGGCCGTACGGCCGTTGGACAGCAGGTCCCAGAAGGCGGTGACGCCGATCCCGCCGGGGGCGACGACGCCGACCCCGGTGACCGCCACGCGGCGGCGCGTCAAGAGACCGCTCCCGTGCGGTCCGGAGGCTGCTCCCAGGCGGTGCTCTCCGGGTGCGGGGCCTCTTCGGTGTCGACGTGGCCGAGCTCCGGGCGGGGGGCGAGCGGGCCGAGGTGGAAGACCATCCGGGCCTCGGTGCCGCCGACGTTGCGGAAGCGGTGGCGCACGTTGAGCGGTACCAGCAGTCCCTGGTCGGTGCGCAGGGGGTGGGCCTCGCCGTCGAGGTCGACCTCCAGGTGCCCGGCGACCACGTACACGAACTCCTCGGAGTACGGGTGGTAGTGCTCGGCGATCGACTCACCGGGGGCCATGATCGCCAGGCCCATGAAGCCACTGGTCGAACCCACCGAGGTCGGGGTGAGCACGGCCCTCAGATCGCCTCCGCGCCGGCGGTTGGGCGGCGTCTCGCTGAGGTCCACGATGCGTGGGCGCTGTCTGGTCATGGCGGGTTCCTCCTGGCGTGTGGGAAGCCTGGACGGGCTGGGAATGGGGGACGGGGGGAGATCAGGACTGCGCGGGTGCCCGGCGGTCGGTGATCAGGTTCATGGTGTGGTGCGCGGCGCCGGCGCGCTTGCCGGAACCGCGCACCGTCAGCCGGTCCAGCACCGCCGCCTTGCGCGCGCCGTGGATCCCGAAGGTGGTCTCGGGCTGGGCGTCGAGCGGGCCGCGGACATCGATGAGGCGGACGACGATGTCGTCGCGCTGGAAGATGCTGCTGCTCCGAACGGTGGTTTCCGGGCGGTGCGCGGCGGCCTCGTCCTGCCGTGCAAGGAACCTGGCGAGCACCGGGCCGCAGCCGGGCTTGGCCGGGTAGAACACGGCGTGCCGCGTCACCTCGGCGGACTCCGGTTCCGGCTCGGCGATGTGGTGGACCGCCGGGAGCGCGGCGCGCATGAAGAACATCCGCGCGGACTCAGGATCGTTGAGGTTCCGGTCCTGTTCCAGGTAGGGGTTGATGGCCTCCTCCACGGCGCGCACCTCGGGCTGTTCCGATACGTGGCGCAGGGCCGCCGTCAGGTCGCCCTGTACCTCCACGGTCCGTACGACCCGGTTGCCGTGCATGAACAGCGAGGTGCGGCAGAGCCGGGTGTGGTCGTCGACCCGGGCCGCCGGGGAGGCGTAGTCGGAGAGGATCGCGGCAACCGTCTTCTCGCTGCCGGGCTTCACCGTGAAGGTGAGGGCGTGGCGGACGATGCCGGCGCCGAGGCGGGGCGTGCTCTGGAGCCGGGCGGTGGCGGGACGGGCGGCCTGGTCGTAGCCCCGCCCGGTCTCGCGCAGCACGGTGAACTTGAGCGGGCGCATCGCCCTGGCGCAGGCGCCCAGCGGCTTCACCTGTTCGGCGTGGTGCTCGCTGTTCACCCAGGCGAGGTACTGCGGCGCGCTTTCCCACTCGCTGGTGATGAGCCACTGCGAGGGGTTCTCGAAGGACTGGCACAGCTGGTCGCTGATGTGGCCCGGAACCGACGCGATGTCGTGGCGGAGCTGTTCGTACGCCTCGAAGAACCGCTGCTGGGCCCCCTCGTGGAGGTCCATCAGCAGTACGACCCGGAGCATGGAGCCGTCGAAGGCTGACTGCGACACCCGTTCGGACAGGGTGGTTGTCATCTACTCACTCCTTCGTGAGGGGGTGGAGATCCATCGCGCACGGACCCCTCGTCCGTCATCGGTGGCGTCTGCCCGGGCCGGCCGCCGCCTCGCTCGGGCAGAGCGGGCCGGCACATCTCAGGGGGAGCCGCTGTCGCTCATCGTCGTCCGACAGGGCAGGTACCGCTACATGTCCGCATCAAGCGGGTGACAACCGGCGAATCGCCCGGGCCTGGTCGGTGATCGGGGGCATAAAGACCCCACTCCCCCACACAGAAAACAGGAGCCCGCAGCTGATGGAAGACAAAGCCGATGTTCGCGTACCGGTTCTCGTCGTGGGCGGCTCTCTCGTGGGCCTGTCCACCTCGCTGTTCCTGAGCCGTCTCGGAGTCAGGCACCTGCTCGTCGAGAAGCACTCCGGAACCTCCCCGCATCCGCGCGGCCGCGGCATCAACGCACGGACCATGGAACTCTTCCGCACGGCGGGGGCGGAGGGCGCGATCCGCCAGGCGGCGGCCGTCCTGGAGGGCGTTCAGGGCATTCTGCAGGCCCAGTCGCTGACGAGCGGCGACCGCAACTGGCTGATCAAGGAGATCGACCCCTCCGGTGCGCTGCGCCGCTTCAGCCCGACCGGCTGGTGCCTGTGCAGCCAGAACAACATCGAGCCGGTGCTGACCGCGCAGAGCCGGTCCCAGGGCGCCGAGGTGCGCTTCTCCACGGAACTGATGAGTTTCGACCAGGACGACACCGGGGTGACCGCCCTGGTCAAGAACCGCGAGACCGGTGAGCACAGCACCGTGCGCTGCGACTTCCTGATCGCGGCCGACGGACCGCGCAGCCCCGTCAGGGAGCAGCTGCGCATCCCGCAGACCGGCAGCGGAGAGCTGTTCCACAACGTGAGCGTCACCTTCCGCTCCGAACGGCTCATCGAGGTGCTGGGCGACCTGCGCTTCATCGTCTGCTACCTGATGCGCCCGGGCGCGGACGGGGCGCTGCTGCCGGTGGACAACAACAAGCAGTGGGTCTTCCACGCCCCCTGGCACCCGGAGAACGGCGAGACCCTGGAGGACTTCACCGACGAGCGCTGCGTGGAGCAGATCCGCAACGCGATCGGCGCGCCCGACCTGGACGTGGAGATCGGCGGCAAGGCGCCGTGGCACGCGGCCGAACGGGTGGCTCAGCGGTACTCGACGGGCCGGCGGGTGTTCCTCGTCGGGGACGCCGCCCACGAGATGTCCCCCACCGGGGCCTTCGGTTCCAACACGGGCATCCAGGACGGGCACAACCTGGCCTGGAAGATCGCGGCGGTGCTGGACGGGTCCGCCGGGATGGAGCTGCTCGACACCTACGAGAGCGAGCGGCTGCCGGTGGCGAAGGCCACGAGCGCGCGCGCCTCGGCCCGTTCCGCGGAGCACAGCCACCCCGGGTACGCGCCGCCGCCCACCATGGGCGGCGGGCCGGGCAGCGGGGTCCTGCCGACGGCGATGGGCTACTGCTACCCGGACGGCGCGGTCGTCGGCGGTGTGCCCGGGCGGGCGATCATCCCGGACGCCTTGCAGCTGACGGGCGACACCGGCACCCGGTCCCCGCACATGTGGCTGACGAGGGCGGGCGAGCGGATCTCCACCCTGGACCTCTACGAGCGGTCCTTCGTACTGCTCAGCGGTACGGGGACGCCCTGGGGCGAGGCGGCGGAGCGGGCGGCCGAGCGGCTCTCGGCGCGGCTGGACGCCTACACCGTCGGCAGCGGGCCCGGCGCCGACCTGGTCCAGGAGGACGGCGCGGACTGGGCCGAGGCGCACGGGTTGACGGTCGAGGGGGCGGTGCTCGTACGGCCGGACGGATTCGTGGCGTGGCGCTCGGAGGGCGCCGTGGCCGATCCGGAGTCCGCGCTGTTCGACGTGCTCTCTACGGTGCTGCGCCGGGCGTGACCGTCTCCCCCTGCCTTCCGCCGGCCGCGCGTGCGGCCGGCGGAAGCGGCTCAGCAGTGGATCCGGCGGCGGGTTCAGCGGCAGGCCCAGCAGCCCGCCCAGCAGCCGGCGGCCGGCCGGACGGCATGCCGCCGGCCCTCGGTGGACCCGGCGCCCTTCGCCGCGTCGCGGTCACGGGTGGTCCGGCGTGCGTAGCACGCGACCACGACCGCCATCGCGGCCAGTTCCTCGGGGGCGGCCAGGCCCCTCTCGACACGCAGCAGGCTCGCTATCGGGGCATCCATCGACATCGGCACGGCCTCTCGTACGGGGGCTGCGCGTGCGCCCGGTCGCGGCGCGAGGGGCGGACCGGCTCGGCGTTCGAGCGGGCGGCACGCGGCCGGCCCGGCGCCCTGACGGGACGTGTTCCGCGTGAGCGGACCGGCCGGCGGACTGCTGTCGGGTCACCTGGACTCCTGACGCCAACGACGCTACAAGCGCGCCGCCGCGGCGGCACTCCGGGAGGTTCCCGCAGGCGCCCGTCCGTCCCGTACGCCGGGCGGAGTTCGCCCTGCCGCCCGCCCGCGGCCGCGGCCGCGCCACCGCCGGAGCGGCCGTGACCGGCCACTGGCCCCTGATCTGCCGGGGCTGCTCGGGGCATCTGTACGCCGTCCGCACCACGGACCACACGGGCGGGAACGCGGCCGGCCAGTGGGAGGTCGACCACGAGGCGCCCCCGCTGATGTGCCCGCTGGAGGATCTGCTGCCCCTGACGGGTACGGCGGTCTCCGTCCACGACCTGCCCGGAGCACGGGAGGTCCTCGGCCCGCCCTGTTGAGCACGGCGGGTTGGGCCGCACGGGTGAACGCGCGGCGGTCCCGGCCGCCGCGGGCCGCCCGCCGCGGTCACGGCCGAGGCACCGGCGGGGCGGGCGAGGGAGCAGGCGACGGAGCAGGCGAGCGTTCAACGCATGAACTCCCTCGGGCCGTGGGCCCTTTCCCGGCTCGAACTCTTGACGCCCGTGGGGGCGGGGAGCACAGTGTCCAGCGGCGCCGCCTGAGAGCGCTCTCAGAACGGTGAGCTCCCCTGGTCCTTCCCCCCGCACCGCGCCTCACGGCGCCTCAGAGAGGGCACTCATGCGTGATTCATCCGGCAGGAAACGGCGGACCGCCCGGCGGGCCGTCATAGCCGCGTTCAGCACCATCGCCGTGGTGGCGGCAGCCGCCGCGGCCGTCTCCCTCCCCGCGAACGCCGCGGCTCCCCCGCCCCCGGCCGGCTGGTCCCAGGTCTTCCTGGACGACTTCGACGGGGCCGCGGGATCCCCCGTGAACTCGGCGAACTGGCAGTACACCACCGGTACGAGCTACCCGGGCGGCCCCGCCAACTTCGGCACCGGCGAGATCGAGACGATGACCGCCGACCCGGCCAACGTCTCGCTCGACGGCGCGGGCAACCTGCGCATCACCCCGCGGCGGGACGCGGCCGGCAACTGGACCTCGGGCCGCATCGAGACCAAGCGGACCGACTTCCAGCCCCCGGCGGGCGGCAAGCTGCGCACCGAGGCGCGCATCCAGATGCCGAACGTCACGGGGGCCGCGGCCAAGGGCTACTGGCCGGCCTTCTGGATGCTCGGGGCCCCGTACCGGGGGAACTGGTGGAACTGGCCGGGGATCGGCGAGCTCGACATCATGGAGAACGTCCAGGGCATCAACCAGGTCTGGGCGGTCATGCACTGCGGCACCAGCCCGGGCGGCCCCTGCAACGAGACGTCCGGCATCGGCGGCGCGCGGGTCTGCCCGGGCACCAGCTGCCAGGGCGGGTTCCACACGTACGCCGTCGAGTGGGACCGGTCGACGGCCGTCGAGGAGATGCACTTCTACGTCGACGGGCTCAATTTCCACACCGTGCGCGCGAACCAGGTGGACGCCGCCACGTGGACCAGCGCCACGAACCACGGCTACTTCATCATCCTGAACGTCGCCATGGGCGGCGGGTTCCCGGACGCCTTCGGCGGCGGACCCGACGCGGGCACCCAGCCCGGCCACCCCATGGTCGTCGACTACGTGTCCGTCCTGCGGTCGGCGTCCGGCACCCCGACGACGCCGCCGCCCACGACTCCCCCGCCGACGACCCCGCCGGCGGGCAACCGTGACGCGTACGCGGCCATCCAGGCCGAGTCGTACGACGGTCAGGCCGGGCTGATCAAGGAGACCACATCCGACTCCGGCGGCGGTCAGAACGTCGGCGCCGTCGCCAACGGCGACTGGGCCCTCTTCAGGGGCGTCGACTTCGGGTCCACGGCCGCGCGGCAATTCCGCGGCCGGGTCGCCTCCGGTGCGGCCGGCGGAGTCAGCGGACTCGTCGAAGTCCGGCTGGACAGCCGTACCAACGCGCCGATCGGCAGCTTCTCCGTCGCGAACACCGGCGGCTGGCAGAGCTGGCGGACGGTACCCGCGAACATCACGGCGGTCACGGGCAGGCACGACGTCTACCTGACCTTCACCAGCGGCCAGAGCGCCGACTACGTCAACGTCAACTGGTTCGACTTCGGCCACTGACCGGGGGCAGCCGGCAGCCGGCAGCCGGCAGCGCAGGGCGGAGGAGGCGGGGCTCGGGGCCGTCCCGCCGAGTCCGCCGTCCGCGCGAGTCCGCGGTCGGGGTCGGGGTCCCGCGAGGGTCGCCGCATGAACGGATGCTGCTTCTGTTGCTCCAGTGGGCTGACGTGGGGCCCGCGAAGTGCCACGATGATCCGTGCTTCAACAGTGTGCCGGTCGGAACGCGGTGAGAGCGGCGGCAGCGCGTCCCGGGAGGCAGCCCTACCCCACGAAAGGGCGGACACCTCATGCGCGTTACACCCCTCGTATCGTCCTTAGGCAGTGGCCAGGGCTTAGCCGCGGACGATCCGGTGCGGCTCTACTACAGCCGCAAGACACAGGAGATCCTCCAGAAGTACGGCCCGGGCCCCCGCGTTCACTTCCACGTGGGGCTGTATCCCGACGGCCCTCCGGACACCACCGTTCCCCAGAGCACGCTGCAGCAGCGCCTGTTCGACGCGCAGGAGCGGATAGTCGAGCACGCGGCCCGGTCGTGGGGAGCGTACGAGGTGCCTCCCCGGCGGCTGCTGGACATCGGCTGCGGCCTGGGCGGCACGTCCCTGTACTGGGCGCAGGAGCACGGGGCATCGGTCACCAGCCTCACCGTCGCGGAGGAACACGTCCCGATCGTCCGGCACTTCGCCCTTCACGCAGGGGTCGCGGGGCGGGTGAAGCCCGTACTGGCGGATGTGCACGACCTGGACGAGACCCGTGCGTACGACGCCGTGTACGCCAACGAGAGCAGCGGCTACACCGACCGGCCCCGGCTCTTCGAGGTCGTCGCCAAGGCACTGGAGCCCGGTGGATGGTTCGGGATCCAGGAGCATTTCGTGGGCCGCTCCGAGTGGTGCGATTTCATGGACGACTACTACAGAACCCGGCTGGGACGGCGCGGGGAATACCTGGCCGCGGCCGAGGCGGCCGGCTTCGAACTGGTGCAGGACGAGGACGTGACGGACTCGGTGGCGGAGTTCTGGGTCCAGTCCATGGCCTGGAACACCGCCGAACTCGATCGGCTCCGAGCGGGCGCCGGAGTCGAACCCGGCGCCTGGAGCGGCGAACGGCTCGAACAGTCGACGATCGCGCACAGCAAGTTCTTCCGGCTCTGGCGTGACCACGCGGTGGAGACGCGGCTGCTGCGCTTCCGGCTCGGTGGCGGCCGATGACCGCGCCGCCGCGCCCCTCGCTCCTCGGTCCTCGTCTGCCGTCCTTCTACTGCCCCCTGGAGCGCGACCTCGTCCATCCCGAGGCGAAGCAGGTGGAGGACCGGGCGGTCGAGTGGCTGGACGCCTTCGGTCTGTACCCCGATCCGGTCGAGCGCGCGTGGGGTCTCGCCACCCACAGCGCCGACTTCTCCTGCCGCATCATCCCCGACGGGAACGTGGAGGCCCTCCTGCTGTTCACCGAGTGGAACTACTGGGCCAACGCCGTCGACGACTGGCAGGACTCGGGTTCCGACGAGGTGGGTACGGGTGCCGTCGTCGAACACGGCGCACGTCTGCTGCGGACCATCGAGGACCCGGGGGCGTCCGTGCTGCCCGAGGGTCCCATGACCCTCGCACTGCTGGACCTGGTGCGCCGCACCCATGCCGTGCTCACGCCCTACGAGCTGCGCAGGTTCGTCGAGGGGACGCGCGACTGGCTGCTCGGGGCGGCCTGGCGGGCCGCCCAGGCCGAGGCCGGGACCATGCCGGGGCTGAACGACTTCGTGGCCATGGGGCCGCTGGCGAACGGTACGCGCTTCTCGCTGACCTGGTCCGACGTCGCACGCGGAGACCGGCTGCCGGCGGACGTGCTCTGCTCCCCCGCTCTGACGGCGCTGACGGATGCGGCGGGGTTCGTCGTCAGCGCGGACAACGACCTGTTCTCCTACGACAAGGACGACCACCTGGAACCGCGGGAGGTGAACCTCGTCAATGTCCTCGCCCATCAGGAGAACTGCTCACCGGCCGAGGCGGTGCCGCTCGCGGTGGCCTTGCGTGACCGGGTGATGGTCCTCTTCCTCGGGCTGCGGGCGCGGCTGGAGGACGGCGCTGACGCGGAACTGCGCCGTCACCTGGCGGCGTTGGGTCACTACGTGGCCGGCTCCATCGCGTGGCAGAGCCGGGCTCCCCGGTACGCGAGTCCGCGCAATCGGTACGCGCTTCCCCTCGCGGAAGCCCGGTTCGAGGTCCTGTTCGCCGATGCCCCCGGCATCCTCGGGACAGAGCCGCCGGATCTGCCGGCTCTCGCCTCCTGGTGGCAGCGGTTACGCGGCTGAGCAATGCCAAGTGCTGTGGCCGGAAAGGTTTGCCGGGTCGCGTCGTCCGGTGCGGTGCATCGCAAGGCGGAGGGCCGCGACCCGTACTGGACGTACGGGCGTGGTCCGACAACGCGGCGAGGTGCCGTACCGGACGACGCGACCCGGTGAACCTTTCCGGCCACAGCACCAGGGCCCCGGTCGGCGACCGGGGCCCTCTGCGCTCGGGGCCGGCTCAACGGCGGCCGAGCAGCCGGCGCCACCAGCTGACGCCGCGGCGGCGGCGGCGGACGCCGACCGCGGGCGCTGCCGTCGGCTGCGGCGGGATCAGCACGTGGTCGGCCTGCCCGGGCTGGGACTGCGGGTTCGGCACGGAGCGCGGGGCGAACCGTACGGGCAGCGACAGCAGGTGACGTGACATCAGGGTGCCCCGCCATTGGAGCTCGCTCGCATCGACCGCCAGCTGGAGGTCGGGCAGCCGGTCCAGCAGGACTTCGATGCCGGTGTCCGCGATGGCGCGGCCGATGTCCTGGCCCGGGCACTCGTGCGGTCCGCTGCTGAAGGCCAGGTGGGAGCGGTTGCCGTGGACGGAGACGGCGGGATCCGGCCGGATCTGCGGGTCGGCGTTGCCCGCGGCCAGGCCGAGCAGGATCATGTCGCCGGCTTTCACCTGCTGGCCACCGAGCAGGGTGTCACCCGTGGCCCAGCGCCCGATGATCGTGTTGATCGGCGGGTCGTCCCACAGCACTTGCTCCAGGGCGTCGGGCAGGGTCATCTGGCCGCCGGAGAGGCTCGCCCGGAAGCGCGGGTCGGTCAGTACGGTCCGCAGCGTGTTGGCGATCAGGTTGGCGGTGGTCTCGTAGGCCGCGATCAGCACGACGCGCAGGTGCATGAGCACTTCGGTGTCGCTCAGGTTCGCGGGGTGCTCGAGCAGCCAGGAGGCAAGGTCGCGGGCGGGCTTGGCCTTGCGCTCAACGACCAGGTTTTCCAGTGTGACGGTGACGTAGCGGTCGCTCTGGAGGGCCGTCTCGGTTCCCTGGAGCATGTCGCGTGCCGCGTTGACCAGCAGGGGTCCGTGTTCGTCGGGCGCCCCGATGAGCTGCGTCATGACCAGCATGGGGAGCTGGTCGGAGAAGGCGGACACCAGGTCGGCGTACCCCTCGCCCGCGATCTGGTCGACGAGCTGGTTGGCGAAGCGGGTCACGTAGCGGCGGATACCGCGCTTGTCGAAGCGCTCCAGGGACTCCACCACGGCCGCGCGCAGCCGCTCGTGAACGGGCCCGTCGGTGAAGTTGCACACTGGCACCCAGGAAACCATGGGGCCGAGGGGGGTGTCGGCCGGTACCCGGCCCTCTCTCATGTCACGCCAGCCCCGGGGGTCGCGGGCGAAGCGCGAAGACGTGCGCGCCACGTCCAGGTTCTCCCGGTGACCGAGGACCAGCCATGCCGGGAGGTCCCCGCTCACCAGTACAGGGGCCACCGGTCCGTACTCGGCCCGCAGCTTCTCGTACAGTGCAAGGGGGTCGGTCTGGGCCTCCGCTCCGTGGAGGCGGTACAGGCCGCCCGTCAGTCCCGCCGTGTGGGCGGGGCACTCGGGCGGTGGGGTGTGGCTGGTGCTCACATTGCCTCCTGGGTGGCTGCCTGGGAGTGCAGGTAGCGCATAAGGGTCAGCAGGACATCGCGGGAAGAGTCCCGTCGCCTGGCGTCGCAGACGAGGATCGGGACGGCGGGGGGCAGATCGAGGGCCTGTCGCAGTTCCTCCGGCGGATGCTCGGGCGCGCCGGGGAAGGAGTTGACGGCGACGACGAAAGGGACGCCCCGTTCCTCCAGCCGTCCGATGACGTCGAAGCTGATCTCCAGCCGACGGGTGTCGAGGAGTACGACCGCTCCGAGCGCGCCCTCGAAGAGCCCGCGCCACAGGAACCAGAAGCGCTCCTGGCCGGGGGTTCCGAACAGGTACAGGACGAGTTCGTCGTTGATGCTGATGCGGCCGAAGTCCATGGCCACGGTGGTGGTGACCTTGCGGGCCACGCCCCAGGTGTCGTCGACGCCGACGCCGGCCCTGGTCATCGTCTCCTCGGTCGTCAGCGGCTTGATCTCGCTGACCGCACCGACCATCGTCGTCTTGCCCACGCCGAAACCGCCGACGACGACGACTTTCACGGCGGCCGCGGCCGTCTGCGGGAGTATGTCCGCGTGGCGTGGCCCGGCGGGCGGGTCAGAGCTTCTGAAGTCCATCGATCACTGCCTCGATCAGAGCAAGGTCGGGAAGCTGCGCGGCGGGAACGGGAGGACGGACCTGCACGCGCTGAGCGGCCATCAGGTCTCCGACCAGCACGGTGACGACGCTCACGGGCAGGCCGGTGTACGCGGCGATCTCGGCCACCGACAGCGGTGACCGGCACATCCGCAGAATGGCCGCCTGCTCGGGCTGCATCTCGGGCTGGGGAGGCCCTTTGGCCACGACTAAGGTCACGAGGTCCAGACGGACGGCGGTGGAGGGTCCGCTGCGGCCGCCGGTGATGACGTAGAGCCGTTCGGGGCTGTCGTCCTCCCAGCTTGTGGGCGGCTCATTCACGCGGGCTGCCCGTCATGTCGGGGCGGGCTGCTCAGGTGGTCCCCCATTCGGGTCACCAGGTTGCGCATCTGCGCGCCCATCAGGCCCGCGTCGACGCCCTCGTCGGCGAGGACCGCGAGGTAGGAGCCGTCACCGGCGGCCATCAGGTAGAAGAACCCGCCGTCCATCTCGATCACGACCAGGCGCATCCTGCCCTCGGAGCGGGGCAGTTCCGCGGCCACCGCTCTGGCGAGGCTCTGCAGGCCCGCACAGGCCGCCGCCAGGCGGTCGGCCGTGTCGGTCTCGGCCCCGTACTGCGCCACGCAGAGCCCGTCCGCGGACAGTACGATCACGTGCCGCGTCTGCGGCACTCCGACGGCCAGGTCCTTGAGCATCCAGTCCATACTGCTTCGCTGAGTCATCACTGCTTACGCCCCTTTGGTCGCTGAACCCGACGCGTCCTGGGCGCCCTGCGCGTCTTGGCCGGGCGCGCCGGACAGTCCGCTGTGGAACGCCTCCAGCCACATTCCGGGGCCGCCGTCGTCCGACGACTGCGGCTCCGCGGCCGGCCGGGCGTCGGAGGTGGTGACACGGTCCTTCCGGCGTCGCTGCGGCAGGCCGGTCGCGGTGAGGCCGGTGGCCGGCCCGCTGCTGACAGGCACCGGGCCGGGCGCCGGAGCCGGTGCCGACCGGGGCGCGGACACGCCGGCCGACGAGCGGCCGACGGGGTGCTCGCGCGGTGTGGCGGCCACGGCCCTGGGCCCCGAGGAGGAGCCGATGCCGTGGGCGAGACCGGTCGCCGCGGACGCCGTGGTGATCAGGTGCTGCGGCACGATGACCACGGCGCGGACGCCGCCGTACGCGGAAGAGCGCAGGGAGACCTGGAACCCGTACGCCTGCGCCAGCCGGCCGACCACCGCGAGGCCGAGCCTCGGCGTCTCGCCCAGGTCGTTGAGGTCGATGCCGGACTGCGCCTGCGCAAGCATCTTCTCGGCCCGTCCGCGGGCCTCGTCGCTCATGCTCAGGCCGCCGTCCTCGATCTCCACGGCGATGCCCGACTGCACCTCGGTGGCGGTGAGGTGGACCCGGGTGTGGGGCGGCGAGTAGCGGGTGGCGTTGTCCAGCAGCTCCGCCAGGGTGTGGATCAGCGGCTCCACGATCGGGCCGACGACGGCGACCTCGGAGACCGAGTGGAGCTCCACCCGCTGGTAGTCGATGATGCGCGACATCGCGCCGCGCATCACGCTGTACAGGGTGACGGCCCTGCTCCACTGGCGGCCGGGGCGCGCGCCGCCGAGGACCGAGATGGAGTCGGCGAGCCTGCCGATCAGGGCATTGCCGTGGTCCAGTCGCAGGAGGTCTCCGAACACGTCCGGGTTGCGACCGTGCCGGTCCTCCATCTCGCGCATCTCGTGGGCCTGCTGATGGACGATCGCCTGCACGCGGCGGGCGACGTTCACGAAGGCCCTTTGCGCCGAGTCGCGAAGACTCTCCTCGTTATCGACCGCGTCGATGACGTGGGCCAGCACGGCCTGCAGGGCGGCTCTGAAGCGCGGCGTGACGGCCGTGTCGTCGCCCCAGCGGTTGCCGTGTCCGCCGCGCCCGCCCAGGGAGGTCAGGACCTCCTCGGCCAGCTCGCCCTTGCGCAGTCGCTCGATGGCTTCGGGCAGCACCACCGCGGACAGCCGGGCCGCCTCGGTTTCCTGCCGGGACAGGGCGTGCTGGAGAGCCGCGACCTGGTCGCGCCGGGCGGCGAGCGCGCGGCCGCGCCGTAGCGCTTCGACGAAGACCGCGGCGGTGCACGCGGCGCCCGCGGCGATCAGGGCGGTGCGGACCGGTTCCGAGGAGGAGACGAGCGCGCCGGCCAGACAGGCGGCGGCCAGGGCCGCGATCGCGGGCAGCATCCGGCTCGCTCTGCCCTCCGGGTTGGCGGTTTCGGGGGGAATGTCTTTTCGTTCCATCGACGTCCTCGAACTATCGAAAAAGGGTGACCTTCTGACCGGTGGGCGGGAGCTTAGCTACGGCCAACTGCCCCCAGGTGTGCTTTCGTTGGAGTTCATCGGACCGGGGGAACCGTTATCCGCCATCGCTGGCGGCGAATTCCGGCACCAGCAGGGGCCCGGGCCGCGGCGAGCGACGGTGTAGGTGGAGGTCGACGGCGTATCGACCGGCTCACGGCGAGGGAATCGGCGCTCACCTTGCGACGGGTTCCGGCCGCATCGCCTTGCTCGGAAGTGGTGTCCCGAACAGGAATGCGCTATAAGCGCGACGCGGCGCGGCGCAGGACCGCCACCGGAGGAAGACCGCGGCCGCCCCCGGACACAGCAGTGCGGGGCCGCCACCGGTCGGTGGCGGCCCCGCAGCATCGGGCCGGTACTGGTCCCGTTCCGGGTCTAGTTGAACGGTTCCAGCGTCATGAAGGCCTCTTGCGGGTTGCCGTCGTGCACCAGCGACTCGTGGGCGCCCACGTCGTCGAAGGCGAAGCCGTACGCCTTACCGTCGGCCATCTGTCCGTGGATGATGCGGGAGTAGTGGTTGGTGACGGCGTCACGGTAGAAGTCGGCGCCGTTCGCATCGGGTTGGCCGGGGTTGGTCAGGAGCGTCGACCGGTTGAAGCCCGCGCACAGGGTGCGGGAGATCGGGCCGCGGACAAGGTCGTTGGGTGCGTCCAGGAGCTTGTAGCAGCCGAAGATGCTGTCGGAGTCCGGTTTCTGGAAGCTGGTGACCACCGCTCCCGAGCCGTTGGTGAAGTTCATGACGTTGCCCGATACCCGGCCGTAGTACTTGGTGTTCGGCTGGTTCACGAACGGCGTCACGGTGAGCGTGGAGGAGCTGTACTTGTTCCAGACCCGGTTGACGTAGTCGTTCATGACGCCGGCCGGAATTCCGCCCGCCTCGATGCCGTGACCGGGCGAGAGCGCTCGCAGCGGCGTGCCGTCGGGGCGGTTCTGGATCAGTCCGCCCCAGCCGGCCGAACGCAGCTGGCTGAAGACGGCGTTGTAGCCGCCCGGCCGCAGCCGACCGGTGTTCCTGACCGTGCCGTCGGCCGCCTTCACGCCCACCGCGTACGGGGCCGAGAACATGTCGACCTGGGTGCTGTTGATCCACAGGCCGGCGTCGTTGAGCGTGTACTCCGACCAGTTGAACAGGATGTTGCGGTTGGGGTCGGAGGGGTTCTGCACGGCGGGCTGCACCAGGCCGCCGGTGCTGACCTTGAAGACGATCTTCTGACCGATGGAGAAGTAGACGCGTCCGGAGAACTTGGGCATCCGGATCGTCTTGGTCTGCCCGTTGGCCGGACCCGCGATCGATGCGTCGGGCGCGGGGGTGGGGGGATTGCCTCCCACGGGCCAAGGGTGGAAGGACCCGTTGGCGTCGGCCCAGCCCTGCTGGCCCGTCGTGAGCAGGGTGCCGAGGTTGTAGACGTAGACCGGCTCACTGCGGCCCGAACTGTTCTTGATCGTGAGCGGGATGGTAGCCGGTACGGCCTCTGCGGATTCCGACGGACCTAGAACCATCAGGCCGGCGGCGACAACCAGCGCCGAGACCCCGGATGCGAGCACTTTCGCTAAGCGGAACACGATCTTTCTCCTTGTGGGGGGACCTGACGACGGGAGGCAAGGCGCTCCCGCACCCTGCGGACGCGGGGGAGGCGGACGGGGCGGGCTACAGGCATTGACATCTGAGAGCGCTCTCAGACTCGGGCTGTCTTCATCTTCTGTCAATGAACCTGACAAAGCTCGGAGAGTCCGGCCGGCCTCGCGGCAGCTACCGCGCGGTGGTCTCCTTCACCGCCCACGCGAGGTACTCCTCCGAGGCGCCGACGGTCGGCAGCACGATCCACTGCGGCACGTCGTACGGGTGGCGCTCGTGCACCAGCCGTCGCGACCGGCTCCTCCCGCCGCGGGGGTTCCGCGGCGGGAGGAGCCGAAGGGCACCCGTCAGGTGCGGTACGCGAAGTAGGTCGCGTCCGGGTAGGACGCGATGATGCTCGCGAGCGACTTACGGTAGGTGTTGGTGGAGTGGTAGGTGAGATACGGCATTCCGGCGCTGCTGCGGTACGTCACCATCATGGAGTGGTCCTTGGACCCGTCCTTGTTGAAGTCCAGTTGCACGATGTCGCCGATGTCCGCCTGGTAGACGTTGGCCAGGTTGGCGGCCCGCTGGTTGGACAGCGTGAACCACGCCCACTCGTTCGTGCCGACCCAGGAGTCGGACTGGCGGGTGCCGTCGTACCACCAGTTCCGGTAGTCCGACGAAGAGCCCGGGACGTTCTTCCAGCCGCCCGCCTTCAGCGCCTGGCTGATGAAGTTGGTGCAGTCGCCCCCGGCTCCGTTGAACTTCCGGTACGCCGGGTTGTAGTTCTTCCAGTGCTTCTCCGCGTACTTCGCCATGGCGGTGTAGTCATAGGCACCGCCGGTCTTCGCCTTGGGCTTCGGCGTGGCGGGGTACTTGGTGGACGCGGGTGTGCCGTCCGGGTACTGGTTGCCGTCGTCCTTGACGGTGTTCACCTTGGCCGCGACGGGCTCGTTGACCGCGACGGGGCCGCTGTCCTTCGACGTGATCGACACCAGCTCCCAGGCACCACCCTTCTTGCTGGTGAGGGTCAGCTCGTACCGCGTCCCGATGTCGGTGGTCTCCGGCTCGTCCCCGCGCAGTTTCTTGTAGGTGAGCGTGGTCTGCTCGGTGACCTGGACGGTCGCCTTCCCGCCGGTGACCGTGGCACGGTCCACGACGACGCGGGTGTCGGCGCCCGAGTACGCCTCACCGAGTTCCGCCAGCCGCGTCTTGCGGGACCGCAGCGACTGGAGCGCGGCGTCCTCGTTCTTCTTCAGCTGGGCCGACATGCGGGTCTTCGTGCCGCCCGGGCCGGAGCTGTGCTTCCCCGCCTGCTCCTCGACCAGCGCCTGGGTGCGCTGGGAGAGCACGTCGTCGGCCATGCGGCCGAAGGTGTCGGCCGTGGCACGGTCGGCCTCCCGGGGCCCGGAACCCGCACTCGCGGAGTAGGCGAGCATGCTGCCCGACACCAGGGCCACGGTCAGGGCCGCGATGGCGGCGGGCCTGAACCTCTTAGGTATCACTGTGTTTCCCCTTGTCACCCGGTCCACACGACCGGGGGACGGAATCTTCGCACAGCCGGGCGACGCTCTCGTCCACGGCAAGTGCCTTTAGGGTGAGCGGGAAAGCACAGCACAGGGGGGCATTCGGAGTGGGCAGGAAGGATACAGCCGCAAGAGGGCGATCTCGGGGCAGGCGAGCGGCTCCGGCGGACGTCGTCGGCGGAGGCAGCGGCAGCGGAGCACGGTCGGGCCGCCGGAGGAAGTCCGGGGCGCGCCGTCGTCCGTGGGCGGGGGCCGGCCGGCTCGGCGCCCTCGCACCGGCCGCCGCCGCGGCGCGCACCCAGCTGCGGCGCCTGCGGCCCGCCTACCCGCGGCCGGGCCGCAGCGGCTGGCGCCGGTGGATACCCTCGTGGCGCCAGTGGCTTGGTGCCTGCCTGTACGCGTTCATCGGCATGACGGGCCTCGTCGCGTACGCGTACGCGACCACGCACATCCCGGACGACCTCAACTCGTTCGCCACCCAGCAGGACAACGTCTACTACTGGGCCGACGGCTCCACGATGGCCCGGACGGGCTGGGTCAGCCGGCAGGAGATGCCGCTGGACAAGGTGCCTCCCAAGGTCCAGGGAGCCGTCCTCGCGGCCGAGAACGCGGGCTTCTACTCGGATCCCGGAGTCTCACCGTCCGGTGTCCTGCGCGCCCTGACTGCCTCGGTGACGGGAGGCGAGACCCAGGGCGGGTCCACCATCACGCAGCAGTACGTGAAGAACGCCTATCTGAACCAGGACCGCACCTTCACCCGGAAGTTCACCGAGGTCCTCCTCGCCGTGAAGCTGGACAACCAGAAGGGCAAGAAGCAGATCCTCGAGGACTACCTCAACACCAGCTGGTTCGGGCGCGGCACCTACGGCATCCAGCGCGCGTCCCAGGCGTACTACGGCAAGGACGTCTCACAGCTCAATGCCAGCGAGGGCGCTTTCCTCGCCTCCCTGCTCAAGGGCGCCGGGCTCTACGACCCCGCCCTCAGCAAGGAGAACCACGAGCGGGCCGTCGAACGCTGGGCCTGGATCCTGGACCGCATGGTCGAGACCGGCCAGCTCCCGCGCGCCGAGCGCGCCACCTACACGCAGTTCCCCGAGCCCTCGGGAACGTCCCTCGGCGGCACCCCCGGCGCGCAGAACGGCTATCTGGTCGAACTGGCCAAGGCCTACACGCTCAAGGCCGGCCGCATCCCGGACTCCGAGTTCGACCTCGGCGGCTACCAGATCTACACGACCTTCGACCGGGACCGCATGACGGCCCTGACCGCCGCCGTCCAGCAGGCGCAGAAGGACTTCGACGCCGAGCGGCGTCCCGACACCGACAAACACGCGAAGATCGGCGCGGCGAGCGTCGCCCCCGACGGGCGGCTGCTGGCCGTGTACGGAGGACCCGACTACCTGAAGCAGGGCTTCAACGAGTCGAACGCGACGACGATCCCGGCCGGCACCGCGTTCACGCCCTTCGTCTATGCGGCCGCGCTCGAGGAAGGGGTGCTGCGCACGCGCGGCAAGGACCGCACGCCCGTCTCCCCTTCCTCCACGTACGACGGCAACGACCAGGTGACCGTGCAGACGCCCGACGGCCCGTACTGGGACCGCAGCGGCAAGGTGGTGAAGGGGCGCAACGACGGTGGCCGCAGCTGGGGTCAGGTGACCTTGCGCCAGGCCGTCGCCAACTCCGTCAACACCCCCATGGTGCAGCTCGGCCTCGATGTCGGGCTCGACCGGGTGGAGTCGTTCGCCGAGCGCTCGGGGCTGCTCGGATCGAGCCTCGGGCCGCGGATTCCCACGTTCGCGCTCGGGGAGAACTCGACGCCCAGCGCGATCCGCATGGCCGGCGCCTACGAGACCTTCGCCGCCGACGGCATGCACACCGATCCCTACTCGGTGCGCTCGGTCACCCGCAACGGCGCCGGCCAGCCGCTCGATGCGCCGAAGCCGACCAGGGCCGTGACGGCCGAGACCGCCCGCGCGGTGACGGACGCCCTGCGGGCCGCCGTCACCGAAGGATCGGCGAAGGCGGTGGGCAAGGCGCACGCCGGTACGGCGGGCAAGACCGGGACGACCGAGGCGAACACGGCAGGCTGGTTCGTGGCCAGCACCGGGCAGGAGTCCACTGCGGTGGTGGTCTACCGGATGTCGCTGACCGACCTGGTCCCGCTGCCGCTGACGGGGCTGGGGGGCGACGCCCCGGGCACGCCCGGCAGCGACCGGGCGGTGCGCCTGTGGGCCGACTACGCCAAGGCCGTGAAGTAGCCGCGCGGTGCGCGCCGGGGCGCTGCCCCGGCGCCCCGGCGGGCCCGACTACTTGATCAGCGCGGCCCAGTCCGGCGCCTGCGCCGGGTCGAGCAGGCGGAGTTGGGCCAGGACCTTCGGGTCCTGTACGTCGAGCCAGTCCGCCAGCTCCCTGAACGACACGCAGCGGACGTCCTCGCGCGGGCAGACGTCCTTCATCACGTCCTCGACGGCCTTCATGTAGATGCCGCCGTTCCAGTCCTCGAAGTGGTTGCCGATGAACATGGGCGCCCGGCTGCCGTTGTACACGCGGTTGAAGCCGTTCATGTACGACATCCGGGTCTGCGTCTGCCACGTGGCGAACTTCGCCGGGTCGCCCTGGGTGCTGTCGCCCGACTGGTTGTAGAGGAAGTTGAAGTCCATGGAGAGGACCTGCACCTCCTTGCCGTGCAGGGGCAGGAGCTGGAGGGGGAAGTTCCATATGTCGTCCTGCTTGGACGGCCACAGCTGGAACTCTCCCGAGGAGCTCGCGTCGTAGCGCCAGCCGTACGGTTTGATCGCGGCCAGGAGGTTCTTCTGGCCCTCCAGGCAGGGCGCGCGGCCGCCGACCACTTCCCGGTCCGGGTCGAAGGGCAGGGGCGCCTCCTTGGTGAAGCCGGTGTTGGTCTTCCAGTTCTTGATGAAGGAGTACGTCTGGTCGATCTCGCTCTTCCATTCGGCGGGGCTCCAGTCCCCGCCGCCCTTGGGCCCGCAGAAGTGCCCGTTGAAGTGCGAACCGATTTCGTTGCCGTCGGTCCAGGCGCCGCGCAGCTGGCCGAGGGTGGACTTCACGTGGGGGACGGTCGGGTACGAGATGGCGGCCGCGCCCTGGTTGTGCTGCGGCGGACGGTAGAGCGTCTTCTTGTTCTCCGGCAGCAGGTAGATGCCCGTGAGGAAGAAGGTCATGTGGGCCTTGTTCTCCCGCGCCACCTGGCGGAAGTGCGAGAAGAGGCGGTCGTCGCCTTCCAGCGCGCCGTCCCAGGAGAACACCACGAACTGCGGCGGCTTCTCGCCGGGCTTGAGCCGCTCGGGCTTGAGCTGTCCCGGCTGCGGCCCGGTGTAGGAGGTGGAGCCGTCTCCCAGCACCTTGACCTTGCCGTCCCAGGCCTCCTCCGCGCCCTTCGCGGCGGCGGCCCCGTCGGCCGCACCGCCCGGGGCGGCGAACTCCGCGTCGGACTGGGCGCCACCCGGGGAGCCGCCCAGCGTGAAGGCGTACGCGGCCGCGGCGGCCCCGCCCAGGGCGATCACGGCGATGCCCATGCCCAGGCGCCTGCGGTTCTGTGCCTTCCTGCGTACCTTGCGGGTGCTCCGGGACTCCGTCCGCGTGCTCGGAGCGGCGTCGGTTTCGGCCATCTCAGTCGTCCCCCCTGATCACCGCAGCCCGGCCGGGTGCGGATGGTTCGTACGAATATAGAACTTGTCGCCACTCCTCCCGCACCCCGAGTCCCTGATGTAAGCCATCGGTTCACCCGCGCGACCCCGCACGCTGAACGTACCCGGTCGCAGCGGTTACCCTGCTGTGCGGCGAGGCACCCGCCCGTGGACCCGCATGAGGAGAACCCGTGCCCGGACAGCGCCCTGGGGACCGCCCCACCCTGGAGGCGGTGGCGGCGCGCGCCGGGGTGTCCCGGGCCACCGCGTCCCGCGTGGTCAACGGCGGCGACGGCGTCCGCACGCACCTGGTGGAACGGGTGCGCGAGGCGGTCCGGGACCTCGGCTACGTACCCAACCCCGCGGCGCGCACCCTGGTCACCCGGCGCACCGGCGCCGTCGCGGTGATCATCGCGGAGCCGGAGGTCCGGATATTCTCCGATCCCTTCTTCTCCCGCCAGGTGCGCGGCATCAGCAAGGAACTGACGGCGCACGACACCCAGTTGGTCCTCCTGCTGGTGGAGGACCGCGGTGACTACGACCGCATCGGGCGCTACCTGGCCGGCGGCCACGTCGACGGGGCGCTGGCCTTCTCGCTGCACACCGACGACCCGCTTCCCGCGATCGCCCGGCACCTCGGCATGCCCACGGTCTACGGCGGCCGCCCGGGCTGGACCGCCGGGCCCGGGGACCACAGCGAGGTGCTCTACGTCGACGCCGACAACCGCGGGGGCGCGCGGGAGGCCGTACGGTACCTGCTGGACGGGGGCCGGCAGCGGATCGCGCACATCGCCGGCCCGCTGGACCAGACCTCGGCGGCCGACCGGCTGAGCGGCTACCGGGACGTCCTGCCGGACGCCGATCCGGCCCTGGTCGCCGAGGGGGACTTCACCGTGGCGGGCGGGGCCCGCGCGATGGCCGAACTGCTGGACCGGGGAGGCCCGGTCGACGCGGTGTTCGCCGCGAACGACCTGATGGCCACCGGTGCGCTGCGGATACTGCGGGAGCGCGGCCGCACGGTGCCCGGGGACGTGGCGCTGGTCGGCTTCGACGACGCCGAGCAGGTGGCGCAGAGCGCCGATCCGCCGCTGACGACCGTACGCCAGGACATCGAGGGCATGGGCCGCCTGATGGTCCAGCTGCTGCTGGGCACCCTGGACGCGGCCCGGTCCGGCGGCCGCGACGGCCAGGCGCCCGGTTCGGTGGTCACCGCGACGTCCCTGGTGCGCCGCGGGTCGGCCTGACGGCGGGACGGTCGAGCCGCACCGGCAATACGCCCGATTTCTCCTAGTATCGGCGGGGTCCGAACCTGAGGAGTTCCATGTCCCGTGTGCAGCGGTCCGCCACCTTGTCGGCATGTGTGATCATCTCCGCCCTGGCCGTGACCACGGCGTGGGCCGCTCCGGCCCTCGCCCACGGCACCGGCCACGGCCATGACGACGGCGCCGCCGCGGTGGCCGTGGTGAGGGCCGACGAGGCCGCCGTACTGGGTGCGGAGCACGCACGGGCACACGCCCGGCTCCGGCTGGCGGTCAAGGACACCGAGGGCTATCCCCAGCGGACCAGGACCGCGAGCCTGTCCTCGCTCCGGGACTCCCAGCGGCAGGCCAACGCCCGTTTCGGTGCGGCGGAGTCCGGACGCTTCACCGAGTTCTTCCCCTCGCCCGACTTCGGCGTCCACGTCGCCCAGCTGCCGACGGGCAAGGTCCTGCTCTTCTCCTTCGAACGCACGGAGGCCGACCCCACCAAGGAGACCGGCCCCACGAACACGGTCGGGCGGACGAACGCGGGCCGCGCCTACCTCTGGAACCCGGCCCTCGGGACCGGCGCCCGGGCCTTCAAGAAGGTCGCACCCCCGGTCGTGCTGATGCCCGACGGCACCCATTCCCCGCGCCCCGCACCGTTCTTCTGCGCCGGGCACGCCTACCTCCCCAACGGGATGGTGGCGGTCTTCGGTGGCAACGTCGGCGGGAAGGGCGGCAGCGGCGCCAAGCTGTCTTTCGTGTTCGACCCGTGGACGGAGACCTGGTACCGCAACCGCGACATGTCCGTGGGCCGCTGGTACCCCTCGGCCGTGACCGGCGCGGACGGCCGGCAGATCATCATGTCCGGCCAGTCCGAGCGGGGCACGGGCACGCCCACCCCGGTGGTGGAGCGCTTCCCCGCCCTCGGGCACCCCGTGCCCTGGCGGCCGTACGACATCCCCCTGGACCTCCCCTCGCAGCGGCTGCGGTCGCAGGCCCCCTTCCGCAACGACTACCCGCACCTCTTCTCGATGCGGGACGGCCTGATCTACGGGCTCGGCCGGGACGCCGACCAGCAGTGGGCCTTCGATCCGGTCAAGGACGTGCGCACCGACCTGCCCCGGCGCCCGGCCGACTTCCGCGGCTACGGTTCGGCCGTGCCGCTGCCCGCCGGTTTCCGCGGCCCAGACTCCGTCCTGGTGCTCGGCGGCGACCCGCGCGACCCGCACACGTACCGGCTGTCCGGCGGGCGCTGGACCACCGAGGAGCCGAGGGCCTTCGGCCGCACCCAGGACAACACGCTGATCCTGCCGGACGGGACGCTGCTCACCGTCAACGGCGCCCTGGACACCCGGGACTACGGCAACGGGCCGTTCAACCCGAAGGCCGACCCCAAGTACCGGCAGATCGAGCTGCGCGACGCCCGGGGCCACTGGAAGCTCGGGCCGGCCCAACGGCTGCCCCGCGGCTACCACTCCAACGCCCTGGTCATGCCCGACGGCCGGATGATGGTCACCGGGGACGAGCTCCAGCAGATCGCCAACGACCCCGACATCCGGGACGGCATGGACGGCAGCATCGAGCTGTACGAGCCCGCCTACCTGCACCGGGGCAGCAGGCCCGCGCTCGACCGGGCGCCCTCGGGCGAACTCGGGTACGACACGGCCTTCCAGGTCCGCAGCTCGACCCCGAAGGACGTCAAGCGGGCCGTGCTGCTGGCGCCGACGACCGTCACGCACTCCGTGAACACCAGCCAGCGCCATCTGGAGCTCCGCTTCACCGCGGCCCGGGGCGACACCATCGGGCTGCGCACACCGCCGAGCGCGGCCGATGCCCCGCCCGGCTACTACATGCTGTTCCTGCTCGACGCGAAGGGGGTCCCCAGTACGGCGAAGTGGGTGAAGCTGGGCGTCCGCAGCTGACCGGCCCGCCCTGACCCGGCCCGCCCCGGGCTAGGCGAACCGCACCACGGCCACGTGTCCGGAGGTGCTGACGAGGCCGGTGAGGGCGCCCGTCACGAGCACGGCGTCGTACGGGCCCAGCGGGAGGGCCGGGCCCGTGGACGGTTCGAGGAGGGCCGGGCCCGCCAGGGCGACCAGCAGCAGCGTCTCGCCCGGAGCGGCCGCGAGGGCGAGCCGGCCCCGCACGACGGCGGTCCGCGCCCGCACGGTCCCCCTGCGGTACATCACGTTGAAGTTCCGGACCGGGCCGTCGACGAGCCGGCAGTCGGTCGGCTCGTCCCCGGCGAAGTCCTGCGGCGCGTAGCGCTCGTCCACCCGGCGGTGTACGCCGGCCACCGTCAGGTCCATGCCCGCGCCCTCGACCAGGGTGAGGGTGCGGTCGACCTCGGGGAAGGCCGAGAAGGGGCCGTCGGCGGCCACGTCGGCGAGGCTCACCCGCCAGGCGAAATCGCCCGTCCCCGCGCCCTCGGGCCAGGCCGCGATCTCCCGGGTGACCCCGCCGCCGTTCTTCCAGGCGTCCGCGCGGCGGTCCGCCGCCCGCAGGACGCGGATCCCGCTGTCACCGGCCATACCCGTCAGGCGTCCTTCTCCATCGTGGGGCGCAGGCGCTCCAGCAGGGCGTAGAGCGTGGCGCTCTCGGTCTCGTCGAGGGTGTCGAGGGCTCCGTGCGTCACCTGCATCTCCTCCCGCACGCGGCGGATGACCTCGCGGCCGGCGTCCGTTGCGACGACGTTCTTGACCCGGCGGTCGGCGGGGTCCGGCTCACGGCGGACCAGGTCGCGGGCCTCCAGCCGGTCGACGATCCCGGTGACGTTGGACGCGTCGCACACCAGCAGGGCGGCGAGGCCGCGCATCGGCAGGGGGCCGTCGAGCTGGGCGAGGACCCGGGCCTGCGTGGAGGTGAGTCCGTGGTGGGCCGCGGCGGCCGCGAAATCGCGCCACTGGGCGGTGCCGATGGCGGCGAGCAGCTCCAGCAGCTGGAGCTTGGCGGGGGTGCGCTGGGCGGTGTCGCTCATGACTGGAGCGTACTCAAGATGATTGACATTATCAATTGTTTACTTGACCACCTTAACTATTGAGGTCTACCGTCGACGGAGTTACTTGATGACATCAAACATCTGGTTCTGAAGCTCTGAAGCCCGAAGAAGGTCCTGCCAGCCATGAGCACCCCCTCCCCCGCCGCCTCCGAGGCCCCCGGGTACAGGAACGAGACGGTCATCGTCTTCGCCCTGAGCCTCGCCGCCATGGTCGTGTCGATGATGCAGACCCTGCCGGTCCCGATCCTGGGCCTGATCCGCACCGACCTGGGCACCTCGACGGCCAATGTGAGCTGGGTGACCACCGCCACGCTGCTGTCGGCGGCCGTCTTCACTCCGCTCCTCGGCCGCTTCGGCGACCAGCACGGCAAGAAGCCGACCCTGGTGGCCGTCCTCGGCGTCATGGTCGTGGGTTCCGTCGTCGCCGCGCTGGCGTCCTCGCTGCCGCTGCTGATCCTGGGCCGGGTGCTCCAGGGAGCCGCCACCGCGATCTTCCCGCTGGCCCTGTCCGTCCTGCGCGAGGAGGTCCGCCCGCAGAAGCTGCCCGGCGCGATGGCGCTGGTCAGCGGCACCCTCGCGTTCGGCAGCGGTCTGGCGCTCGTCGCCACCGGGCTGCTCACCTCCGGGTCCGACGCGGACTACCGCAACGCCTTCTGGATGGCGACCGGCTTCGCGGTGCTGGCCCTGGTCGCGGTCGTGGCCCTGGTCCCCGCGACCCGGCACAAGACGGGCGGCCGCACCGACTTCCTCGGCGCGCTGACCCTCGGCATCGCCCTGCTGCTGCTCCTGCTGCCGATCTCCCAGGGCCACGAGTGGGGCTGGACCTCCGGCCGTACGCTGGGCAGCTTCGCCGGCGCCGCCGTCATGACCGCCGTCTGGGTGGTGACCGAGCTCAAGGTCCGCGAGCCCCTCGTCGACATGCGGATGTTCGTCCACCGTCCGGTGCTCATGGCCAACCTGGCCGGCATCCTCGTCGGCTTCGGGATGTTCGCCAACTTCCTGGGCGTCTCGTACCTCGTCCAGATGCCCCAGGCGCTCACCGGCTACGGCTTCGACGCCTCCATCCTGCGGGCCTCCGTCCAGTTCCTGCTGCCCGGTGCGATCGTCTCGCTGCTGGCCTCGCCCGTCGGCGGGCAGCTCGTACGCCACCGGGGACCGCGCGTGGCCCTCGCGCTGGCGGCCGCCCTCGGCGCCGTCGGCTTCGGCTGGCTGGCCCTGGACCACGGCCACAGCGCCTCGGTGATCGGTGCCGGACTCGTCGTCGGCGCGGCCGTCAGCTTCGGCTACGCCGCCATGCCCGCGGTGATCATGGCCAGCGTCCCGCACCACCAGAGCGGCATCGCCAACGGCATCAACTCCATCTCGCGCTCCACGGGCAGCGCCATCGGCAGCGCGATCGTCACCACGATCCTGGCGTCCAAGACCATCGAGCACCTGCCGGCGGGAGTGCCCCCGCTGCCCGCCGAATCCGGCTTCACCCTCACCTTCGCGATCGGTGCCGTCGCCTTCGCGCTGGTCGCGGTCATCAGCTGGCTCGGCCTGCGGGGCGGCCCCGGAACCGTGGCCGCCGCGTCCGGACGGCCCGCGGTGTCCGGGGAGACGGCGCCGACCGACACGGCCGCCGTGGCCGGGAAGGCCGTCTCCGCCGGCTAACCCGCGGATCACGCTCCGCCCGCCGCGTGTCGCTCGCGGCCGGCGGAGCGCCGCGGCTTGCATGGTGGTGGCATGAAGGCTACGGACGTCATCGCCGACGGGTTCGGACGCATCCACGAGATCGTGCACGAGGTCGTCGAAGGGCTCCCGGAAGAGGACCTCAACGCACGCGTCGACCCGACGGCGAACTCCGTCACCTGGCTGGTCTGGCACCTGACCCGGATCCAGGACGACCATGTGGCGGACGCGGCGGGGCGGGAACAGGTCTGGCAGACCGAGGGGTTCGAGGCCCGGTTCGCCCTGCCGCTGCCCGCCGGTTCCACCGGATACGCGCACACCGCACGCCAGGCCGGCACGGTCCGGGTCGACTCCGGCGAGCTGCTGCTGGAGTACTTCGACGCCGTCCACGAGCAGACGCTGCACTTCGTCCGGGGTCTCGCCGCGGCCGACCTGGACCGCGTGGTCGACGAGCGCTGGGACCCGCCGGTGACCCTGGGGGTCCGCCTGGTCAGCGTCCTGGGCGACGATCTCCAGCACGCCGGCCAGGCGGCGTTCGTACGGGGCCTGCTGGAGCGGCGGTAGGGAGTGTCGTCAAACCCTGACCCCCCGCCGTACGACCGCGGCCAGCGCGGCGGCGCCCAGCACCGAGAGCAGGGCCGCCACGCGCAGCACCGACTCGATGGCCTGGCCGTCGGAGGCAGCCCGGGCCGCCGAACCGCTGATCACCTCCAGCACGCTCGCGGCGACGGCCACGGCGACCGCGCCGAGGAGCACCAGCGAGGTCAGGACCAGCCCGGACGCGGCGGCCAGGCGGTTCGCGGCGACGTAGGACTGGGTGGCCACGTTCGTCAGGGCCCAGCCCAGGCCCACACCGATCCCCACCACGGCGAAGACCGCGGTGTAGAGGGCGAGCGGGGTGGCCCAGGTCAGGGCGAGCAGGCTGAGGCCGCACAGCAGCATCCCGGCCGCCATCAGCCCCTCGGGGCGCCATCGCCGGGCCAGGTGGCCGGACCAGTAGCTGGCGGCCCCGGCCCCGACGGACAGGGACAGGAAGACCAGACCCGCGTCGAACGGGGACAGCCCGCGCACCTGCTGGAGGTAGAGCGCGGACAGCACCGCGACCAGGCAGTACACGACGTTCGACAGCGACCCGGCCAGGGTGACGACGACGAACGGGCGGTTGCGCAGCAGCGCGAGGTCGAGCAGGGGCTCGGCCGTACGCCGTTCCACGCGGACGAACAGCGCGAGCAGCGCCGCGCCGCCCAGCAGGCAGGCCAGGGTCGCCGGGGAGGCCCAGCCCCAGCTCGCGCCCTGGTCGACGCCGATCATCAGCGCGCTCAGCCCCGCGGCCAGCGCGAGTACGCCCGGGACGTCCAGGCCCCGGCCGGCCTGCTCGTCGCGGGTCTCCGGGACGTAGCGCAGCATCAGCGCGGCGGCGGCGAGGCAGAACGGCACGTTCAGCAGGAACACCGCGCGCCAGCTGAAGTGTTCGGCGAAGGCTCCGCCGACGAAGGGGCCCAGGGCGGTGCCGATCGCGCTGAAGGCGAGCACGGTGGCGACGGCCCGGCCCTGCCGCGCGTCGCGGAAGTACGCGGTGACCACGGCCACGGACACGGGGAGGACCAGCGCGGCGAAGCATCCCTGGACCACGCGCCCGGCGGTCAGCCAGGCCGTGCCCTGCGCGGCGGCGCACACGACGGAGACGGCGGCGAAGCCGGTCAGCCCGACGAGCATGACGCGGCGGCGTCCGAGCAGGTCGGCCGCCCGGCCGCCGGTGATCATGAGGGCGCCGAGGGCCAGCATGTAGCCGCTGACCAGCCACTGGAGATCGGTGGAGGGGGTCGCGAAGTCCCGGCCGATGGCGGGGAGCATGAGGTTCAGGGCGAACCAGTCCATCTGCACCAGCAGCATGGAGAGGGCGGCGGCCGCGATCACGGCCCGGTCCTGCCGGGAGAACAGCCCCCGGCCCCGATGGGTCCTCGCGGATGCCGTCATGCCACCGCCTGCTTCGCGCCGCTGTGACCATGGTGGCACCGCCCGGCGCCGCCCGCTCCGCGAGGCCGCGAGGACCCGGGCCGGGCGGGGCCGGAGCGGTGCGCGGACGTCAGCCCTGGAAGGCCTCCGTGCGGACCGGGGAGGCCTCGGCGAGGGCCCGGGTGACGGCCTCGGCACCCTCGCGGAGTCCGTAGACGGGGGTGCCGGGCTGCTGGCGCCACGAGTCGTCGAGACCGCCGGAGTCCACGGTGTCGAAGCCGAGTTCGTCGATGAGGGCGCGGACGGTCTTCTTGGCCGCCTCGTCATCGCCCGCGACGGGCAGCGCCATCCGGTCGGGGGCGCCGGCCGGGCGGTGCCGGTCGAGGATGTCCTGGGCGAAGGTGCCGTTGAAGGCCTTGATCACCGGGTGGCCGAGCTGCCGTTCGGTCCAGCGGCTCTCGGTCAGGCCCTCGTCCTCGATGCCGGCGATCCTGCCGTCGCGCTGCTGCGGGTAGTAGTTGCCGGTGTCGATGAGGGCGAAGCCCTCGGCGGCTTCGCCGAACAGGCCCGGCGGCAGGTCCGGCACGTTCTTCAGGGGGACGGTGACGACGACGACCTCGGCGCCGCGCGCCGCCTCGCCGACGGTGACGGGGGTCGCGCCGGTCTCCTCGGCGAGGGCGGACAGGGTCTGCGGCCCGCGCGAGTTGGCCACGGACACCTCGTGCCCCAGGGCCGTGAGCCGACGGGTGAGATTGCCGCCGATGTTGCCCGCGCCGATGATGCCGATCTTCATGAGCTCTCCAGTGCCTACGGTCGGGTATGGCTCCGGTACGAACTCCCTTGGGCGGCAATGCATTCCGGTGGGATTCCGACCTCACCCGATCGTGAGATCCGGCCGGTCCCGGCCCCGCCCGGCCGAACCTCCGCCGTACACACGGGGATCCGGCCACCGCAGTGGCGCGATACAGACCTTAAATCGATCAACGCTCCGTGCTTGGATGGCGCCCGCACCCGCAATTCGTTTAGCTGTGAACATTATTGACGGGGTGATGAAAACAAGACAGTCCGCGACTCGACTTTCACAAGATCCGTTATGTATGGTTCCCATCATCGCCCAACGAGGGGCGGAGTACGGCCATAGGTTTGGTCTGGACTATTTCAGAAGTTTTTCTGGAGTACGCCTGGATAACACCTCGACCGGCCGGCGCCCCCCACCATGCTGCATCGCGAAATACGTGACCCGACACGGGGGACCTGTCATGCGGTTCCAGCTTTTGGGGCCCTTGAGCATTGCACACGGCCCTGAAACCGTAGTTCTGAAACCATCCAAGCCGACCAGCCTTCTCGCCGCGCTTCTCCTTCACCCCGGTGGGATGGTGTCGACCGACTATCTGCTGCGCGCGGTGTGGGACGAGGAGCCGCCCGCCACCGCACGCGCCGCACTGCAGACATGCGTGCTCCGCCTGCGCCGGTTATTCGCGAAGTACGGCATATCCGCGACCACCATTGAGGCCGTGCCCGGCGGATACCGCATGCACAACGACACCACGACCCTCGACCTCGTGCTGTTCCGCTCCCTGGTCACCCAGGCGAAGGAAGCCGGGGCCCTCGCCTCGGAGCGGCCGGAGGAGTTGTACCGGCTCAGGGAGGCGCTGTCGCTGTGGCACGGCGCTCCGCTGGCCAACGTGGCCTCGCGGATGCTCCAACGCGATGCGGTAGCGGTCCTCGAACAAGAGCGTCTGCGCGTGCTGGAGCGGGTCTGCGATCTCGAACTCGCCGCCGGGAACTGCCATCAGGTCCTGGTCGACCTGTACGAGAGCGCCCGTCGGCATCCCGTGCGCGAACGTTTCACCGAGCAGCTCATCGAGGCCCTCTACCGCACCGGGCGGCAGGCCGAGGCCCTGGCCGAATACCGGACCGTCCGGGAACGGCTGCGCGACGAACTCGGCGTGGACCCGGGCGCCGGCCTGCGCCGCCTGGAGCTGGCGATCCTGCGGGCCGAGGACCTGGGGGCACCGCCCGCCCGGGCCCTGACCTCCCAGGTGCCACCCGTCCAGGCACCGCCCGCCCCGGCGCTGCCCGCCGCGCCCGCGCTGCCCGCGCTGCCCTCCGGGCTGCAACCGCACGCTGCGCGGCTGCTCCCCGTACCCGGCTTCGCGGGCCGGGAGACCGACCGTACGGCCCTGGCCGCGCGGCTCGCCGCGACCGGCGGACCCCGGCTGACCCTCGTCTCCGGTGCGCCCGGCATCGGCAAGTCGGCGCTGGCCCACCAGTGCGCGTACGAGGTCCAAGAGGCCTTTCCCGGCGGCGTGTTCAGCGTTGCCCTGGCCCGGCCCGACGGCACGGCCGTGAGCGCGGAGGAGGCCCGGCGGCAGTTGCCCGGGCCCGGCGACGGGCGACGGCTGGTGATCCTCGACGACGCGGCCGGCGCCGGCCAGGTGCTCGCGCTGCTCCCCGCCACGGGGGACGCGTCGGTGCTCGTGACCAGCAGGCGCGGGCTCGCCGCCGTCGTCGCCACCCACGGCGGCACGGTGCACCGGCTGGACGTACTGCGACCCGCCGAGGCGTACGGACTGCTCGCCGGGCTCGTCGGCGAGGAGCGGATCGGGGCCGAGGCGCCGGCCGCGGCCCGGCTCGCCCGCGTCTGCGGACACTTCCCGCTCGCGCTGCGCATCGCGGCGGGCCGGCTGCTCACCCGGCCGGGGCTGTCCGTCGCCGACTGCGCGGCCTGGCTCGCGGAGGATCCGCCCGCCCGGCTGGCCCTCGCCGAGGATCCGCGGCTCTCCGTACCGGAGGTCTTCGGGCAGGCACTGGACGCGCTCGGCCCGGATGCGCGGGCGGCCTTCCTCCGGCTGGGCGCGCTCGACCCGCCGGCTCCCCTCACGGAGGCCGGCGGCGCCGACGTCCTCGAACAGCTCGTGGACGCCGGGCTGCTGGAGGACGGGCCGCCCGCGACTCCTTACCGCATGCACGATTTCCTCCGCGTCTACGCGCGTTGGTTCTCCGGCGGACGCCTTGAGACCGCGGCGGCCGCCGCACAGCGCTAGGGGGTGTCCGGCGGGCCGGGCCCGGCCATGATCCACCGGACACCCCCTGCACCCGCACCACACCTCTCCCGCTCCATCCCGCCCAGACCGCACCCAGGGGTGTCCCATGTCCCAAGCCAGCTACACGTCCGTCGCGACGACCCGGCCCCGGATCCGCCGGGACGTGCTCTTCACCGAGACGCCCGACGGCGTGCTCTTCCACAACTCCGACGGCGGGTTCCGCCTCACCGCCAAGGCGGCGTATCGTTTCGCCACCCTGATCGTCCCGCACCTGACCGGCGAGCACACGGTCGAGCAGCTCTGCCGGGGACTGGGCGACGCGCAGCGGGCGATGGTCGGCGAACTCGTCAGAACGCTGTACGAACGGGACTTCGCCCGCTCCGCCGCTCCGGCGGAGGCCGAGCCGGGCACGGCGCTCCCGCCTGACGTGGCCCGCCGGTTCGCCCCGCAGATCGCCTACGTCGACCACTACGCGGACGCGGCCGAGGCCCGCTTCCAGCGCTTCCGGTCCTCCCGGGTCGCCGTACTCGGCGACGACGCCGTGGCGCGCTGGTGCGCCACGAGCCTGGTGCGCAACGGCTGCGCGGTCATCGGTGTCGTGGCGGGACTGGACCGCACCGCCCTCGACGCCGACGTCGCGGAGGCGGTGGCCGACGGCGCCCCGGTGGAGGTGCGCACCCTGGCGGGCGGCGCGGAGGGCGCCCTGGGATGGGCCGAACTCGCCGACTACAGCACGGTCGTGGTCACCGGTGGACGCGGCGCCCCCGCAGTGGTGCTGCCGCTGCTGCGCGCCGGGATACCCGAGGGCCGCACCCTGCTCCCGGCCTGGTCCTACGGGTCCGACGCGGTCATCGGCCCGCTGATGACGCACGGCGGGGCGGGCTGCTGGGCCTGTGCGGCGCTGCGGCTCGGCACGGAACGCGGCGGGGCCGGAGCGGGCACGGGTACGGGTACGGGCACGCAGGGCGGCGCGGGCGCGGCCGCCGATCTGTGGAGCGCGCTGGCCCTCGGGGTCGGCCCGGGGAGCGCCGGCCCGGTGCCGGGCCGGCCGCTGGCCGCGATGATCGGCAACCTGCTCGGCTACGAGGTGTTCCGCGCGACCTCGGGCGCGCTGCCCGCCGAGACGGCCGGCCGGCTGATCGTGCAGGACATGGAGTCGCTCGACGTCACCGCCGAGCCGCTGCTCCCGCACCCCCGCTGCCCGTTCTGCGCGGAGGGCGGGACCGAGCCCGCTCCGGTGGACCTCACGGCGGCGGGCACCTCGGGCACGCCCGGGCTGCCGACCCTGGACACGGCCCGCGAAGCGGACGCCCTGGTCGAGGAGTTGAACCGCCGGTCCGCGCTGGTGCGCCCGTACGCCGGGGTGTTCACCCGCTTCGCGGACGAGCCGCTGACGCAGATCCCGCTCAAGCTCGGCGTGGTCGAGCTGGGCGTCGGTCACACGGGCGCGCGCTCCGTCGTCGCCTCCGACGTCCACCACGTCGCCGGGGCCCGGATGCGCGTCCTGGACGCGGCGGCGCTCGTGTACGCCGAGCACGTGGTGCCGGCCCGCCCGCTCGTGACCGGCGCCCTCGTGACCGGCGCCGGGGAGCGGGTGGCGGCGGGTACGCTGACCACGGCCTCCGGGCTGCCGGGCGAGGCCGCCGTCCACCAGCAGGCCGTCTCCCTCATGACGAAGGAGACCGTGCTGGTCCCGGCGGGCGCCGTCCGCCCCTTCGGTCCGCACAACGCCGACGGGCTCTTCGAGCGCACCCGGGCGGGAGCGGGCGCGGGTCCGGCCCCGGCGGACGCCGCCGCCGCGGGTCTGCTCTCGGCGCTCGCGCACAACGCGCTCACGCGGACCGTACGGGGCGCGGTGGCGGCCCCGGTGCCGCTGCCGCATCCCGAGGACGCGGGAGCCGATCCCGAGCTCCTCTTCCTCGTGCGCTCGGCGGACCGGCTGGGCGTGCCGGTCGAGCTGCTGGACCTCGGCGAGGGCGCGCGCAGCGGCGTACAGGTGCTGCTCGCCCGGTCCGGGGAGCGCTGGGCGGTGGGCAGCGAGGTGGACCGGCGGGCGGCTGCGGTGGCGGCCCTGCGCGAGCTGCTCGGCGCGGTGCAGTACGAGCAGGACGAGGCGGGCGGCGGCGGCCCGGCGGACACCGGGGACCCGCTGCTGCGGGACCTGGACGCCCGCGCGCTGGCGGTGTCCGGGGCGGGCGAACCGCTGGTGGACCGGCCCGCTCCCGGCTGGGCCGAGGTGCTGGGCCGGCTGGCCGCGGCGGGCCGCGAGGCCTATGTGGTCCCGACGGGCTCCCCCGACCTGGCCTCGGCGGGCTTCCACACCGTCCGGGTGCTCCTCACCGTGGCCGTCGGGGAGCCGGGCGATGACGCGTAGCCGGGTCACGGTGGCCCGTGCGGACGGGCTCGGGGCCGCGGCGGCCGAGCGGTTCGCCGCCCTGCTGGAGGGCTCGCTGGCCGCCCTCGGCGGACCGTGCGTCGCCCTGTCCGTCCTCGGCCTGGGCGACGCCTTCGCCGAGTCCGGCGGGGCCGGGGCCGGGGAGGAGGCGGAGGCGGGCGTGCCCGTGCACCTGTACGGCCACCAGGCCGTGGTCGGTCCGGTCGTCCCCGCCGGGGATCCGGGGTGCGCGCGCTGCCTTCGGCGGCGCTGGCAGGCCGTACGGTCCGTCGCGCTGCGGGACGCGCTGGAGCTGGGCGGGCCGACCCGGGCCGCGGGCGAGTGGCCGTACGCCCACGCCTTCGCCGCGGACGCCCTGGCCGCGCTGGTCACCGCCGTCCATGCCCGGCCCCCGGCGGCCGGGCCGTACCCCGAGGTGCGGCTGCTCGACCTGCGCGGCGGCACGGTCCGGCGGTACCCGCTGGTCCCCGACCCGGAGTGCCCGCAGTGCGGAGCCCCGTACGCGGACACCGCCGGGCCGCTCGAACTGCTGCCCTCGCCCAAGTACCGGCCGGGGGTGTTCCGTACCCGGCCGATCGGGTCGTACGGCATCGAGATCGCGGCCTACGCCAACCCGCTGGCCGGCGCCCTGGGGCCGTCGGTCGTCCAGGACGTCTCCTCCACGTCCACCTCCGCGACCATCGGGTGCTTCTCGATGCGTGCGGGCGAGTACCTGCGCGAGACGTTCTGGGGCGGCCACACCAACTCCTTCGACCACAGCGCGCGCGTGGGCGTCCTGGAGGGACTGGAGCGGTACGCCGGCATGCGGGCCCGGGCCCGGACCACCAGCGTCACCGGATCGCTGGAGCGGTTCGGCGACGAAGCGGTCGATCCCCGCGAAGTCGGGCTGTACAGCGAGGAGTTCTACCGGGACAACCCGCGGGTGCGGCCCTTCGACCCCGGCCGGGAGATCCCGTGGGTGTGGGGCTGGTCGCTGCGCGACCGGACTCCGCGGCTGGTTCCCGAGGTCCTCACCTACTACCACGCGCCGGGGCTGGAGAACCGGTTCGTGCAGGAGAGCTCCAACGGCTGTGCCTCGGGCGGGAGTCTGGCCGAGGCGGCGTACTTCGGGCTGATGGAGGTCGTCGAACGGGACGCCTTCCTGCTGACCTGGTACGGGCAGCAGCCGCTGCCCGAGATCGATCCGGCCACCAGTTCCCGGGTCTCGACCCGGGCGATGGTGGACCGGCTCGCCCTGTACGGCTACCGGGCCCGCTTCTTCGACACGCGGATCACCTTCCCGATCCCGGTGGTCACCGCCGTCGCCGAGCGGTTCGACGGCGGCCCGGGCCGCATGTGCTTCGGTGCGGGCGCGGGTCTCGACCCGGAGTCGGCGCTGGACTCGGCCCTGTGCGAGATCGCGACGGACGCCGTCAACCTCCCGGGCCGCACCGAACGGGAGGAGGCCCGGCTGCGTGCGATGGCCGAGGACTTCGACCTGGTCACCGCGCTGCACGACCATCCGCTGGTGTACGGGGTCCCGGAGATGGGCCGGCACGCGGACTTCCTGCTGCGCCCCCCGCCCGGAGCCGCCGGTGCGGCGCCGCGGCCGCTCGACGCGCTGCGGTGGCCCGACGGGTGGGGCTCCGCCTCCTCGGACGACGTGCTCGACGACCTGGAGCGGTGCGTGTCCGCCGTCGCCGCCGAGGGCTTCGACGTGGTGGTGGTCGACCAGACCCTGCCCGAGCAGCGCGCCCTGGGGCTGCACACCGTGAGCGTGCTGGTGCCCGGGCTGCTCCCCATCGACTTCGGGTGGTCGCGCCAGCGCGCGCTGGGCATGCCGCGGCTGCGTACGGCGCTGCGTGCGGCGGGTCTGCGCGAGCGCGACCTGGAGCCCCGCGACCTCAACCCGGCGCCCCACCCCTTCCCCTGACCGCCCTCGACCGACCGTAGGAGGACCACGTGGGCTACGCCCATGACTACGCCGACGCCATCTTGCACCGAGGCCGGATACCGATGGAGCCGGTCGATTTCGTGCCCGACTGGGTGGACCGCCCGCGGAAGGCGAAGTTCTATCCCGGCGCGGAGACCCTGCCGCTACCGGAGCCCGCCGTCACCGCCACGGGGGCCGGTGCCGGGCCGGCGTTCACTCTGCCGCTGCTCTCCGGGATGCTCCAGGACTCCTACGGGCTGACCGGCCGCCGGCTGGGCGTCCAGGCCAACACGGACCTGGCCGCCCTCCCCCACTACACGCAGGCCAACTGGTCGCGGGGCACCGCCTCGGGCGGCGGGCTCTACCCGGTCAGCGTCTACTGGGCGGCGGGCGCGGGCGGCCCCCTCGCCCCCGGGCTGTACCACTACGCGCCGCACCAGCACGGCGTACGGAGGCTGCTGACGGGCGATGTCACCGGAGAGGTACGACAGGCTCTGGGCGCGGAGGGTGCGGAGGGTGCGGCAGCCGCCGCGGGCTGTACCCAGTACCTGGTCCTGGGCGTCAAGTACTGGCAGAACTCCTTCAAGTACAACAGCTTCTCCTTCCACGCCGTGAGCATGGACGTCGGCGCGCTGCTCCAGACCTGGCGGCTTTGGGCGGCGGCGCGGGGGCTGCGCGTCGCGCCGGCGCTCTGGTTCGACGAGGAGCGGCTGGCGCGGCTGCTGGGCGTGGCGCCGCGGGAGGAGGGGATCTTCGCGGTCGTCCCGCTGGAGTGGGCGGGCGGAGCCGAGGAGTCCGCGCGTACCGGGCGCACCCCGGGGTCGGGCCGCGCCGAGGGCGAGCGGAGGTCCGGCCCGGCCGGGCGCGGCACCGTCGAGCGCGTGCCCAAGAACGGGGACAGGAACGGGAACGGGCATGGGCACGGCCCGGCCGAGCCCGAGCCGGGGACCGGCACCTCCGAGGGCGCCCCGGGGCGTGGCCCCGCCGTGCTCCGGCGGGACTGCGAACGCTCCCGCGCCGTCCTGGAGTTCGAGACCCTGGAGCGCATCCACGAGGCCACCCTGGGCCGCGCCGCCGACCGGCCGGCCCCCGGCGCGCTCGACGCGGCCGCCGCGTTCCCGCCGCGCGGCGGCGACCCGGTGCCGCTGCCCCCGCCCGCCGCCGCCCCGCTCGGGGTGGACGGGGCGCTGCGCGCCCGGCGCAGCAGCTTCGGCCGCTTCGACGCGAGCCGTGCGGTGACGGCGGAACAACTGGCCGCGGCCCTGGCCGACTGCGCCGCCGCGTCGGTCGGCAGCGAGGCGGAGCGCCCGGGCGGGCCCCGGCTGACCGCCCTGTACGCCTTCGTCAACCACGTGGAGGGCGTCGTCCCGGGTACGTACGCCTACGATCCGGCGGCCCACGCCCTGCGCCTGGTGGTTCCCGGACCGCCCGGCCCGTTCCTCCAGCGCAACTACTTCCTCTCCAACTACAACCTGGAGCAGGCGGGCGTGGTGGTCGTGCCGACCGTACGGACCACCGCGGTGCTCGACGCGGTGGGCGACCGCGGCTACCGCCTGGTGAACGCGACCGTCGGCGCCGTCGCGCAGACCTTCTACACCACCGCCGCGGCCCACGGGCTCGGCGCGGGCGTGGCGCTCGGCTTCGACAACATCTCGTACATGGAGGAGTTGGGTCTCACGGACACCGGCGAGGCGCCGCTGTTGATCATGCTGCTGGGCCACGAGCGGCCGGGGCCCGCCGACTTCCGCCACGAGATCGCCTGACCGGGCCGACGAGAGAACCAGGACGATCCCGATGAACACCACCACCGAATGGCACGCGGGCGACCGCTTCATGCTGCGCGTGGCCGGCCTGCCCCTGTCCGCGGTCGACGCGCTGCGCTGCCCGGACACCCGCCGCTGGGCCGAGGACGTGCTCGCCGACGAGGACGCGCTGCGCGCCGACGGGGAGCGGCTGAGCGAGCTGCTGCACCGGGCCGTCGCGGCGACCGACCCCGCGGCGGACGGGCCGGGCGCGGCCCAGCGCCGTGAACTGCTGCGCCTGCGCCGCCAGATCCACAACAACCGGCTGCCCGAGCGCCCCGACACGGTCGTGCGGGCCCTCGCCGCCGTCCCCGGGGCGGGCGAGCAGCTGGCCGCCTGGCTGAGCCGGCGCCGCCGGATGGAACGGCTGCTCGCCGAGGGCGCGCCGCTGCTCGCCGCCGACCTCGGCCGCGGCCGCGCGGCCCTGCGCCACCTGCTGGGGGACGAGCGGCTGCGCCACGGCCTGCTGCTGGCCTCGCCGGTGCTGGAGGGGCAGCTCGACGCCTACGCCAAGGCCACCGCGGAGACGGGCGCCCCGACGGGCCGGGCCCGCAAGGCCGAGCGCTCGGTCCTCTCGTACCTCTACCGCACGGCGTGCAAGACCAGCCCGTTCTCCACCTTCACCGGGGTGGCCACGGGCCGCTTCACCGGTGCGGGCACGGGCGGCGCGGGCGCGGACGGGCAGGGCACGAACGGGCAGGACGCAGACGGGCAGGACGCGGGCGTGATCCGCGTCGCGGACACCTGGAGCAGCCATGTCCGGCTCAATGTCGTCGTCCTGGCCCGGCTGGCCGAGCTGATCCTCGCCGACCCGGTCCGGCGGCGCGACCTGCCGCTGCGGCCCGCCTCCGGCTGGGGCCGCGACGAGGACCGGATCCGCTACGTCCGCCGCTCGGTCACGGCCGGCGACGACTCGGCCGCCGTCACCTTCGACGCGGTCAAGGACCGGCTGTTCTTCCTGCGGCGCAGCGGCACCCTCGACCGCCTCCTCGCGCTCTTCGGCGAACGGCCCGAGCTGCGCCACCAGGAGCTGGCCGACTGGCTGGCGGCGGAGCACGGAGCCCCGCCCGCCGAGTGCGAGGCGTACGTGGGCGCCCTGCTCCAGCTGGGCATGGTCCGGGTGCCGTGCCTGGACACCGAGGTCCACGACGGCGACCCGCTGCGCGCCTTCCAGCGGTCCCTGGCCGCACTGGACCGCCCCTGGGCCCACACCCTCGGCGCGCTCCTCGACGGGCCCGCCGAGGTGCTGGAGCGCTACCCGGCGGCCGGGCAGAGCGAGCGGGCGGAGCTGCTGCGCGCGCTGCGCGCCGGGCTGCGGGCGGCTCAGGAGGAGCTGGGCGAGCGGGAGGCGGCGCTGCCGCAGACCCTGCTGTACGAGGACGTGAGCGCGGGCCGTGACGTCCGCGCCGCGGCGCCCGCCTGGGCGGCCGGGGGCGGCGCGCTGCGCGAGGTCGAGCGGATCCTGCCGGCCTTCGACCTGACCCTCGCCCAGCGGATCACCTTCGAGGGGTTCTTCACCGCCCGCTACGGCTCGGGCGGGCGCTGCGACGACCTGCTCGGCCTGGTGCACGACTTCCACGAGGACTTCTTCGACCAGTACCTGTCGTTCACGGCCCGGCGTACGCCCTTCGACGCGCGCGGGGAGTACGTGCCCGAGGAGAACTGGCTGGGGCTGCCGGGCATCCGTGCCCTGGACGCGGCGCGGCGGGCCTTCATCGGCCGGATGCGGGCGCACTGGTCGGCGTACGAGGAGCGGGGCGGCGGCGCCGAACTCCGTCTCACCGGGGCCGACATCGATGCGGTCGCCGGCGAACTCGAACCGGTCGTGCCGGGGTTCGCGCCGCGCTGCCACCACGTGCAGCTGGCCCGGGACCCGGCCGGCGGTGAGCCGCTGACGGTGCTGAACCGGTCCTACGGCGGCCTGTCCTTCCCCTTCAGCCGGTTCACGCACGTCTACGAGGAGCCGCACGGGCCGGACGCCCATGACGGGCCGGACCTGCCGGACGGGCCGGACGCGCCGGACGCGCCGGGCCGCCTCGCCGAGGAGCTGCGCGGGACCGCCGCCCGGGTCACCCCCGAGGGGGCGGTGTTCGCCGAGGTCACCGGCGGTCCGGTCACCACCAACCTCAATCTGCACGGGCAGCTGACGGACTACGAGATCGTCTGTCCGGGCGAGAGCGGCACCCTGGCCGAGGACCGCCGGCTGCGGCTGGAGGACCTGTACGCCGAGCACGTCGCGGAGTCCGGGCGGGTGGTGCTGCGCTCGCGCCGCCTCGGCCTGGAGGTCATCCCGGTCTACCTGGGCTATCTGGTACCGCTGGCGCTTCCCGCGATCCCGCGCACGCTGCTGCTGCTCTCCCCGTCCTCGATGTCCCCGCTGGACGTCTGGGCGGGCGTGCCGGAGGGCGCCCCGCACGGCGGGGTGACCTCCCGGCCGCGGGTGGTGCACGGGGACGTCGTGCTCAGCCGCCGGAGCTGGACGACCACGGCGGCCGAACTGCCGGTGGCGGGCGCGCTGGAGGCCGGGCACTTCCTGGACTGGCAGCGGTGGCGCCGCGCGCACGGACTGCCCGGCCAGGTCTTCGCGACCGTGTCGGCAGGTCCGTCGGCCCTGGGCGCGAAACCTCAGTACGTCGACTTCGAGAGCCTGCTCTCGCTGGCGTCCTTCGAGTCGCTGCTGCGCGAGCCCGGCCACCGCGTCGTGTTCCGCGAGATGCTGCCCGCCCCGGACGCCCTGCACGCGGTCTCCGCGCGCGGGGCCCATGTCGCGGAGCTCGCCGTCGAGACCTTCACCACCCGCACCTCCACCCTGCGACGCCCGGAAGGCGGACCCCGATGTCAGATCTGACCGACCCCGGCACGGACCGGCGCGGCGCATGGCAGGCCATGCACATCTTCTACGCCGCCAATCCGCAGCCCCTGCTGGTGAACTGTGTCCGTCCGCTGATCGCCTCGCTGACCGCGGACGGGCTGCTCGCCGGGCACTTCTTCATCAACTACTGGCTGGAGGGCCCGCACGTGCGGCTGCGGCTGCGGCCGTCGGGCGAAGCGGCCGCCCCCGAGGTGCGCAGGCGCGCCGAGGAGGCCGTCTCGGCCTTCCTGAAGGCCCGTCCCGCCCTCTACGAGGTGGATTCGGGATTCCTCAACGAGTTCTACAACACCCTTTTCGACATCGAGTTCCCCGAAGGCGACCGGGCCGCCTTCATGGGAGCCGACGGCCGGATGAACCTGCGGCCCAACAACTCGTACGCGTACGAACCCTACGAGCCGGAATTCGGAAAGTACGGCGGCCCGGCCGGAATTGAACTCGCCGAATGGCATTTCGCCCGTTCCAGTGATCTGGTCATGGACGCCCTGGGCCGGATGAACCTGCATCTTCGCACCGTACTGCTGGGCACCTCGGCGCAGTTGATGATGGTGATGGCGGGGGTTTTCCTGCCCGACCGGGAGGATCTCGGCGGCTATCTCGACCGCTACTACGAGTTCTGGCACACGGCGTTCCCGGGCACGGGCTTCATCGGCTCGGCGGAGTACGACCGCACCTTCGAGCAGACCGGCCCCGGGCTCGCCCGGCGGTTCGCCGCCGTCCGCGAGGCGCTGGCCTCCGGGGAGACGGGCCGGCTGCCCGCCTTCCTGGCCGGGTGGGCGGACCACTGTCGCGAGCTGCGCGGGCGGGCCGAATCCCTGGCGGTTGTCGGTGACCTGGTCTTCCGCTCCTGGGACGGCACGCGCGACGAGCAGGTCACCGATCCGGCCGTGGCGCTGCCGCTGCTGCTCTCCCCGTACATGCACATGACCAACAACCGGCTGCATGTGACGATCCGGGACGAGGCCTACCTGGCGCACCTGCTGGGGCGGGTGCTGCGCGAGGGCGCCGGGGCCGAGCCGGTGCGCCCGTGAGCGGCCCCACCGGGCTGCTGGCGCACCGGCCCGCGCTGCGGCCGGGCATCCTGCTGTCCCCGCCGCTGCTGAACGGTCCGGCCGTCGTCCACCTCGTCAAGGACCCGGTCTCCGGGGCCTCCTTCGAGATCGGCCCGAAGGAGTTCTTCCTCGTCTCGCGTCTCGACGGCTCCCGCAACCTCGCCGAGATCGGCGCCGCGTACGGGGAGGCCTTCGGCCGCAGGCTCGGCGAGGGCAACTGGCAGCAGCTGCTGGCCCTCCTCGGCAGCCGCCGGCTGCTCGCGGGCGGGCCCGCGCCCGAGGCGCCGGGCCCGCCGGGGCCGCCGCGCAGCGGGACCCTGCTGCGCGGCACGCTGCGCCTGGTCGCCGACGCCGACGCCGTGACGGCCCGGCTGCACCGATGGGTGCGGCCGGCCCTGCGCCCGGTGGTGCTGGGCGGGCTGCTCCTGCTGTGCCTGTTGATGGAGGCGGTCCTGGCCTCCGACGCGGACCGGCTGGTGCGCGACGTGTGGTGGCTGCTGTCGCATCCCGTTCCGCTGCTGGCGGTGGCCACGCTGCTGTGGCTGAGCACGGCGCTGCACGAGTTCGCGCACGGGGTCGCCGCCCGTCATGTCGGCGGTACGGTCGGGGAGATCGGACTGCGCTGGCGGCTGCCCGTGGCCATCATGTACTGCACCGTGGACAACTACCGTTATCTGGGCCGCCGCCGTCACCAGCTGGCCGTCGCGGCGGCCGGGGCCTTCGCCAACCTCCTCTTCCTCCTCCCCTTCTTCGGCTGGTGGACGGCCCTGGCGGAGGTCGACCCGACCGCCCGGGTGCTGGGCGCGCTGCTCCTGCTCGGCAGCGCGCAGGCCCTGGTCAACCTGCTGCCACTGCCGCCGCTCGACGGCTACACGATGCTCGGCCACGGCCTGCGGGTCACCCGGCTCGCGCCCGCGAGCTCCGCGTACCTGCGGCTGCGGATGCGCGACCGGGCGGCGGCGGACGCCTACCCGGCGCGGGCCCGCAGGCTGTATCTCGCGTACGGCGCGGGCTCCGCCGTGCTGGTCCTGCTGCTCGTCTGCGGCGCGGCGGGCACGCTCTGGTACGCGGTGGCCACGGCCTCCTGAATGCCCGTCATCCACCCCCCGCCCCCTGATTCCCTGTCATCCGTCCCCCCCACCACACCGAGAACGAGGGAACCGCACTCCCCATGAGCACTGACCGCACCACCCAGCCCCCCGACAGCGGCCCCAGCGCCGCCGTCACCGTGTCGGAGATCCGCAAGCGCTACGGCGACCGCACCGCGGTGGACGGGATCTCCCTCGACGTGCGCCGCGGCGAGTTCTTCGGCCTCCTCGGCCCCAACGGGGCGGGCAAGACCACCCTCATCGAGATCATGGAAGGCCTGCGGCAGGCCGACTCCGGGACCGTCCGCGTGCTCGGGCAGAGCCCCTGGCCGCGCAACACGGCGCTGCTGCCGCGGATCGGCGTACAGACGCAGGCCTCCGCGTTCTTCGTCCGGCAGACCGCGCGCGAGCACCTGCTGACCGTCGCCGGGCTCTACCGCGCCGAACGGGGCGCGGCGGACCGCACGCTGGAGACGGTGGGCCTGACCGAACAGCGCGACGTGTACGTCGAGAACCTGTCCGGCGGCCAGCGCCAGCGCCTCGCCATCGCCTCCGCCCTCGTCCACAGCCCCGAGCTGATCTTCCTGGACGAGCCGACGGCGGCCCTCGACCCCCAGGCCCGCCGCGATCTGTGGCAGGTGCTGCGCACGCTCAAGAGCGAGGGCCGCACCATCGTCTACACCACCCACCACCTCGACGAGGCCGAGGCCCTGTGCGACCGGGTGGCCATCCTCGTCGGCGGGAAGACAGCCGCCCTCGACTCCCCGCACCGGCTCGTCACCGCCGCCGGCGCCCCCGCCCGGCTGCTGCTGCCCGCCGGCCGGATCCCGCTCGACGACGCGGCCTCCCTGCCGGGCGTGGACCGGGCCAGCCTCCAGGGCGGTTCGCTGGTCCTGGAGACCGCCTCCCCGGGCAAGGTCCTCCAGGCCGTCGACGCGCTCACCGGGCTCGACGGGGTGATGACCCGTACGGCCACGCTGGAGGACGTCTACCTCGAACTGACCGGTACGGCCGCCGGCCACGCCACCACCCACCCCACGGAGTCCCAGGCATGAGCGCGTACACGGCCCTGACCGCAGCCGGCTACCGGGCGCAGGTCCGGGACAAGGCCACCCTCTTCTTCACCTTCGCCTTCCCGCTGCTCTTCCTCGTCGTCTTCGGGCTGATCTTCAGCGGGCAGGAGGTGGAGGAGAGCGGCCGCCCCTACATCTCGTACATCGCTCCCGGCGTGATGTCGTGGGGCGTGGCCAACGCCGCCGTGTTCGGCATCGCGTTCACGCTGATGCAGTGGCGCCGCGACGACCTGCTGCGGCTGATCCGGCTGACGCCGACGCCGCTGACGACCGTGCTGGCCTCGCGGTACGTGCTGGCGCTCGTGGTCGGCGTCGTCCAGGCCGCGGTGTTCGTGGCGGTGGCGATGCTGCCCGGGTTCGGGCTGGTCCTGGACGGGCGCTGGCCGCTGGTGCTGCCGGCCCTGGTCCTCGGGATCACCGCGTTCATGGCGATCGGCGTGATCGTCGGCACCTACGCGAACACGCCCGAGGCCGTCGCGGCGATCGCCAACTGCATGATGGTGCCGATGGCGTTCCTGTCCGGCTCCTTCCTGCCGCTGGACCTGATGCCGTCGTGGCTCCAGTCGGTGTCGCGCGTCCTGCCGCTGCGCTACCTCAACGACGCCGCGACCGGGGCCCTGACCGGTTCGGGCTCGCTGTCCGCCATCGGCACCGGGTGCGCGGTGCTCCTCGGCTTCGCCGTGCTGTTCGGCGGGATCGGGCTCAAGACCTTCCGCTGGAGCAACCGGACATGACCCCGACTTCCGTGCGCACGCGCCCCGTCCGGGCTCCGGACGGCACCGCGCTGGAAGCGGCGCGGCGCGAGCTGGCCGAGGCCCTGGAGGACCTCGGCGCGTACGTGGTCACCCTCGGCGTGCACGACGCGCTGGGGCCGCGCGCCGCGGACCCGTTCGCCGCGGTACGGGCGGCCGCGACCGTCCATCTCGGCGCCCGCGCCGTCCTGGTCGGCCCCTGGGGCGGCGACGGCACCGCGCCCGCCTGCGGCCAGTGCCTGGCGATGCGCCGGCAGCGGCTGCGCAGCCGGAGCGAGCGGGACGCCCTGGAGACCGGCAGCGGGACCGTCACCCCGGTGGCCGGGGACTGGCCGCGGCTGCCCCCGTACCTGCTGGACGCGGTACGGGCGCTGCACGGCGCGGTCTTCGAGGGCTCCGCGGCCGCCCCCGGCCCCACGGCGGCGGACCGGGCCCTGCCCCAGGTCTCCCGGCTGGACCTGGAGACCCTCCAGGTGCGGACCTACCCGCTGGCGGCCGATCCGCTCTGCCCCGGCTGCGGGCCGCGCGGGACCGACGCCCCGGCTCCCTTCGTCCCGGTCTCCCGGCCCACCCCCTCGCCGGGCGCGCAGCGGTTGCGGGCGGCGTCCTCGTACCCCATGCCGCACGCGGCGCTGGCGAATCCCGAGACCGGGGTGCTGGGCGGGGGAACCTGGATCAACGTCACCTCGCCGACGACCGCTCCCGTCGCGGGCAGCGTGTTCATGCGCGGCTACGCGGGGCTGACGGACGTCACCTGGAGCGGGCAGGCCAACAGCTTCTCGGCGAGCCGGGACCTGGCCTACCTGGAGGGCCTTGAGCGGTACGCGGGCACCCATCGGCGCACCGGGAGTTCGCTGCTCACGGCCTCGTACGCGGAGCTGGGCGAGCGGGCCCTGGATCCGGCCCTGTGCGGTTCCTACCCGCCCGAGACCTACCGCGACGACCCGATGGTGTCGCCCTTCGACCCGGAGCGGCCGATCCCCTGGGTGTACGGGCACTCGCTGCGCGACGACCGGCCCGTGCTGGTCCCGGCGCGGCTGGTGCACTACAGCGCGGGGCTGGCCGCCGACAACTTCGTCTTCGAGTGCTCCAACGGCTGCGCGATCGGCAGCTGCACGGAGGAGGCGCTGCTCGGCGCGCTGCTGGAACTGATCGAGCGGGACGCCTTCTTGGTGGCCTGGTACGCCGGACTGCCCCTGACCGAGATCGACTTGGCCTCCGTGCCGGGTCCGGCGGTGCGGATGATGGCCGACCGGGCGGCACTTCAGGGCTACGACGTACACGTCTTCGACAACCGGATCGACCTGTCGGTGCCGGTGGTGACGGCGCTCGCGGTGCGCCGCGACGGCGGGCCGGGGCTGTTCTCCTTCGGGGCGGGCGCGGCGCTGGATCCGGCGGCGGCTGCCGAGGCCGCGCTGTCGGAGGTCCTCACCTACATTCCGCACCTGCCCCGGCAGGTGGCGGAGCGGCGGGCCGAACTGGAGGCGATGGCCGGTGACTTCCGGCAGGTGCGGCATCTGAAGGACCACGCCCAGCTGTACGGGCTGCCGGTGATGGCCCCGTACGTGCGGCCCTACCTGGAGCCGGTGTCCGTGCGGCCGATGGCCGAGGTCTACCGGGCGTGGAACGCGGAGGGCCGGCCGCGCACCGCGGACCTTCGGGACGATCTCATGTACTGCGTGGAGGAGTTGACGCAGTCCGGGCACGATGTGATCGTCGTCGATCAGACGACGCCGGAGCAGCGGCGGATCGGGCTGCGCACGGTGTGCGCGGTCGTGCCGGGGCTGCTGCCGATCGACTTCGGCTGGTCGAGGCAGCGGGCGCCGTTCATGCCGCGGCTGCGCACCGCGCCCCGCCGGGCGGGGCTGCGCCGGACGGACCTGGGCGAGGCGGAGGTCCGGATGGTCCCCCACCCCTTCCCCTGATCACCGGGCCCGGTGCGGTCCGGGCGGTACGGCCGGTGCCCCGGCTCCCGCTCGCGCGGGGGCCGGGGCACCGGTGTGCGTACGCCCTGAAGGGTCAGGCGCTGCAGGAGGTCGTGCTGGTGGTCGAGGAGCAGGTCGAGGTCGAGCTGCAGCTCGTGGAACCGGCGAGCACGACCTCGCTGGCGTCCGAGTAGTCGGAGATCTCGAAGGTCTCGGACTCGAGCTCGAGGATCTCGTCGGCGAGCGAGGCGAGCGGCGACTTCTCCATGGTGACTCCTTCAGCTGGTGCGGTCGTTGGGTGGTGCGGTGGTGCCCTTCCATCAGAACCGGTCGCACCTGCACCTGACCCGGCGTACCGCTGACACCTTGCTGACAGAAAGTGTCAGCGCCCTGGTGTCCCCCGCCCGGGACCGCTGCCCGATCATGGGCGGATGACGGAACTCGCCGGACTACCCGGGCTGGCCGGAATCGTGCGGCCGCTCACCACCCTCTACCTGGATCTGCACCGGCATCCCGAGCTGTCGGGCGCCGAGGAGCGCACGGCGGGCCGGTTCGCCGACTGGCTGGAGGCCGCCGGGTACGAGACCACGCGCGGGATCGGCGGGCACGGCGTGGCCGGGGTGCTGCGGGGCGGCGAGGGGCCGACCGTCATGCTGCGGGCGGAACTGGACGCCCTGCCGGTACGGGAGACGACCGGCCTGGCCTACGCGAGCCGGGGTGAGGCGGCGCACGCCTGCGGGCACGACCTCCACCTGGCCGCGGCGGCGGGGGCGGCCTCGCTGCTGGCCAGCTCGCCTCGGGCTCTGCGGGGCACGCTGATCGTGGTGGGCCAGCCGGCGGAGGAGACCCTGGAGGGGGCCCGGGCGATGCTGGCGGACGGCCTGTACGAGCGGACGGGCCGCCCCGACGCCGTGCTGGCGCAGCACGCGGCCCCGCTGCCCGCCGGGATGGTGGCCCACGGGTACGGGCCGATGACCGCCGGGAGCGTCACCTTCCGGATCGTCCTGCACGGCCGCGGCGGGCATGCGGGGGCCCCGCACCTGACCGTGGACCCCGTGGTGGCGGCGGCCCATGTGGTGACCCGGCTCCAGACGGTGGTGGCCCGGGAGGCCGCGCCCTCGGAACAGGTCGCCGTCACGGTCGGCTCGTTCCACGCGGGCGACCGGGCGAACATCGTGCCCGACCGGGCCGAACTGGCCGTCACCGTACGGGCGGCCGGCGAGGCGGCGCTGACGCGCGCGGCCGCGGCGGTGGAGCGGATCGTCCGCGCCGAATGCGCGGCGGCGGACTGCCCCCGGGAGCCGGAGATCGTCCGCGAGTCCGTCTCTCCCGTCACCCATCCCGACCCGGCGACGACGGCCGCGGTACGGGAGGCCCATGTGGCGGAATTCGGCCCCGAGCGGGTGGCCATGTGGCCGCCGTCCCTGGCGACGGAGGACTTCGGGCTGTTCGGCGACGCGGGGCGCGACCTGCACGGCGCGGAAGGGGTCCGGCTCGCCTACTGGATGCTCGGGGTGATCGGACCCGCGGCCTGGTCGGCGGCGCCGGGGGCGACCGCGGCGCAGAAACTGGCGGCGCTGCCCGCCAACCACGCGCCTGATTTCGCGCCGGACGCCCGCACGGCGCTCCCGGCGGGCGTGCGGGCGCTGACGGCGGCGGCCCTCACCTGCCTGGCGGCTCCGACGGCGTGAGAATCCGGCCGTTTCGCGCACCGGCGCGTGGACCGGTCCGCGGGGAGGGGGCCGGGGTCCGGCCCGGGGAGGGGGCCGGGGTCCGGCCCGGGGAGGGGGCCGGGGTCCGGCCCGGGGAGGGGGCCGGGGTCCGGCCCCCTCCCGCCGGTCAGGCGCCGCTCGCGTCCAGCATGTCCTCGCGCTCGACGATCTTCACGCGCGCGCGGCCCTGGGGCTCGCCGAGGGCCTTCTCCGCGGCGTCGAGGCGGTGCCAGCCCTCCCACGTGGTGTAGCGCACGCTCCGCTCGGCGAGGAAGGCCTCGACGGCCTCCGGCGCGGGCGCGTCCGGGCTGTGCAGGCGGCCCTCGGCGTGGTCGGCGAGGAGGTTCGCGACGGTCTCGTTGGCGTCGCCCTTGGTGTGGCCGATCAGGCCGACCGGACCGCGCCGGATCCAGCCGGTGACGTACGTCGACTGCAGGTGCCCGCCGGCCTCGATCACGCGGCCGCCCTCGTCGGGGACCGTGCCGGACTCCACGTCCCAGGGGAGCTTGGGGAGCTCGTCCGAGAGATAGCCCACGGCCCGGTAGACGGACTGGACGTCCCAGTCGGTGAACCGGCCGGTGCCCTTCACATTGCCGGTGCCGTCGAGCTCGGTGCGCTCGGTGCGCAGGCCGACGACCCTGCCGTCCTCGCCGAGCACCTCGGAGGGGGACTCGAAGAAGTGCAGGAACAGCTTGTGGGGGCGGTCGCCGATGTCCCGGATCGCCCAGTTCTCCAGGGTCTTGGCGACCATGTCCGCCTGCTTGTTGGCGCGGCGGGTGGCGATCGAACCCTCGTCGTAGTCGATGTCCTCGGGGTTGACGATGACCTCGATGGTGGGCGAGTGGTCCAGTTCGCGCAGCTCCATGGGGCTGAACTTGGCCTGGGCCGGACCGCGGCGTCCGAAGACGTGCACCTCGAGCGCCTTGTTGGCCTTGAGGCCCTCGTGGACGTTCGGCGGTATCTCGGTCGGCAGCAGTTCGTCGGCCGTCTTCGCCAGGATGCGCGCGACGTCGAGGGCGACGTTGCCTACGCCCAGCACCGCGACCTTCTCCGCCTCCAGCGGCCAGGTGCGGGGGACGTCCGGGTGGCCGTCGTACCAGGAGACGAAGTCGGCGGCGCCGTAGGAGCCCGCCAGCTCGACGCCCGGGATGCTCAGCTCGCGGTCGGCGGTGGCGCCCGTGGAGAAGATCACGGCGTCGTAGAACGAGCGCAGCTCGTCGAGGCCGATGTCGTTCGGGTAGTCGACGTTCCCGAAGAGGCGGACCTGCGGCTTGTCGAGCACCTGGTGCAGGGCGGTGATGATGCCCTTGATCCTCGGGTGGTCGGGGGCGACGCCGTAGCGGATCAGGCCGAAGGGCGCGGGCATCTTCTCGAAGAGGTCGATGGACACGCCGGGCTCGGCGGCGGTCTCGGACTTCAGCAGCGCGTCCGCCGCGTAGATCCCTGCGGGACCGGCACCGACGATTGCTACCCGCAGGGGGCGAGGCATGACGAAGTTCCCTTCGAGCGAGAAAAAGCTGGATCAAGGAAGACCTTAAACTGAGGTAACCCTAATCCAGCACCCGGTGGCAGCTTATGGCCTCATAATTAAAACTTATGACTCCCCCAAGCCATCCTTGGAGGCTCGCGTTCCGGTCGCGTCCCGCCGGAGGGGCTGCGCGCCCGCTGGGCACGGCCCCAGGGGAACTCGCTGGTCAGCAGGCACGCAAGCTGACAGACTGAAACGGTTTGATCACCCCAGGAGGACCAATGGCAGACGAAACAGACACCCCGCAGGACGAAACGCCGGCCGAGGAGGCCAAGCGCAAGTTCCGGGAGGCGCTGGAGCGCAACGCGGCGAATGCCCAGTCCCAGCAGGCACACCAGAGCCGGGCGAAGGTCCAGGGTTCCAGCAGCGGCCCCGGCGGCAAGAACAAGAAGGTCCGCCGCAAGACCGGCTGACCCTCGGATCCGAGGAGCTCAGTCTCGCCGCCACGGCGGCGGGACCGGGCGACCCGTCGTACCCCGGGGCGGGCAGTGTGCCAAATGAGCCACCCGGGTGAGTGGGGATAACCACAAGCGCCTGCAGCAGTTGATCAGCACGTCCCGCCGAGGGCAGCTATCCCATGCGACAGCGCAACCGAAGGATCCCCCACATGTTCAAGAAGTTCATGGCCACCGCAGCGGTCACCGCCTCCGTGCTGGGCGCGGGCGCCGCCGTAGCCTCCCCGGCGATGGCGATCGGCAACGACAACGGCGTCAACACCGTGAACGGCAACGGCGCCGCGCAGATCTACGGCAACCAGGAGACCCACGGCAAGATGAGCCCGCAGCTCAGTGCGGTCCAGGGCTCGCTGAACAAGCTCTGCATCGGCCTGCCCGCGAAGGTCAACGCCCAGTCCCTGTTCGCGGTCATCGCCAACATCGGCGTCCAGGACGTCAACGTCCTCGCCAACCCGCAGAACCAGCAGTGCACCGAGAACTCCACCCAGGCCAAGGGCGACGACTCGGCCTCGCACATCCTGGAGAACATCCCAGTCCTCTCGGGCAACCTCTCCGCCGGCAGCTGACCTGCCGCCGAAGCCCCGGCGTGACCCTTCACGCCGGGGCTTCGGCATGCGGCCACACGAGATCCTCTTGGTCTAGACCTTGACAGGTCCAGACCATTTTCGCTTCAGTGGCGTAGTTGCCGCCCCCACGGCAACTCCCCCCACTGAAGGAGAAGTTACGTGATACGCGCGTTTCGCCGCCGTGCCCTGTCCCTGGTCGCCGCCGCGGCCGTCACGGTCGGCCTCGCCCTGACCTTCCCCTCCTCCCCCGCCGTCGCGGCCGCCGCCTGCGTAACCCCCTGGGCCTCCTCCGCGGTCTACACGAACGGCATGAGCGCCTCGCACAACGGACACAACTGGCAGGCCAAGTGGTGGACCCAGGGCGAGACGCCCGGCACCACCGGGCAGTGGGGCGTCTGGTCGGACCAGGGCGCCTGCGGTGGCGGCGGGGGCCAGGACCCCGACCCGTCCGGATTCGTGGTCTCCGAGGCCCAGTTCAACCAGATGTTCCCGAACCGGAACTCCTTCTACACCTACAACGGCCTGGTCGCGGCGCTGTCGGCCTACCCGGCCTTCGCGCAGACCGGTGACGACACCGTGAAGCGCCGTGAGGCCGCCGCCTTCCTCGCCAACGCCTCCCACGAGACGGGCGGCCTGGTGCACATCGTCGAACAGAACACCGCCAACTACCCTCACTACTGCGACGCGACCCAGCCCTACGGCTGTCCGGCCGGCCAGGCCGCGTACTACGGGCGCGGCCCGATCCAGCTGAGCTGGAACTTCAACTACAAGGCGGCGGGTGACGCCCTCGGCATCAACCTGCTCGCGAACCCCTACCTCGTCGAGCAGGACCCGGCCGTCGCCATGAAGACGGCGCTCTGGTACTGGAACACGCAGAACGGGCCGGGCACGATGACCGCCCACACCGCCATGGTGAGCGGCGCGGGCTTCGGCGAGACCATCCGCTCCATCAACGGCGCCCTGGAGTGCAACGGCGGCAACCCGGCCCAGGTCCAGAGCCGGGTCTCCACCTACCAGCGCTTCACGCAGCTGCTCGGGGTGACGCCCGGGAACAACCTGAGCTGCTGACCGGTCGCCTTAGGGGGTGTCCGGTGGGTCAGGGCCGGGCCCGGCCCTGACCCACCGGACACCCCCTAGCGGCCGCCGTGCAGGGCGGTGGCCAGCTGGGCCCGCGACCGTACGTTGAGCTTCTGGTAGATGCGGGTCAGCCGGGCCTCGACCGTCTTGACGCTGAGGAACAGCTTCGCCGCCGCCTCCTGGTTGCTGGCCCCCTGGCCGACGAGCAGGGCGAGGCGGATCTCGGCCTCGGTCAGCGAGGCGACCGGTTCCGCGCCGCTCCCCTCGCCGGGGGCGGCGGCCGGTTCCCCGGCGAGTTCCGTCCAGGGGGTCGCGCCAGCCCGTTCGAACTCCCCGGCCGCGGCCAGGAGGGCGGCGCGGGCCGGTGCGCGCCGGCGGCGGCGCCGTTCCACCCGGGCGAGGGCCAGCAGCGTACGGGCCCGTTCCAGCGGCAGCCGCAGGGCGGCGAACCGCTGCTCGGTGGCCTCCAGCAGGGTTACGGCCGCGTCGGCCTCGCCCTGCGCCGACAGGCACAGGCCCCGGGCGCGGTCGAGGGCGGCGACCACCCCGGCGCGCCCGAGCCCGAGGGCCACGGCGTGGACGCAGTCGAGCAGCTGGGCCGCTTCCTCGGGCTCGTCCGCGGCGACCAGCGCCTCGGCCAGGTCCCCGTGCCAGCGCAGGATCGATGGGTCGACCACCTGCTGGGCGGCCTCCAGCGCGGCGACCCGGCGCAGCGTGGCCACCGCCTTCGCCGCCTCGCCCGTGGCCAGTTCGACCAGCCCGAGCGCGTGCAGGCTGCGCGAGAGGAACACCTGGTCGTGCTCCTCCTCCGAGGCCTGGATGCCGCGGCGGGCGTATCCGGCGGCGCGCGCGAAGCCGCCGCCCATGGCCTCGGCCATCGCGGCCACGTACCAGGCGGGGCCGGGTGACAGGCCCGCCTCGATGGTCAGCTCCAGGGCGCGCCGGGCGTGGGCGGACGCGGCCTCGCACCGGCCGCCGCGCAGTTCGACCTCGGTGAGGCTGCGCAGGACCTCGAAGACGTCCTCGGCGGACCCGGTGCGCTGGACGGAGGGCAGCAGGACCATCAGCTGGCGCCGGGCGTCGGCGAGGCGGTCGTCGAAGAGGGCGTGGCGGACGGCGAGGTAGCGCGGGGCGTTGCGCATCCCGAGGGGCACCTCGGGGGCGGGCAGGGCGAGGGCCTCGGCCAGGATGTCCTCGGCGTCGGAGTCGCCCAGGATGCGGCCCATGCGGGCCCGTACGGTGAGGGCCATGGCCTCGGCGACCTGGTCCCCGCCCTGGGCGGCGAGCGCGCCGGCCGCGGCCGCCGCGTCGCGGGAGCGGACGGGGTCGCCGTCGCTGAGGTTGTGCTTCCAGGCGATCCGCAGCTGGACGGCCGCTTGCAGGGCGGGGTCGCCGGCGGCGTCGTCCATGGCGTGGGCGAAGGTCTCCTCGAGGGTGCCGAGGGCCTGTCCGGCGGCGTCGATCACGGCGAGCCGGGCCCGTACCCGGTCGGCGGAAGAGGCGTCCCGGGCCAGTACGGCGCGGGTGGCGCGGCGGGCGAGATCGGCGCGGCCCGCCCAGCCCGCGTCCTCGGCGGCGGCGACGAGCCGGGCCAGTTCCTCCCCGGCCAGGTGGGAGGGCGTGCGTTCCGCGGCGAGCAGGCCCAGTTCGGCGGCGAGGGCCCGCTGGCCGCGGCGGCGGCAGGCGGCGGCGGCTTCGGTGATCTCCGCGGCGAGCCACTGGTCGGGGGTGTCCACGGCCAGCGCGCGGTGGCGTACGGCCTGGACGGGGTCGTCGACGGCGGCGGCCAGGGCGGCGTGTCCGGCGGCGCGTTCGGGCCAGCCCGCGTCGGCGGCCAGCGCGGTGGGCAGTGCCCCCGCGGTGAACTCCACGGCGCCGTCCTCGCCCACGCTGACGAGCGCGGCCCGTTCCGCCTCGGCCAGCTCCGCCTCCGCGTCGGGCCGCCCCGCGCGGCGCAGCAGGGCGGTGGTCGGGCGGGCCGCGAGGGCGGCGAGCAGCAGGGTCCGGCGGGCCCGGGCGGGGGCCGCGGCGAGGAGGCGGCGGGCCACCTCGCGGGCCGGTCCGGAGACGGGCAGGGTGTCGGCGTGGTGGGCGCTGCCGTCGCGGGCGTCGGCGAGGGACTGGCCGAGGGCGAGGGCGAGGCGGGGGTTTCCGCCGCTGGCCTGGTGGATGCGGCCGGCGAGGCGGGCGGGCAGGCCGCGGCGCACCAGCAGTTCGGCGACTTCGTCGGCGCCGAGCGGGGGGACGGGGATGGCCGGGGTTCCGGGCCCGCAGAGGGGTTCGCCGACCGCGGCTCCGCCCTGGACGCATTCGGCGACGAGGACCCGTACCCGGGGCGGGGTGAGGCGCAGGGCGAAGCGGAGCAGGTCGGTGCTCTCGGCGTCGAGCCACTGGGCGTTGTCGAGGACGAGCAGGACGGGCTGGCGGGCGGCGAGGGTGCGGAGCACTTCCACGACGGCGAGGCGCAGCGCGACGTGGTCGCGGCCCGCGCGGGGTGCGTCGGTCTCCCGGCACAGCAGGGCGATGGCGGTGCGCTGGGGGCCGGAGAGCCGCTCCAGGGCGGTGCCCGGGACGGAGGCCAGCAGGGCTGCGGCGGAGGCCTCGGGTATCCACTGGTCGGCGGCCTCGGGAGCGAGGCGGAGCACGGTCTCGCGGCGGGCCTGCGCGGCGGCCGCGACGGCGCGGGCCACCTCGGTCTTGCCCGCGCCGGCGGGTCCCGTCAGGAGGGCCCGGCCGTGCGTGGTCAGCGCGCGGTCGACCGCCTTGATCAGTTCATCGTGTCCGACGCTCGTGTCAGCGTGCCCCGTCGCCGCCACCACGCACAGCCACCAGCCTCTCGGTCCCCAGCTCCTGTGCCTTTCCTGTGAGACGCGACAATACGAGGTCAGATGCCGGGTGGACCCGGATTGTGACGCAGAATTCAGTCGGTCGCCGGGAAAACCCGTCGGACCTGCCGATACGAGGTGTATAGGCAGGTCCGCGGATTGAGATTGGTCCGTACTATCGGACCGTCAGCCGGAGTTGGGCGCCGGACCGGGGCCGGGGCGGCCGGATCAGAAGCCGAGGCTCCAGGAGTCGATCTTGCCGGTGTCGCCGCCCGCGTTGTCGTTCACGCGGAGCTTCCAGGTGCCGTTCGCGACCTCGGAGGAGGCGTTGACGGTGTAGACCTGGCTGATGTTGTCGGCGCTGCCGCCGGTGCGGTTGTGCACCGTGTAGACGGAGCCGTCGGGGGCGACCAGGTCGACCTTGAGGTCACCGATGTAGGTGTGCGCGATGTTCACGCCCACCTTGAGGGCGGCCGGGGCGTTGCCGGTGACGCCGCTGACGGTGAGGGGGCTCTCCACGGTGGTGTTGTCACCGATGGCGAAGTCCGCGGTGTTCTCGAAGGACGGGGTGACCGGACCGGAGGTCACGGCCGCGACGGTCGCGGCCGCGTCGGCGAGGCCGGTGCCGCAGCCGCCGGTGCAGGTGCCGGCCAGCGGGCGGGCGTTGGCCTTGATGGCCGACTCGATCTGGGCCGGGGTCAGCGCGGAGTTCGCCGACTTCAGCAGGGCGGCGAGGCCCGCGACGTGCGGGGCGGCCATGCTGGTGCCCTGGAAGGGCTTGTAGATCTCGGCGCCCGGGGTGGTGGTGCCACCGTTGAGGGTGGAGAGGATGCCGTTCTCGGGGGTGGTGACGGTGCCGGGCGTGTCCGTGGCGCGGCGGGTCTCACCGCCCGGGGCGGCGACGTCGATGATCGCGCCGTAGTTGGAGTAGAAGGAGCGGTCGCCGGAGCGGCTGCTGGCGGCCACGTTGACGACGTTGTTGCAGCTGGCGGGCGAGAAGCCGGCGGCGTCCGCGTTGCTGTTGCCCGCGGCCACGACGACGGTCGTGCCCCGGCCGACAGCGGCGGTGATGGCGTTCTGGTAGGACGAGGTGCAGGCGCCCGAGCCGCCGAGGCTCATGTTGATCACCTTGGCGGGGGTGGCGTTCGCCGGGACGCCCTGGACGGTGCCGCCGGAGGCCCAGGTGATGGCGTCGACGATGTCCGAGGTGGCGCCGCCGCACTTGCCGAGGACGCGGACGGGCTGGATCTTCGCGCCGTACGCGATGCCGGCGACGCCCTTGCTGTTGCCCGTGGACGCGGCGATGGTGCCCGCGACGTGGGTGCCGTGCCAGGAGGAGTCACTGGCCTTGGAGCCGATGCCGCACTCGCCGGCCGCGCTCCAGTCGCCCTGGTCGGCGGGGTTGTTGTCGCGGCCGTTGCCGTCGCGGGCGGCGCTGGAGCTGCTGATGAAGTCGTAGCCGGCGACCACGTTCGAGGCGAGGTCGGAGTGGGCGACGTAGCCGGTGTCGAGGACGGCGACGGTCACGCCCGTACCGGTGGTCTTGTCCCAGGCGGCGGGGACGTTCATGCCGGCGGTGGGCTCGAAGAGGTCCCACTGCTTGGCGTACTCGGTGTCGTTCGGGGTGGCCAGGGCGTAGGCCCGGGAGTCCGGCTCGACGTAGGCGACGTCCGGGTCGGCGCGGAACTGCGCCATGACGTCGGCGGCCTCGGCGGGGGCGACGGTTCCGCCCAGGTTGACCAGGGCGGCTCCGGTGCCGAGGCGGCGGTCGAACGTCGCCTTCTTGCCGGCCTTCTTGCCCTTGGCGGTGGCGTCGTCGGCGGCCGCGGTGTTGGAGCTGGCCTCCGTCGCCGTGGACTTGTATCCGACGATGAGGTTCTCGACCGGCGCGGTGGGGGCGACGGTGGCGGCCGGTGCGGGGGCCGGAACATCGGCGGCGACGGCCACCGAGGCGGTGGCGGAACCGGCGAGCAGGGTGACGGACATCGCCACGACGGATATGAGCCTGCGTCTGGTTGCGTGCACGGTGTTCCCTTTCGAGGGCCGTTTCCGGGCAGGCCGGAGCGGCCGGTCGGTGCAGTGTGGGAGGTGAACCGGCGGCCACGGGACCGGGAGGGGCTGGTCGAACCCGCCCCGGCCACCGCCGCGCGCCACGCTGCCCGTCCACGGCGGTGGGGCCGGGCAACGGCGTGACCGGCGATCCGCCCGGCCCGACGGCATCGCGCCATGTGGGGTTGGAGCGTGGGCTGTCGGGCAGGGGGAAGATCGCCGGTGGGCAGACAGTAGGCAACACGGGGATGAACTCGATACGGGGAAAACCCTTGTCCGGCCCCTGCCGCTCCCCCCGCGGCGCCGGGGGGCGGCCGCCGGGGCCTGCTACCGGCCGCCGGACAGCTTGCGGAAGTAGGTCCAGCTGGTCTCGTTCGGCTCGCTCCACTTCTCCGGCGCGTGGGCGAATTCGGGGTGCCGCTCGGCGATGTAGGCGCGCGTGCGTTCCGGGACCTCGTCGTAGGAGTCCAGCTTGCGGCCCCGGCAGTGGAAGGTGAGGCCGCCGGCCCGCCCGCCCCGTTCCATCCAGGGGAGCCACGGGGACATCCGCGTCCACGACATGGTCGAGGGGACGCTCGCCGCCTCGGTGGTGAGGACGGACGCGGGCGCGAAGAACTGGAAGAGTTCCAGCGCCCGGTAGGTGTCGTCGGCCGAGTTCCGCGGGTACTCCTCGACGGGCAGCGGGGAGGGGTAGGCCAGCGGGATCTCCAGGCTGAAGCAGACCTGCTCGCCGAGGTCCGTGAGGGGGACGGGGAAGGGGCGCAGCTTCTGGTTGGCCGGATCGTTCCAGACGTGGACCACCGGCTTGCCCTCCCAGGTCTCCAAGACCTCCCGGGTGAGGGGGTCCAGGTAGAAGGCGGCTTCCCTGGAGAGCAGTTGGTAGCCGCCGCTCTCCTCGTCCGTGACGAGCCGGGCGGCATTGAGCCCCTCGAAGCCGAAGAGGCGCTGGTAGGGCTCGCCCGGGGCCCAGGAGTAGACGTCGCCGGACCACCAGAACGTCACCTCGCGGCCGTCGAGCGAGGCGCGGGTGCGGGCGAAGGCGTGCAGGAGCTCAGCGGGTGTCATACGGCGTACTGTGCTCGGTCCTCCTCCGGCTCGGCAACCACCCGCGATGGTTACAGGACATGACTTGTCGCTGTATGGCGGGATCTGACGGGAAAGCGGCGGACTGACGCTCGCCATGCGGATGCCAGGTTGACGCCGGTGGCGCCACCGGCAAACGTGACCGCCATGGGGAACGAACACCGCCTGCTCACTGTCGTCATCTGCCTGGTCCTGGGCGGCGGGCTGCTCGCCGCCGTCCTGGGTGCCTCGCGAGCGGCCGGTCCGCAGCACGGGGCCGGCGCCACCGGTCCCGCACCCTCCGACTACGTGGACATCCGCGACGTTCCGGGTGCCCCGGACCGCGCGCCGGCGCCGGGGCCCGACGCCTCGACCGGCTCGGTGGCGGTGGACTGCGGCCGCAACGAGCAGGGCCACTACAACGAGGACAACCTGGTCGTCTCGCCCGGACTGCGGGCCGGGGCCCACCACACGCACGCGTACGTGGGGAACCTCTCCACCGACGCCATGTCGACCGACGAGTCCCTGGACGCGGCCGCCACCAGCTGCAAAGGCGGCGACCGGTCCACGTACTACTGGCCCGTCCTGCGCCGCCTGGACCGGCCTGGCACGCGCCCGCACGAGACCTCGGCGGGCCACGGCAACACCGGTGAGATCGTGCCGGAGGCCTCGGTCCTGGTGGAGTTCCGTGGCAACCCGGCGAGCAAGGTGGTGCCGATGCCGCGGTTCCTGCGCGGGATGACGGGCGACGCCGTCGCGCACACGGCGGGCAGCGACGCCGACGTCCGGGCCCGCTGGGGCTGTTCCGGCTCCCCCGACCGGTCCACCACCCGCTATCCCCGCTGCCCCGAGGGCGACCGGCTCACCCGCACCCTGGCCTTCCCCAGCTGCTGGAACGGCATCGACACCAGCAGCGCGGGGCACCGCTCGCACCTGCTGTTCCCCGCAGCGGGCGGTGTATGCCCGCGGGGCACCTTCCCGGTGCCCGAGCTGCGGATCTCCTTCACGTACGAGCTCCCCCAGGGCGTGCCGGTCGCGCTCGACTCCTTCCCCGAGCAGCGGCACAGCCCGAAGACGGACCACGCGATGTTCGTGAACGCGATGACCGACCAGCAGATGGCCTCGGTGGCCGACTGCCTCAACACGGGCCGCGCCTGCCGGATCTGAGTGATGTACGTCACGTGAACCGCGCGTGCGCGCAGGGCGTGTTCCGACCGCACCTGGTAAGCGAGGAAGACGGAGAGGGTGAGATGGCCGGACCACTGTGGCCCCGCACTCGGCGGGGCTCGACCGATGAGGCACTGATCAAGTCGGTGTACGAGGAGCACGGCCATGCCCTGCTCGCGTACGCCACCCGGCTGACCGGAGACCGGGCCGCCGCCGAGGACGTGGTCCAGGAGACCCTGATCCGGGCCTGGCGGCATTCCGAGGTCCTGGTCAACGGGAAGGGCTCGGTGCGCGGCTGGCTGCTCACGGTGGCCCGCAACATCATCACCGACCGGTACCGGGCCAAGGCCGCCCGTCCGCCGGAGGTCTCCGGGGAGGCGTCCGCTCCCCCCGTGGAGGCGGACCACGCCGACTCCGTGGTGGACTCGATGACGGTCCTGGGGGCACTCGACCAGCTGTCACCGGAACACCGTGACGTACTCAAGGAGTTGTACTACCGGCAGCTCAGCGTCGCGGAGGCCGCCGACAGCCTCGGCATCCCCGCGGGCACGGTCAAATCGCGCTCGCACTACGCCCTCAAGGCCCTGCGCGAGGTCTTCACGGACAGCGGTGCCAGGGGGAACGGCTCCAGAACAGGAAATCGAACGGGCAGGCCGCCCCAGCAGCCCGCCGGACTGCGTGAGGTGGTGGCATGAACCGGCAGCGACACGAGGAGGAACTGCTCGGCCCGTACGTGCTCGGCGTCCTGGACGACGAGGAGACCCGCCGGGTCGAGGAGCACATGCGCGGATGTGTGCAGTGCCGGGAGGAGGTGGCCGCGTTGCGCGAGATGGAGCTGGCGCTCGGCGAGGTGCCCGAGGAGGCGTTCCTCGACGGACCGCCCCAGGGCGGGGATCTGCTGCTCCAGCGCACGCTGCGGCAGATGCGCGGCGAGCGGGCCGGTGCGCAGCGCCGCCGGCTGGGTCTCGCGGGGCTGGCCGCTGCGGCCTCCATGGCCGCGGTGTTCTGGGCCGGCGCGCAGCTCGGCGGCGGGGATCCGGAAGCCCGGGCGCTGCCTCCGCAGCCGTCCCCGTCGGCCTCCGCGGCCCCTTCGGCGCCCCCGGCCGGGACCAAGGTGGCCTCGGCCACCGATCGGGGCACGGGTGCGCGGATGACCGTACAGATGATGCCCGCGACGCAGTGGGTGCGGGTGAACGCTGCCGTGACGGGGATTCCCCCGGGCGAGCGGTGCCGGCTGGTCGTGGTCGCCAAGGACGGTACGCGCACCACCGCGGGCGGCTGGGTCGTGGGCAGCCAGGAGAACGGGGAGGGCAAGGGGGCGTCGCTGGACGGCTCGGCGGCCGTGGATCCCTCGAACGTCAAGGCGATCCTCGTCGAGAACGAGGCGGGCAGGGCGTTCGTGTCCGTACCGGTGTAGCGGTCCCCGTCCGGGCGGTGGGGGCGGGAACGTGACAGAGCCCGGGAGCATGTCCAGCTCCCGGGCTCCTGCTTGCCACCCAATTGCGCACACCGGCGGCGTTTAAGAGTCGCGGATCATATTGAGACCGACGTGTTCTGCCTTTGAACTACCGCGCCACGAGAGAGGCGCAGGAGGGACTTGAACCCCCATCCGTCGGTGATCGTCCACGCTCGGTCGATCCGGTGTTCGGCGGCGAATGCTGAGACTGGAGCGAGAATCTGAATTTAACGGGGCCGCCTCTGCCAGGCTTGGGCCACCCCGGCACGCAGTGCCGGGGGAGGGATTCGAACCCCCAACTGACACCCCTTGTCAGCTTCAACATCAGTTTCAGCTTGCGCTCTCGCGCACCCCCCGCTCACAACGGGGGGCGATCATGGGGCTACCTGAACAGGTAGCCGAACACCGCGTCGCCGACCCGCTGGTCGCTGACCTCGGTGCTGTTGGCCTCCTCGCGGGCGAACTTGACCGCCTGCTGGAGCCGTTCCACCCGGTCCAGCAGCTCGTTCACCCTGCGGGCGGGCAGCGCGCCGGAGAACTTCACCGTCGTCCAGTACCCGACGGGGACGTCCTCGTAGTACACCTCGACCTGCGCCGGGTGCTTGTCCGTCGCCTCGGCCTTGACGTGGTTGCGCGGCACCTTCTTGGTGCGGATGGTGCGGACCGGGTCCGTCTTCCAGGAGTCCGTGGACGGGTCCAGGTTCCAGGATTCGGAGGCGTCCAGCACCGGCAGCTTCCGTACGAAGGTGTGCATGTCCGTCAGCTGCTTCTCCAGGAACAGCAGGTACGGCACGGGCACCTGCTCCAACAGCACCGAGCCGTCCACGACCACGTCCGCGGCCGCGCTGCGGTTGGCCCAGTCCTTGGTCGCCGTCACGTCGAACAGCCGCGTCAGCGTCCCCGCCGTGGCCCGCAGCACGTCCTCGGCCTTGACCTGCACCCGCGTGGACTCCGGGGGCAGTTGCTCGCCCTCCTCGTCCTTGGGCTGGTAGGTCCGGGAGATGCCGGCCAGCAGGGCGGGCTTCTGGACGTCGTGGTGAGCCTGCGAGAGCTCCTGGAGGGATTTGGACTTGACGCCCTTTTCCACTGCGATGATCTGATTCAGCTTCGGCACACGATGAACCTAACAGGAGTCCGGACGCCCGTACATGTGGATTTCGCCGGTCAGGACAGGTGGACCGGCAGGTCGAACAGGTCGTTCTGGGTCAGGACCGGCTTGTTGCGGAGCTCCTCGGGGGCGACGGCCAGCCTCAGGTCCGGGAAGCGGGCGTACAGGGCCGGGAGGGCGACCAGGGCCTCCAGGCGGGAGAGGGCCGCGCCGGGGCAGACGTGCGGGCCGTGGCCGAAGGAGATGTGGCGGTTCGGGGTGCGGGTGACGTCGAACTCCCCCGCGGTGGCGCCATGCTGCTCCTCGTCGCGGCCGATGGCGCCGAAGGAGACGATGAGGCCCTCGCCCTTCGGCAGGATCCGGTCCCCGACCTCGATGTCCTCGGCGGCGAAGCGGATCAGGACGTGCGAGGTCGGGGTGGACCAGCGCAGGGTCTCCTCGATGACGTTCTCCCAGGGCACCTCGCCCTTGAGGACGCGGGCGCGCTGATCGGGGTGGGTCTGCAGGGCGACGACCGCGTTGACGATCAGGCTGATCGTGGTCTCGTGGCCGGCCGCGACCATCAGCTGGAGGGTGTTGGTGATCTCCTCGGTGGTGAGGTGGTCGCCGTCCTCCGAGGCGGCGATGAGCGCGCTGGTCAGGTCGTCGCCCGGGTTCTCGCGCCGGGACTCCACGATGCGGGAGAAGAGCGCCCCGAGGTCCGCCATCATCTGCGGCACCTCCTCGGGCCGGGTCTGCGTGGAGAAGAACTTCTCGAAGAGCGCCTTCAGCCGCGGGTGTTCGGCGGCGTCCACGCCCATCAGCTCGCTGATCACGTTCATCGGCAGCGGGTAGGCGAACTCGGCCTTCAGGTCGACGCGTTCGCCGGCCGGCAGGGCGGCCAGCCGGTCGAGCATGCCGGCGGTCAGGGCCTCGATACCGGCCCGCAGCCTCTCCACCCGGCGTACGGTCAGGGCCTGCGCGACCAGGGTGCGCAGCCGGCGGTGCTCGTCGCCGTCGACGGTGAGCATCGAGCGGCCGGGGTTGGCGAGGCCGATCAGCGGCCAGTCCGGGGGTATCTCGCCGCGCTGCCAGGCACCCCAGACGCCGATGTCCTTGACCACCCGGGAGTCGGTGAGCAGGGCCCGTGCCTCGGCGTGGCGGGTGACGGCGTAGACGCCGACGCCGCCGGGCAGGACGACCCGTACGAGCGGACCAGCGGCGCGCAGTGCGGCGCTCTCCGCGTCGAGGTCGGCGACGAAGGGGTCGAGGGTGAGGGTCGTGGCGTCGCCGGGGCCGGAGTGGTCGATCGGGCAGGTCATCTGGTGGCTCCAAGGGCGGGGGTCGGGGTGTAGGTCACCGGGAGTTCGGACAGTCCGCGCAGCCAGGGGGACGGCCGCCGGGAGAGCGTGGCGGCGGGTACCGCGAGGTCGACGTCGGGCAGCCGGTCCAGGAGGACCTCGATGCCGGTGCGTGCGATGACCTCGGCGACCTCCTGGGCGGGGAACGGGCAGCGGTGTTCGCCGTGTCCGAAGGAGAGGAAGGCGCTGTTGCCGCCGGTGAGGGCGCCCGCGTCGGTGCGTACCCGCGGGTCGGCGTTGGCGGCGGCGAGGCCCAGCAGCACCAGGTCGCCGCGGGCGATGCGCCGTCCGGCGAGGTGGGTGTCGCGGGAGGCCCAGCGGCCGGCCACGTTCTGGGTGGGGGTGTCCTCCCACAGCACCTCGTTCATGGCCTCGCCGACGCTGTGCCGGCCGCCCGCCAGGGAGGCCTCGAAGCGGGGGTCGGTGAGCATCAGGCGCAGCGAGTTGCCGATCCAGTCGGCGGTGGGCTGGTGGCCCGCGGCCATCATCACCATGAGGTCCTGGGCGATCTCTTCCACGGTGAAGCCCGCCCGGTTGGCGAGCATGTGGGAGACGACGTCCGGGCCGGGCTCGGCCTGCTTCGCCGCGAGCAGCGCGTACATCGAGCCGCCGAGGTGGCGCTGGCCCTCCAGGGCCCCTTCCCGCCCGTTGATCATGTCGTTCATGGCGGTGACGAGACCGGGGCCCTGCCCGTCGGGGAAGCCGTAGATCCGGGCGAGGACGCGCAGCGGCAGCAGCATCGCGTACTCCCCGACGATGTCGCAGGCGCCCTTGCCGCACAGGCCGTCGATCAGTTCGTCCGCGAACTGCTCGGCGTGGCCCCTGAGTTCGAAGGGTTCCACGGACTCCAGCGCGTCGCTGATCACGGCGGCCCGCTCGCGGTGGCGTTCGCCGACGGTGTAGAGGATGGACGGCTGCTTGCGGCCGATCATCGGGAGCAGCGGCCAGTCGGCGGGGATGCGGTCCCACTGGTTCCACAGCTCGGAGTCGCGGGAGTAGAGCACCGGGTCGCTGGTGACCTGGTGGAGCTCGCGGTAGCCGAGGACCAGCCAGGCCGGTACGTCTCCGTCGAGGACGACCGGGGCGACGGCTCCGTGGTCGCGCCGCATCTCGCGGTACAGCCCGATGGGGTCGGTCTGGAACCGGGGGCCGCTCAGGGGGACGGGCTGGGGTTCGGGTGCGGCGGGGGTGGTCACGGGGTGGGCTCCGGGGTCTTCGGCTGGTGCGACCGGGCGGCCGTCTGGAGGTGCTGGACGAGGGAGATCAGGACCTGCTTGGCGGACTCCCGGGAGCGGGCGTCGCAGAACACCAGCGGGACGTCGGGCGGGAGGTCGAGGGCCGCGCGGACCTGCTCCCGCGTGTGCTGGGGCCCGCCGAAGTCGTTGCAGGCGACGACGAAAGGAGTGCCGTGGTGTTCCAGGCGGTCGATGGCGTACCAGGAGTCGGCGAGGCGGCGGGTGTCGACGAGGACGACGGCCCCCAGGGTGCCGGAGAACAGCCGGTCCCACAGGAACCAGAACCGCTCCTGGCCGGGGGCTCCGAAGAGGTACAGGACGTTGTGCGCGTCGAGGGTGATGCGGCCGAAGTCGAAGGCGACGGTGGTCGCGTTCTTCGAGGCGATCTGGTCGGTGTCGTCGACGGCCTCGCCGGCCTGCGTCATGGTCTCCTCGGTGTTCAGCGGGCGGATCTCGCTGACCGAGCGGACCATGGTGGTCTTGCCGGCTCCGAAACCGCCGACGATCACGATCTTCAGACCGTTGTCGGCGGTGCTGTGCAGGGTCTGGCGACGCGGTTCGGGGATCGCCTCAGAGGCTGCGGAGTCCAACGAGCACCTGCTCCAGGATGTCGGGGTCGGGAAGGCGGTACGTCGTACGGGGGTGCCGGGCGCTGATCCGACCGGTACCGAGCAGGTCGGCGAGGAGGATCCGGACGATGGACACCGGCAGGCCCAGATCGGCCGCGATCTCCACCACCGCCGTCGGGTACCGGCACATGCGCAGGATCGCCGCGTGCTCCGACTGCATGCCGGGGACCGGGTCGCACTCGGAGACGATCAGGGTGACCAGGTCGAAGGCGTCGGAGCCGGAGCGGCTGCGGCCGCCGGTGAGGGTGTAGAGCCGGTCCGGGGAGTCGTCCCGGCCCGGTCTGCTCCTGCTCAATCCCGGGGCCGGGCGACGAGGTGCTCGCCGAGCTGCTCGACCAGTTCGGACATGTTGTGCCCGGCCAGGCCCGCGTCGGCTTCCTCGGAGGCGACGAGCGCCAGGTGGGCCCCCTCGCCGGCCTCGACGATGAACAGGATCCCGCCGTAGAACTCGGCCATGGCGGAACGGACGCCGCCGGTTCCGTCGCCGAACTCGATGGACGCCCCGTGCGAGAGGCTCTGGATGCCGGCGGCGATCGCGGCGAGCTGGTCGGCCTGGTCGACGGAGAGCTCCGGGGTGCGGCACAGTTTGAGGCCGTCGCGGGAGAGCACGAGGGCGTGCCGGGCGCCGGGGGTGCGCTCCAGGAGGCCTTCCAGGAGCCAGCTGAGCGTCTCGTCGGTGGTGGAGCCGGTCATTGCGCGGTGCCTTCCGGGTTCTGGGGGGTCGTGGGGTGCGGCGGGGTGCCGCGGACGGCCTGGCGGAAGCTGCCGAAGCGGGTGGCCGGGCGGGGCGCCTCGGTGGGGGCGCCGTCCGTACGGGGTTCCGTACCGGCGGCGCCCGGGGCGCGCCCGGGTTCGGGCCGGGCGGCGGCCAGGGTGCGGCCGCGCCGCCGCTGGGGCAGCCCGCTCGCGCCGGTCCCGGTGACCGGGTCCGGCCCGGTGGATCCGGTGTGCGGGGCGGGGGGTTCGCCGTGCGGGGTGGGGGCGTCGGCGTGCGGGGCCTGGGGTTCGGCGTGCGGGGTGGGGGTGTCGGCGTGCGGGGCCGGGGCGTCGGCCCGGGCGTGCGTACGGTCCCCCGTGCGGCCGGCGACGGCGGGCGCGGCTCCGGGGGCCGGGGCGGCGGCGCGCTGCGGCGGGACGGCGGGCTGTGGCGCGGGGTCGGCTACGGCCGGGGCGCGGCTGATCAGCTCCTGCGGCAGCATCATCAGGGCGCCCGTACCACCGCGGGCCGAGGGCCGGAAGGACACGGTGAGCCCGTGCTTGCGGGCCAGGCGGCCGACGACGGCGAGGCCGAGGCGGGTGCCGGAGAGTCCGGCCAGGTCCAGCGACTCGGCGCTCACGGCCCGTTCGGCGCGGCGCAGCTGGACCTCGCTCATGACCAGGCCGCTGTCCTCGACGGTGATGACGATCCCGGCGGGCACCTCCTCCACGTACACGTGGACCTCGGCGGTCGGCGGGGAGAAGTTCGCGGCGTTGTCGAGGAGTTCCGCCAGGGCGTGCATGACGCCCTCGGCGGCGTGTCCGGCGACGGCGGCGTCGCTGGTGGAGTGCAGCCGGACCCGCTGGTAGCCGCCGATCCGGCCCATCGCGCCGCGCAGCACCGATTCCATGACGATCGGCTTGGCCCAGCGGCGGCCCGAACGGGCCCCGGTGAGCACGGCGACGGAGTCGGCGAGTCGGCCCGCCTGGGCGGTCCGGTGGTCGAGGTGGAGCAGGTCGCCGAGGACGGTCTCGTCGGCGTGCCGGTGCTCCATGTCGCGCAGGTCGGCCAGCATGCCGGTGGCGAAGGCCTGCATCCGGCCGGCCGCGTTGGCCGCGGCGGCCATGGCGGCGGCCCGGGCGGACCGGGCGCGGCGCAGCTCTTCGGCCAGTTGCTCGCGGGAGGCCGCCCCGGTGGCGGCCAGTGCCTCGAGTTCGGCGGCGTGGGCGGCCGTCAGGTGGTCCAGATCGGCGGTGCGGGCGTGCGTCAGCCTGTTCCGCTCGGCGGTGTGCGCGGCCGCTTCGCGTGCCGCGTCGGCGGTCAGCCGGGCGATGTGCGCGTCACGGGCGGCGACTTCCCCCTCCAGACCGGAGATCCGGCGGCGCAGCAGCCGGGCCGTGTGCGTCGACCGGACGACGGCGAAGGCCGCGACGGCGAGCAGCAGCACGCCCGCGCCGGAGAACCAGGCGAGGGGCGTGCGGACGGCCTCCGGGGCGGCGGCCACCGCCGCCGTCGAGACCGCGCCGGTGACCGCTGTGGTGATCAGCAGGGCGAGCGCGGAGTGGCGGAGGGGTGAAGGGGGCGCCGTCATCGATCAAGGCCTCATACCGGGCGGGGACGGAGGAGATGGTTTCCTGGGGTAACGAGGCCCAACTATAGGAGAGTTGCTGATCGATTTGGTGAGTACTGACCCTCATTACGTTCCGTAGTGACCAATTGAGAACGTTCTGAAGCTTTATGCGATCGTTTGGTGCGACCGACCCCGGCCTCCGACGCGGACCGATCATCACATTGCGGTCCATGACATCCTGTGACGTCACAACTCGCCGGGCGGAATCGGCGGACGTCCGGGGAATTTGGGGAAGGTCGATGAGGCTCTGCTTCCTGGTGGAGGAGCACTACCGCCACGACGGCATGCCGAACGCGGTGATCGGGCAGCTGACCGCGTGGGGTCACCAGGTGGACGTGGTGCGGCCGGGCGGCTCGCTGCTGCGCATGTCCGAAGTGGTGGACGCGGGGGCACACGACGCCTGGGTGCTCAAGACGGTGTCCGGCGGGCCGGGGCTGACTCTGCTCGAGGCCGCCGCCGCGGCCGGGATGACCACGGTCAACGACGCCCGCTCGATCCGCGGCGTACGGGACAAGGCGCTGGCGGCCGCCATCGGGCGCGGCCGGGGGCTCCCGCTGCCGCCCACGTACGCGGTGGCCCGCCCCGAACTGCTCCGGGAGATACCGGCGGCCGAGTACCCCCTGGTCGTCAAGCCCGCCGACGGCAGCTCCGGGCGCGCCGTGCACCTGGTGCCCTCGCCGGGGCGGCTGGAGGAGATGCTGCCCGGGCTGGCGGGCGAGGGCATGCTCATCGCCCAGCCGTACGTGCCCAACGCGGGCACCGACCTCAAGGTGTACGGGGTCGGCGGGGAGCTGTTCGCGACCGAGCGCTGCTCGCCGCTGCACCCCGACCCCGCCGTGCGCGAGCGTCGCGTGCCGCTGTCGGCGGAGGTCGCGGCGATCGCCGCGCAGGTGGGCTCGGTGTACGGACTCGACCTGTACGGGGTGGACGTGCTGCTGGGCCCGGAGGGGCCGGTGGTCGTCGACGTGAACGACTTCCCGAGCTTCCGTCAGGTGCCGGACGCCGCGGCCCGGGTGGCCCGGGCGGTACTGGGACTGGCCCGGGCGGGCGGCTCCACCGCCCCGTACCTGCGGCCGCACTCCTCGCTGCCCCTGTCCATACCGGTGCAGGCCTCGGCAGGGGCCGGTGACAGCGCATGAGGATCGGCCTGATCACCCCGGAACCCGGCCATCCGCTGCTGGCGGCGGCCACCGGCCTGCTGTCCCGCGAGCACACCGTCGAGGCGCTCGATCCGGTGACCGCCGACGTGCCGCGGCAGCCGGCCGACGTGTACCTGCTGAAGTCGGGGACGCCCCACGCGCTGGCCCTCGCACGGGACCTGGAGCGGCACGGTGCCACCGTGGTGAACTCCGCGGCCGCGACCACGCTGTGCCAGGACCGGACGCGGATGGCGGAGCTCGCCCGGCGCGCCGGCCTGCCCTTCGCGGCCACCCGGACCTTCGGCTCCCTCGCCGTGTGGGCCGCCGGCGCCCCGCTCTCCTCCCCCGTGGTGGTCAAGAGCCGGCACAACCGCCGGGGCGACCTCGTCGCGCGCGTCGACGACGCCGGGCAGCTGGCCCGGCTGGCGGCCGTCTGGTCGCGGGAGCCGGTGGTGGTCCAGGAGTTCGCGCCCAACAGCGGCTGGGACCACAAGCTGTGGGTGATAGAGGACCGGGTCTTCGCGGCCACGCGCCGTTCGGACCTGTCCCCGCAGGGGCGCGGCCCCAACCGGCCGCTGCCGCTGGACGCGCTGCCGGACGGCTGGGCGGCGCTGGTGCGCGAGGTGGGTGCGGTGTTCGCCCTGGACGTCTACGGCGTGGACATCCTCGACACCGGCGACGGGACCCCGCTGATCGTCGACATCAACGCCTTCCCCGGCATCCGCGGCCAGGACGGCGCCCCGGAAGCCCTGGCGGCCCTGGCGCTGCGCCGCGCGTACGAGGCGTCTGCGGGAACGTCCGGAGCGTCCAGGTCCGCGTAGCCCGCCCCCGGACGGGGGAACGGCCCCGGGCGCCCGGGGTCCGGGACGGTGTCGCGGCGCCGACGGGCGGCGGGCGCCACGAGGATCGGGGCATGGGCGTCGTCCTGCCGGTCCTCTTCGCACTGTTCGCGGCGCTGAGCAACGCGCTCGCCACCGTGCTCCAGCGGCGGGCCGCGCTCACCGTGCCACAGAGCGACGGCTTCCGGATCGGGCTGGTCCTCGACCTGCTCCGCCGGCCGCTCTGGCTCGTCGGGATCCTGGCCGTGATCGCGGCCGGCGTCGGGCAGGCCCTGGCGCTGGCCACCGGGGCACTGGCCCTCGTACAGCCGCTGTTCGTGCTGGAAAACTGCCGCTCGCGCTGCTCATCGCCTCACTGATGGCCCGTCAACGGCTCTCCGGGGCCCTGTGGCTCGCCGTGGCCGGGGTGGTGGCCGGGCTCGGGATCGTCCTGATCGCCGCCTCGCCCGAGGGCAACCGTACGCACGTCCCGCTCGACCGGTGGGGCCTGTCCCTGGCCGTGTGCGCCGCCGCGGTCGCCGTCCTGGCCGCGGCCGGGCTGAGCCGCCCGCCGGGCCGTGCCCGGGCCGGCTGCCTCGGCGCCGCCACCGCCGTCTGCTACGCGCTCACGGCCGCCCTGATGAAGTCCGCCGTGCACATCCTCGACGAGCGGGGCCTCGGCGCGTTCCTGACCACCTGGCAGACCTACGCCTTCGGCGCGACCGGCATCTGCGCCCTGCTGCTGCTCGAACACGCCATGCAGGGCGGCCCGCTGGTCGCCTCTCAGCCCGCGCTGACCCTCGGCGACGCGGGCGTCAGCGTCGCACTGGGCGTGGTCCTCTACGAGGAGCACCTGCGGGCCCACTGGTGGGTGGTCCCCCAACTGCTGGGCGTCGCCCTGATCTGCGCCGGGGTGCTCGCCCTGGCCCGGGCGGAGGCGGGCGCCCCGTGACCCGCCACGGCTCGGCAGCCCGCCACCGGTGAGCGGGCCGGACAAGGCCGGGTAGCGTGCGGGGCAGTCGAACGGAGGGCGGGATCGTGCGCGCAGTGGTCTTCGAACGGTACGGGGAGCAGCCCGAGGTCACGGAGGTGGCGGATCCGGTTCCGGCGGCGGGCGGGGTGGTGGTGCGGGTGGAGGCCACCGGACTGTGCCGCAGCGACTGGCACGGCTGGATGGGGCACGACCCGGACATCGTGCTGCCGCACGTGCCCGGGCACGAACTGGCAGGCGTGGTCGAGGCGGTGGGCACGGGCGTGACCCGCTGGCGGCCCGGGGACCGGGTCACGGCTCCGTTCATCTGCGCCTGCGGCAGCTGCCCCGACTGCGCGGCCGGTGACCACCAGGTGTGCCCGCGGCAGACGCAGCCCGGGTTCACGCACTGGGGCTCCTTCGCCGAGTACGTGGCCCTGGACCACGCCGACGTCAACCTGGTGGCCGTGCCCGAGGAGCTGTCGTACGCGACGGCCGCCGGGCTCGGCTGCCGGTTCGCGACGGCCTTCCGGGCCGTGGTCGTGCAAGGGCGGGTGGCCGCGGGCGAATGGGTGGCGGTGCACGGCTGCGGCGGGGTGGGGCTCTCCGCCGTGATGGTCGCGGCAGCGGCCGGGGCCCGCGTCGTCGCCGTCGACACCGCGCCCGGTGCGCTGGAGCTGGCGCGGAAGTTCGGCGCCGCGCACTGTGTGGACGCCTCCGCCCGCGCCGATACGGCCGAGGCCGTACGGGAGGTGACCGGCGGGGGCGCGCACCTCTCGCTCGACGCCCTGGGATCGCCCGCGACGGCGGCGGCCTCGGTGGCCGGGCTGCGTAGGCGCGGGCGTCACGTGCAGGTCGGGCTGCTGCCTGCGGCGGCCGGCCCGGCCGTGCTGCCGATGGAGCGGGTGATCGGCTGGGAGCTGGAGATCCTCGGCAGCCACGGGATGGCCGCGCACGCGTACCCGCCGATGATGGAGATGGTCCGGGGCGGTCTGCTGCGCCCGGACCTGCTCGTCACGTCGACGATCCCGCTCGACGCGGCCCCGGCCGCCCTGGCGGCGATGGGCACGGCCCCGGGGCGCGGCGTCACGATCATCCTGCCGGGCGCCCGTACCCGGGCCTGAGGCCGCGGGGCGGCAGCGCGCCGGGCCCTGCCGCCGCGCCTGCCCGCCGCGCCTGCCCGTCGCCCGGACGGAGGGGAGCCCGGGCCGACGGCACCGGTCCGGCCGGACCGTCCGCTCAGGTCAGGTCAGGTCAGCTGCCGCACCTGCCGAGGCAGACCCTCGGCTTCTTCTCCGGGGCCTCGGTGTAGGTCATGTACTCCCAGTCGTGGGCCGAGGCGCCCACCACGGTGTCGGCCCAGCCGTCCTGGTAGCGGGCGGAGCCGTCGGCGGTCGCCTTGCCCTGCCAGGCGACCGCCGTGCCCGCCGTGCAGTCCACCGACTGCCGGAGCCAGCCGCCGACCTTCCTGCCGCCCTGCTGCTGGACCACGTACACGTGCACCGCGGCCCACACGGACTTGTTGCAGCGCAGGGTGCCGTGGAGCACGGCCTCGCCCTCGGGGGTGACGCCGCCGGTCCGGGCGGCCGTCACCGCCAGCGTCAGCGGCGGCGAGGCGGGCGGGGCCTGGATGCGGACCGACCCCCGGGAGGCCGCCGCGCTGCCCTCGCAGCGCTGTTCGAAGTCTGCGTCGAGGAAGTTGAGCCAGCCCTGCGGACCCCAGTCGACCCGGTGCACGGTAAAGCTGCCCGAGAGGCCGGTGCAGTAGCGGCCGTCCCCGGAGAAGTCGAGTCCGGGCGCGTTCTCGTGAAACGGGAAGAGGGTGGCTCCGGCGTAGGTTCCGGCGGTGAGCCGCCGGCCCGCCGGGGCACCGAACGCCACGTACCACCAGGTGTCGCCGTCCCGGACCCGGATCTCCGCCATGTTGCTGCCGGTACTGCGGTAGACCAGGAAGCCCTGCCCGGGGGTGCCGAAGGACTCCGACCGGCCCTGGGTGACCTCGTCTCCGGGGTCACCGCTGAAGGTGAACGTTCCCTCGGAGACGGGCTGTTCGATGGTGGGCAGCTCCGGCGGGTCGTCCGGGGCCGCTGACGCTGAGGTGCGGGCGTACCGCGGGCCGTGGTCCGCCGCCGTGGACCGCTCCCCGGGTCCGGGCGCCGTCCCTACGGCGGCGGTCCGTGCGGCGGCCTCCGCGGTGCCTCCCGCGGCCACTCCCCCGGCCGCGAGCCCCACCAGCAGTCCCGCCGCCGCGACGGCGCGTACGAGCGTGTGGCGCATCGAGCTCCGTGCCATTCGGATCCCCCCTGGATTCCGCTGTCATGGTGGTGCGCAGCCTAGGGCGTGCCTTGCCTATGAGGCCGGGACGGGAGGCGGAACGGCCGGAAGCGGGTGGGACTTCGCGGCGGGGGCTAGTGCGTCCCGGCCATACGGCGGCGGCGACGGCGGCGCGCCGTGGTGAGGGCGGTTCCCGTCGCCGCGAGCAGCAGGACCGCCGACACCGTCAGGATCCAGACCGGGATGCCGTCCCCCACCGTGAGCAGCTTGTCGCGGTAGATCACCCGCCGGTACGGGGTGTCCTTCGGGGTGGCGCGCAGCTCGTGGTCGCCGTCGATGCGGCCGGGCTCGGGGAAGCTCTGGTCGATCGCGGTGAGGAACACCTTCCCGCCGCCCGCGAGTTCGGCGAGCGGGCCCTTCTCGGGCGCGATGGTTCCCGCGAAGGTCACCTTCGGTGCGTTCCCGCCGATCGGGGAGGCGGGTTCCATGCGGTGGTCGGCCAGTACGTACAGGCCGAGCGACTGGCCTGTCCTGGCCATCCGCGACAACCGCATCGGGTAGACCAGCCGGTCGCTGTCGAAGCGGATGCTCAGCGGGTCCAGGTCGCCCCGTAGCGGCTTGCCCGGCTCGCGCGGGGCGAGGCGTACGGCGACGTACTCCCACTTCTGGTCGACGTACGGCTTGACCTCGGCGGCGAGGCGCTCGGGCAGGGTGAAGCCGTTGGACTCCAGCCAGTTCTTCAGGGCGTCGGGGTCGGTGGCGGTGAGGCGGGCCACGTCGAAGTCGCCGAGCTGTTCGCGGCCGACGACGCCGACTCCGGTGTCCGCGCTGCCCGGCATGGGGGCGCCGGCTCCGTCGCGGCGGCCGGAGGAGAAGGGCCAGTCGCGGTTGCGGGGCCAGAAGTAGCTACGGGTCCTGCGCTCGGGCCGGGTCATCCAGGCGAGTTCGTCGAACACCTTCCCGTCGCCGAGCTCCACGGTGGCCCGCCCGGGGACGGGCATGATCCAGGCGGCGCGCTGGGCGTCCCCGCCGACGGTGAACCGCATCACGATCCGCTCGGTGCGGCCGTCCCAGCGCACGACGGACGTCTCCCGGTCGACCCCGATCCGGGACCGGCCGTCGGGGACCATCGCCCCGCAGCCGCAGGCGTAAGCGGGGCTGATCAGCGACCCGAGCTGGGTCACGAGCAGGGCGAACAGCAGGGCGAGGATTCTTCGTTTCATACGCACGGGATCTCAGACGAGGGTCCCGGGGGATCCGGTTCCGGGCCCTGGTGAACGGTCCGTGGAGGGTGCCGCTGGCCCCCGGCCTGGCCGAATCGCATACTCCTCCCATGAGAGGGACGGACAAGCGCAGCAGCCCGTTGGTACCCGACGCTGTGGCGGCGGAGATCACACGGCACGACTGGGACGGCGTGGAGTGCGGCTGCGGTCGTTCCGCGCTGCATCTCGAGGAGACCCTGTGGGCCGCGGCGGAGGGGCATCCGGCCGCGTTCCGGGCGTTGCAGGGGCACGCCTTCGCGGGGACCCGGCTGGCGCCGCCCGCTCCGGCGGTGGCCGGGGTGCTGATGGCCGTGTGGACGGCGGGCCCGCCGCGCCGGGCGACCCGCGAGGCGCTGCTGTGGACGCTGCTGGCCCTGCTGGGCGCGCAGGACGACGGGACCTCGCACGAGGCGGGGCTGTACGGGCAGTGCTCCGCGTTCATCCGCAGGGGCCTGCCCCAGCTCCACCGGGAGGCGGCGGGCGCCCCGGGGTCGGTGACCGCCGCCTACGCCGAGGGCATCGTGGACATCCTCGGCCTGCGGACCTGAACGCCCCGGCGGACGGCGCGGATCCCCGCGGGTCCGGCCGCGCGTCACGGCACCAGGCAGGCCCTCAAAAGGTCGGGGGTGACCTCCTCCAGGGACCCGGCGAAGGTGCGCGGCGGCGAGGCGGGCACCGCCAGCAGCGACGGGACCACCAGCACGGCGCATCCGGCGGCCTCGGCCGAGGCCGCGCCGTCCGGCGAGTCCTCCACCGCCACGCAGGCGCCGGGTGACAGGCCGAGGCGTCGGGCGGCCGTCCGGTAGGGGTCCGGGTGCGGCTTGGTCCGCTCGGTGTCGTCGGCGGACACCGTGAAGGCGAAGGGGACGTGGGCGAGCGAGCCGCCGACCACGGAGTCCACGACCACCCGGGGCGATGCGCTGACGAGGGCGAAGGGCACGCCCTCGGCTTCCAGTGCGGCCAGCAGCCGCTGGGCTCCGGGCCGCATGGGCGCCCCTTCCTCGACCTGGCGGAAGAAGTGGGCGGTGAGCGCGGCGGCGACCTCGGCCGGGTCGCCCGTGCCGGCGGCCCGTACGAGGTGGGCGGCGGTGTCCTCGACCGCGCGGCCCACCACCTCGGGCGCGTCCGCGGCGGTGAGCCGGTGGCCGAGGCCGCCGGCGATCTCCTCGGTGGTCCGCCACCAGATGACCTCGGTGTCGACCAGGGTGCCGTCCATGTCGAACAGGACCGCTGCGAGCGCGCTCACGCGGGCCCGGCCACGACGAGGACGGGCCGCTCGGCCAGGCCGACGACGGCCCGGGCGCCGGGGACGAGTGCGCCCGCGTCGCGGGAGGGCAGGTCCGCCTTGACGGGGACCGCGCCGGGCAGTTCGAGGTGGAGCCGGGTCACGGAGCCGAAGAACGAGGCGGAGACCACGGTGGCCGGGCCCTCGGGATCGGCGACGGCCGTCACGTTCTCCGGGCGTACGAGGACCTCGACCTTCCCGCCGGCCGGGACCGTCGGCACCGGGCCGTCCACGGGCAGCCGTGCTCCGGCGACCTCGACGAGGCCGGTTCCGGTGAGCTGTCCGGGGAGCCGGTTCATGGTGCCGACGAACTCGGCGACGAACGGGGTCGCGGGGCGCTCGTAGAGCTCGGCGGGGGCGGCGCACTGCTCCAGCTTCCCGGCGTTCAGGACGGCCACCCGGTCGGCCATCGACAGGGCTTCCTCCTGGTCGTGGGTGACGAACACGGTGGTGATGCCGAGGGAGAGCTGGAGCCGGCGGATCTCCTCGCGCAGGTTCGACCGCACCTTGGCGTCGAGCGCGGAGAGCGGCTCGTCGAGCAGGAGCACGCGCGGGCGCAGGGCCAGGGCGCGGGCTAGGGCGACGCGCTGCTGCTGGCCGCCGGACATCTGGTGCGGGTAGCGGTCGCCGTGGTCGGGCAGGCCCACCAGGTCCAGGAGTTCGGCGGCCCGCTCGCGGCGCTGCGCCGCGCCGACCTTGCGCACCCGCAGGCCGAAGGCGACGTTGTCGCGGGCGCTGAGGTTCGGGAAGAGGCTGTAGGACTGGAAGACCATGCCGGCGTCGCGGCGGTTGGCCGGGACTCGGGTGATGTCCCGGCCGTCCACGAGCACTTCTCCGGAGTCGGGCTGCTCGAAGCCGGCGAGGACCCGCAGGGCGGTGGTCTTGCCGCAGCCCGAAGGGCCGAGCAGGGCGAGGAGTTCGCCGGGCTCCACGGTCAGGTCGAGTCCGTCGAGGGCGACGGTGGAGCCGAACGACCTGCGCAGGCCGCGGAATTCGACGCGCGCACCCACGGGGCCGGCCGTGCCTTCGGGGTCCCCGGGCTTCCTGGACGCGGGAAGGGCGGTGGGCGAGGTAGGCATGGGGTCAGGACTCCTTGCGGGAGGGGGTGGCGGGGGCGGCCGCGGCGGTGGAGGGGCTGGTCCCGGCCCGCGAGAGGGCGAGCAGCAGCAGCCAGGTGATCAGGAGGCTGAGGATCGAGACGGCCACGGACATCCGGGCGTGGGCGCCGGAGATCGAGACGATCCACACGGCGAAGGGCTGGAACCCCAGGAGGGAGGAGATGGTGAACTCGCCGAGCACCAGGGCCAGGGTGAGGAAGGCGGCTCCGGCGAGCGAGGACCTCAGGTTCGGCAGCAGCACGCGCACCACGACCTGGAACCAGCCGGCTCCGCAGCTGCGGGCGGCCTCGACCAGCGTCGGCACGTCGACGGCGCGCAGGCCCGCGTCGAGCGAGCGGTGGACGAAGGGCAGTGCCAGCACCGTGTAGGCGAGGACCAGGACGACGGGGAAGTCCTCGTTCTGGACCGCGAGGAAGGTCTGGTAGAGCGGGGTCCGCGAGAGGTGTTCGGGCCCCCAGCGCAGCACGGTGGTGATGCCGGTGACCAGGGCGATCGGCGGCACCACCAGCGGCAGCATGCACATCACCTCGACGACCGGGCGCAGCCGGGGCGAGCCGAGCCGTACGGCGATCAGCGCGGGCACCGCGAGCAGCAGGGACAGCGCGATGGTGGCGGCGGCCAGGCCGAGGGAGAGCAGCAGGCTCTCGGTGAAGCCGTCGGCGGAGAGCAGCTGGGTGTAGGCCTCGAAGGAGACGCCCTGGCCGGGCACGTGCACGGTGAAGACGAAGGAGGCGAGGAGCGGGACGAGGAAGTACGCGCCCGCGAGGAGCAGAACGGCTCCGCGCCAGACGCGGGGCCTGCGGCGCGCCCGCCGGGGAGCCGCCGGGCGCGGCGCCTTGTCCCCGGCCGGGGCGGCGGGGGCGGGCGGGGCCGCCGGGTCGGACGGGTCGGACGGGTCGGACGGGACCGGCCGGGCCGGGGCGGGCGGGATCATCGCAGCCATCGGGCACTCCGTCGCTGGAGGGGCAGGTAGACCGCCATGACCAGGCCGGCGATCAGGATCATGTCGAGGCCGAGGGCGAGCGCCACGTTCTCCTGGCCGGTGAGCACGTTCCCCGACAGCGCGTCCGCGATCTTGAGGGTGACCAGCGGGACGGAGCCGCCGACGAGGGCGGCGGCCGTGGCGTGCGCGGCGAAGGCGGTGCCGAAGAGCAGCACGAATCCGCCGAGCAGGGAGGGCGCGAGTACGGGCAGGCCGACGTGGCGCCAGAACTGCCGTCCGGTGGCCCCGCTGTTCTGGGCGGCCTCGCGCCACTGGGGGCGCAGGCCGTCCAGCGCCGGGGCGATCACGAGCACCATGAGCGGGGTCAGGAAGTACAGGTAGACCACGGTGAGGCCGGTGAAGGAGTACAGGTTCCAGCCGTGGTCGGTGAGCCGGCCGAGCTGGGTGAGGACTCCGGAGATGCCGACGGTGGCGATGAAGGCGAAGGCCAGCGGGACGCCGCCGAAGTTGGCGAGCACGCCCGAAGCGGTGAGGGCGGCTCCGCGCAGGGCCGTGGAGCGCGAGGTGACCACGGCCTGGGCGATGAGCACGCCGAGGACCGCGCCGATCAGGGCGGTCAGGGCGGACAGCTGGACGCTGCCCACGAGCGAGCCGAGGTAGGGGCCCTGGAGGGAGCGCGCGAGGTGCTCACCGGTCACCTGGGTGGCGCCGGTCGCCTGGTCGGTACGGGTGACCGCGCCGAAGGCGATCGCACCGAGCGGGACGCCGAAGCAGAGCCCGGTGAAGGCGAGGAGCGGGACGGCCGCGAGCCAGGTGCGCGGGCCGCGCCGCCGGCGGCGGGTGCTGCCGCCGGCGGTGCGGTCGACGGACGGGCCCGTCGTCGGGTGGGGGGTGGTGGGAGAGGCGGACATCAGGAGAGGGCCTTGTCCCACTTCTCCGCGAGGGCGGCCTTGGCCTTGTCGAGCTCTTCGGAGGCGGGGAAGGCCGGGGTGCCCTGGACCTGCGGGAGCTTGGCGACGGCGTCCTTGTCGGCGGTGCCGTCCTGGGTCATGACGGGCAGCAGGACCGGGCGGGCGTAGCCCTTGAGCCACAGGTTCTGACCCTCGGCGCTGTAGAGGAACTCCATCCACAGGCGGGCGGCGGCCGGGTTCGGGGCCTCCTTGTTGATGGCCTGGGAGTAGAACTGGGCGAAGACCCCGTCGGAGGGGACGGTGACCTTCCAGTCGACGCCCTTGCCCTTGAACTGCTCGGCGTAGCCCGCGTTCAGGTAGTCCCAGTCGATGGAGATGGGCGTCTCGCCCTTCTCGACGGTGGCCGGGGTGGACTCGACCGGGATGAAGTTGCCGCTCTTGCGCAGCTGCCCGAAGAAGTCGATGCCCGGCTGGATGTCGGCGAAGGAGCCCTTGTTGGCGAGCGCGGCCGCGTAGACGCCGCCGAAGGCCGAACCGGACTTCGTGGGGTTGCCGTTGAGGGCCACCTTGCCCTTGTACTCGGGCTTCGTCAGGTCGGCGAAGGTCTGCGGGCAGGTCTTGATGCGCGCGGCGTCGCAGCCGATGGAGACGTAGCCGCCGTAGTCGTTGTACCAGCGGCCGTCGGCGTCCTTCTGGCCCGCGGGGATCTTGTCCCAGGCGGCGACCTTGTACGGGGCGAAGAGGTTCTCGGCGGCGCCGCTGCGGGCGAAGGCGATGCCGAGGTCGAGGACGTCGGGGGCGCGCTTCTGGCCCTTGCGGGACTTGACGGCGGCGATCTCGTCGGAGCTGGAGGCGTCCGGGTTCTCGCTGTTGACCTTGATCTTGTACTTGGCTTCGAAGGCCTTGATGATCTCGCCGTAGTTCGCCCAGTCCGGCGGCAGCGCGATCACATTGAGCTGGCCCTCCTTCTGCGCGGCGGCGACGAGGGCCTCCATCGAGCCGAAGTCGGCCACCGAGGCCGCGGCGCCCGGCTGCGGCTGGTTCTTCGCGTCACCGGAGGCACCGGCGGGCTGGTCGGGGGCGGCACCACACGCGCTGAGCGTGGTGAGGACGGCGGCGCTGAGCAGTACGGCCGCACCGCGACGGGCGGAGGAACTGAGCACGGTCTCTCCCGGAGACTAAGGCAGAAGGAGGAGCTGACTTGTCTGAACAAGTTGGCTCCAGTTCGCCCGGGCCCGCTGTACGGACGGTGAACGGCGCCCGTCACCCGGAGCACGGCTCGGCGAAGAACGGGACTGGCCGGAAACAAACTGGACAGGCCCTGGTGAAATGATCAAGAGATACCCGTACACAGTGGTCCCGGAGCAAGGATCCGGGACACACGGCGATCAGGGGGAGAACGGCATGGGCACGGTCCGGTATCTGGAGATCGCCGACGCGCTGCGCACGGCGGTCCTCTCCGGCGAACTCCCCGTGGGCGCCCGGCTGCCCTCCGAGAGCGATCTGGCCGCCCGCTGGTCCGCCTCGCGCGGGACGGTCCGGCAGGCGGTCGCCACGCTCGCCGCGGAGGGACTGATCGGTTCCCGGCAGGGGGCGCGCAGGATCGTCCTGCGCCAGGAGCGCCGGCACAGCTTCGGCGAGCTCAACAGCTTCGCCCAGTGGGCCGAGGGGATCGGGCACACGGCCGACAGCCGGTTCCTGTCCCGCACCCGCCGCCCGGCCACGGCAGAGGAGGCCGGCCGCCTCGCCCTGGCGCCCGGTACGGAGATCCTGGCCGTGCTGCGGCTGCGGCTGCTCGACGGGGAACCGACCATGGTGGAGCGGACCGCGTACGCCGACTGGGTCGCCGCGGCCGTCGAGGCGATGCCGGTGGACTGCCGCTCCGTCATGAACGGCCTGGCCGAGGGCTCGGGGGTCGTCGCCCACTACGGCGAGCACCTCATCGACGCCCTGCCCGCGGGCAGCGAGGACGCCCGGCTGCTGGGGGTGCGGCGCGGCAGCCCGCTGCTGCGCCAGCGGCACGTGTCCGCGACGGGCACGGGCCGTCCGATCGAGTGGTCCGACGACCGCTACCTGGCCGGCAGCGTCACCTTCAGTGTGAGCAACTCGGCAGTAGCAACACCCTTGGAGCGGCACGCCGGGGACCGGTGAGGCCTCAGCCGAGGGCCCGCGACGGCCCGGGCGACCGCCCGCGGCAGCCGGCCGGCCACCCGGCCGGAGCGGCAACCCGGCCCGGCAGCACGGCCGTTGTCCATGGCGCAGGCGCGCGGTGCGCGAAGTCCGTACCCGCTTCGGGACTCCCGGCTACGGAGAGCCCGGTGTGACCAGGCCCGTCTCGTAGGCGAGTACCACGGCCTGGGCCCGGTCCCGGAGGGACAGTTTCGCGAAGATCCGGGCCACGTGGGTCTTCACCGTGGCTTCGCTGAGGGTCAGCTCCTGGGCCAGTTCGGCATTGGAGCGGCCATGGCCCATCAGGGTCAGCACCTCGCGTTCGCGCGGGGTCAGCGCGGCGAGTTCCGGACGCACCCGGGCCCGTCCGCCGGCGCCCGCGGTGGCGGGAGCGCAGCGTTCCACCAGGCGGCGGGTGATCGACGGGGAGAGCAGCGCGTCACCGGTGCCGACCAGGCGGACGGCGGCGGCGAGGTGGGCGGGCGTGACGTCCTTGAGCAGGAAGCCGCTGGCTCCGGCGGCGAGCGCGGCGTACACGTAACTGTCGAGGTCGAAGGTGGTCAGCATGATCACCCGGCAGTCCGGGACCTCGGCGAGGATCCGCCGGGCGGCCTCCAGGCCGTCCATGTTCGGCATCCGGATGTCCAGCAGTACGACGTCCGGGCGCAGCCTGCGCACCGCCGCGACGGCCTCCACCCCGTCGGCGGCCACGCCGACCACGTCGATCCCACGGGCCGTCAGGATCAGCTGGAAGCCGGTGCGGACGAGGTCCTGGTCGTCGGCGATCACCACGCGGGGCGCGGGCGCGGCGCCCTCGGGGGACGCGGCGGGCGCCGTCACGGCCGGTCCAGCGGGAGCCGGGCGCGGACCCGGAAGCCGCCGCCGAGGCGACGGCGGGCGTCGAGGTCTCCGCCGTAGACGGCGACGCGCTCGCGCAGGCCGAGCAGGCCGCGGCCGGTGCCGTCGGCCTGGGGCGCCGGCCCGCCGGGTCCACCGCCGGGCCGCTGCACCGGCGTGCCCGGGCCGGGGGCCCGGCCGCCCGACAGGGCGCTCGGCCCGCCGTTGAGCACTTCCACGCGCAGCGCGTGCTCCGCGTACCGCACCGTCACCATCGTCTTCGCCCCGTCCGCGTGTTTGAGTGCGTTGGTCAGTGCTTCCTGGATGATCCGGTACGCCGTGACGTCGATCCCGGCCGGCAGCGGCCGCGGTTCGCCGGAGATGCGTACCTCCACCGGCAGGCCCGCGAAGGCGAACCGGTCGACCAGCGGGCTCAGCCGGTCCAGGCTCGGCTGCGGCGACTGCGGTGACAGCCCGGCGGCGGGCCGCTGCCCGTGAGCCCGGTACGGCTCGTCCGTGCCGTCCTGTGCGGGCGCGAGCAGCCCCAGGAGGTGCCGCAGCTCGGTCATCGTGTTCCGTCCGGCGCTCTCCACGGCTGCCATGGCCGCCGCGGCCGCCTCCGGCATGGTGTCCAGCACCTCGCGGGCGGCCCCGGCCTGGACCACCATCAGGCTGACGTTGTGGCTGACGATGTCGTGGAGCTCCGCGGCGATCCTGGCCCGTTCGGCGTCCACGGCGGTACGGGCCGCCGCTTCGCGTTCCCGTTCCAGCAGCCAGCCCCGCTCCCCCAGGGCCGCCCGGTGCGCGCGCCGCGCGCGCAGCAGTGCCACGCCGAGCCCGGCGGCCACGCCGGCGGCGGCGCAGGCCGCGGCCACCGAGATGATCAGTCCCACGCCGAACTCCCCTGCCCCGAACTCCCCTGCCCCGTAAGGCCGCTGCTCGCGCACCGCGTTCCGGATCATATCGACGCCCCCGCCCGCCAGCCGTCGCTGTCACACGTCGCGGCGCCGCACGACGACCACGGCGAGTGCGACGGCGATCAGCGGCCAGAGCGCGTACACGATCCAGGAGCCGGGAACCGTGGCGGTGTACCCCAGGGATCCGGGATCCGCCTCCCAGTTCTGGATCAGACGCTTCCAGGCGGCCGACACCATGGCGTGGTTGATGTCCGCCGACCAGCGGTCGCTCTCCGAGAACATGGGCGGCAGCATCAGCAGGATGACGACGGTGGTGACCGTGGTCGCTGCCCCGTGCCGGAGCAGAACGGCGATGCCCAGGCCGATCAGTGCGCAGACCGGGGCCAGCAACGCGGATGCCGCCAGCGCCCGGAACACCCCGGGGTGAGTGAGCGGGACCCCGGCGTGCCGCCCGTTCAGAATGGCCTGGGAGACCAAGAAGGAACCGGTGGAGACGGCCGTGCCGACCGCGGTCCACAGCGCGGCGGTGACGGCCGCTTTGGCCAGCACCACGGAGCCGCGGGCGGGGACGGCCACGGTGGTGGTGCGGATCAGGCCGCTGCTGTACTCGCTCACGACGGTGAGGGCGCCCATGCTGCCGGCGACGAGCATCAGCGTCCAGTAGCCGGCTGGCGGATAGGCGTCGTAGGGCAGGAAGTCAGCGGGGCCGGAGCGGGCGGCCTTGTCCGCGAGCGTGGCAACGGCTGCGGACCCGATGACGAACAGGAGGGTGAGGCCGATCGTCCACGGGGTGGAGCGCAGGGACCGCATCTTGATCCACTCCGAGGCGAGCAGGTCGCGGAAGCGGGCGGGTGGCCCGGTGACGGGGGTGGCCGAGAAGACGGAGGCGAGTGTGGTCATCGGGGCTGTCCTGCCTGGTATTCGACGCTGTCGGCCGTGAGTTCCATGAAGGCCGCCTCCAGTGAGGCGGTGCGGGTGGTCAGCTCGTCCACGCGGATACGGTTCTCGAAGGCGAGCGCTCCGATCCGGTCCGCCGGGAGCCCGGTCACGGCGAGCTTCTCGGCGCCCGCCGAGCCCTCCGGCTCGACCGAGGCGCCCGCCGCGGTCAGCACGGCTGCCAGCTCGGCTGCCTGCGGTGTCCCCACCACGACGCTGCGACGGGTGCTGCGGGCCGCGAAGTCCCGTACCGACTCGGCGGCGATGAGGCGGCCGCGGCCGATGACGACCAGCTGGTCGGCGGTGTTCTCCATTTCCGACATCAGGTGGCTGGAGAGGAAGACCGTGCGCCCTTCGGCGGCCAGGCGCCGGAAGAGGCGGCGTATCCAGAGCACGCCCTCCGGGTCCATGCCGTTGATCGGCTCGTCGAACATGAGCACGGGCGGGTCGCCGAGCAGGGCGGTGGCGATCCCCAGCCGCTGCTTCATGCCGAGGGAGAACCCGCCGATGCGGCGGCTCGCCGCCTCGGCCAGCCCCACCTCCTGGAGCACCTCGTCCACCCGGCGCCGCGGGATGCCGTTGCTGCGGGCCAGGGCGGACAGGTGGGCGGCGGCGCTGCGGCCGCCGTGGACCTGGCCGGCGTCGAGGAGGGCGCCGACGTGCCGCAGTCCGCGCGGGTGGTGGTGGAAGGGGACGCCGCTGACGGTGGCGGCGCCTGTGGTGGGCGTGTCCAGGCCGAGGATCATCCGCAGGGTGGTGGACTTGCCGGCTCCGTTGGGGCCGAGGAATCCGGTGACCTGGCCCGGTCGCACGGTGAAGGACAGCTGGTCGACGGCCGTCTTGCCGCCATAGCGTCTGGTGAGTTCGTTGACTTCGATCACGGCACCCACACTGCCGGGACGACCCCGTCCGGACATGGGGCCGTGGGCGGCAATCGCGCGGCCGGGTTGGCCTGTGGGCGTACGTCCCCGGGCTGATGCCGCGCGGGCGGTGGCCGGTTAGTCTCACGGCGTGGACCTCATGACGATCACCCCGATGACGAGAACGAAGGCCGTGGCCTGGGCAGGCGGTGCCTCCTACCTCCTCATGGTGGGTCTGCTCGTGGGGGGCGCGACGCGGGCGTCGGGCACGGTCCACGGTGTCGGGTCGCTGCTGGCCGTGAGTCTGCTCGTCGGCGTGGTGCGGCGGATGCCGCTGCTGGCGCTGGCGATGGCACTCTTCGGATCCACTGCCGTGGTGGTGGGCACTCCAAGCTCCGTACACGCGGAGCCGGCGGCGTCGTACCAGGGCCAGTTCCTGTCATATCTGGCGGTGGACCTCGTCCTGGGCTTCATCGTCGCCACCTGCGCACGGCGGGCTTCCATCCTCGCCGTGGCCGTGTCATTCGCCGTGCAGCTCCTGGCCATCGGCGTCTTCGCCCACGGGGACAACCTGACCGTCAACGGGGTGATCGCCCTCCTGGCGATGGCCGCATCCTGCATGACCGGTCTGCTGAGTCGCGAGCGCCGGGAGCACGCGGTGGCGCTGCGTTCGCAGGAGGTGGCCGAGGCCGTGACCGCCGAACGGCTGCGGATCGCACGGGAGCTGCACGACATGGTCGCGCACAGCATCGGCATCATCGCCATCCAGGCCGGTGTGGGGAGCCGGGTCATCCGGACCCAGCCCGCGGAAGCCCGCGAGGCCCTGCGCGCCATCGAGGCCACCAGCAGGGACACCCTGTCGGGCCTTCGGCGCACCCTGGTGTCACTCCGTCAGGCCAACCGGGGCGAGGCCGCCTCGGAGCAGTCACCACTCGCACCCTCACCGGGGCTGGCCGACGTCGAACGGCTGGCGGCAGCGACCGCGGACGCGGGGGTACGCGTCGACGTGCACCGCAGCGGGGAGCAGCGTGCCCTGCCTGCCGACATCGACCTGTCCGCCTACCGCATCGTGCAGGAAGCGCTGACCAACGTGGTCCGCCACGCGCGCACCGGGCGTTGCCGGGTGGCCATCGACTACGGGGCCGAGGAGCTGTCCGTGGAGGTCCTCGACGACGGGTGCGGCGTCGTCAGGAAAGGGTCGGTGACCGGCTCGGACCACGGCTTCGGCATCGTGGGCATGCGGGAGCGGGTCAACCTGCTGCGCGGCCACCTCAGCGCCGGCCCGCGTCCTGACGGCGGCTTCCGGGTGGCGGCGCGGCTGCCGCTGCCCGCTCCCGTCGGAGTCGGGGTGGAGGACCGATGACCATCCGGATCGTGCTCGCCGACGACCAGCCTCTGGTCCGGTCCGGGCTGCGCGTACTCATGGCCGACCACCCCGACCTGGAAGTCGCAGGTGAGGCCGCCACCGGCGCCGAAGCGGTCCAACTGGTCACGGAGATCAGCCCCGACGTCGTGGTGATGGACATCCGGATGCCCGGCATGGACGGGATCGAGGCCACCCGCCTGATCACGGCCGGTCCGACAACGACCCGTGTCCTCGTCCTGACCACCTTCGACGAGGACGACTACGTCTACGGCGCGCTCCGGGCCGGCGCGAGCGGTTTCGTGGTCAAGGACATGGCGCTGGACGACCTCCTTGCGGCGGTCCGCGTGGTCGCCGCGGGCGACGCGCTGATCGCGCCGGGTGTGACGCGCCGTCTGATCGCGGACTTCGTCCGGCGCCCCGAATCAGCTCCGGTGCGCTCCCCACGGCCGGTCGAGGGCATCACCGAACGGGAGCGGGAAGTGCTGACCCTGATCGGACGCGGCCGGTCGAACACCGAGATCGCGGAGGACCTCTTCATCACCGTGGCCACCGCCAAGTCGCACGTGTCACGGCTGCTCACCAAACTGAACGCCCGGGACCGTGTCCAGCTCGTGATCACCGCCTATGAGAGGGGGCTGGTAACGCTGCCCCGCTGATGTCGCCGCCCCGGGCACGTCGCATACATCCCCAGGATGACCTGCCTGGACCTTTACATCCGGGGGCTGACGCCCCGTCCGCGGGCCCCGCTTAGGTTCGGGCCATGACAACTGATCAGGACAGCACACGGCCCGTGGTGGTGCGGCTGGACGGCGTGCACAAGGAGTACGGCGACGCGAGGGCCCTGGACGGTCTGTCGCTGGAGATCCGGGCGGGCGACGCGGTCGCCGTGATGGGTCCCTCCGGCTGCGGGAAGTCCACGCTGCTCAACATGGTGGCCGGACTGGACCGGCCCACCTCGGGCCTGGTGGAGGTCCACGGCCAGGACCTGGGCTCGCTCAACGAGACCGGGCTGGCGCTGTTCCGGCGCCGGAACATCGGCATGATCTTCCAGTTCTTCAACCTCATCGACGATCTGCCGGCGCTCGACAACGTGGCCCTGGCCGCCCAGCTGACCGGCACACCGGCCCGGCAGGCCCGCCGCCGGGCCCTGGAACTCCTCGACGAACTCGGCGTCGCCGACCGCCGCGACAACTATCCGGCGACCCTCAGCGGCGGCGAGCGCCAACGCGTCGCCGTGGCCCGGGCGTTGATGAACCGCCCGGCCCTGCTGCTGGCGGACGAGCCGACCGGCGCCCTCGACAGCCGCACCGGTGAACAGGTGATGGACCTCCTGATCGACCTCAACCAGATCGGCCAGACCCTGTTGATCGTCACCCACGACCCGCAACTGGCCACGCGGTGCGCCAGCAGGCTGGTCGAGGTCGCCGACGGCCGGGTGGCCCGTGAGAGCGTGCTGGAGGCGACGGCGTGAGCGCCGTGTGGAGGGCCTCGCGCGCGGCCGTGAAGCGCCGCCGGCTCCAGACATTCGTCATCGGGCTCGTCGTCCTGTGCTCGACCACGACCGTGCTCCTCGCGCTGGGTCTGCTCGACACCGCGTCCAGCTCCTTCGACCAGGCGTACGCCGCCCAGCGCGGCGCGCACGCGGTGGCGACGTTCGACTCCGCGAAGGTCTCGCCGGAGCAGCTCGCGCGGACCGCGGAGCGGCCGGGGGTCCAGGCCGCGGCCGGTCCCTTCGGCCAGGCCGTCGTCGACATCCCGCAGGGCTGGCTGTGGATGGCGGGCGGCACCCTCACGGTGGTGGGCCGCGCCGATCCGGCCGGCCCCGTGGACCGGATCGAGCTGCTGGAGGGCCGCTGGGCCACCGCGCCCGGCGAGATCGTCGTCCACTGGCCGTCCTCGGGCTCCCCCGGCAGGGAGCTGCTGGGCACCAGGCTGGAGAACCCGGGAGCGCCGACGCTGACCGTCGTCGGGTTCGCCGCCGGCATGAGCAAGTCGGCGAGCGCCTGGGTCGCACCCGAGCAGCTGGCCGCGCTGCACCCCTCCGCCACCCAGATGCTCTACCGCTTCACCCACGCGTCGACCCGGGCGCAGCTGGACGCCGGGCTGGCCGGGGCCACCGCCGGGCTGCCCGCGGATGCCCTGACCGGCGCTCAGGACCACCTCACCCTCAAGCGGACCTTCTCGGCCCTGGCCGACTCCTACCTCCCGTTCATGACGCTCTTCGGCATCCTGGGCCTGCTGGTCTCCGCCCTGATCGTCGGGAACGTGGTCAGCGGGGCGGTCGTCTCCGGGTACCGGCACATCGGCGTGCTCAAGGCGCTGGGCTTCACCCCGAACCAGGTGGTGGCCGTGTACCTGCTGATGACGGCCCTGCCGGCCGTCGTCGGTGCCGTACTGGGCACCCTGCTCGGCTCGGCCCTGGCCGGTCCCGTCCTGAAGGTCTCGTTCACCGGCATCGAGACGGGCCGGGCCGCGGTGGACGGCATCGGCGCGTGGGTGTCGGTGGTCCCCCTGGTGGGGATGCCCGCCCTCGTCCTGCTGACGGCGCTGGTACCCGCCCTGCGGGCGCACCGGCTGCCCGCCGCTCGGGCGATCAGTACGGGCGGAGCACCGACGGCCGGGCGCGGGCTGCGGGTCCAGCGGGTCCTGGCCAACACCCGGCTGCCGCGCCCGGTCAGCCTGGGCCTCGGCCAGCCCTTCGCCCGCCCCGCGCGGACCCTGCTGACGATGGCGGCCATCGTCCTCGGCGTCACCACGGTGACCCTGGCCACCGGGCTGACCAGCACGATGCTCGCGTACGGCGACGCGGGCCGCGGCGAAGGCGGCCCCAGGGTCCAGGTGGAGGCGGGGGGACCGCTGAACGGCCGCACCGCGCCCCTGCTGAGCGACCTCCAGATCGAGGAGCGGCTGCGGTCGCTGCCCGGGGATCCGCGGGTACGGGCCCGCGCGCTGGCCCAGGTGAGCATGGTCGGGCACGCCCAGCCCGTCTTCGCCGACTTCTACCGGGGGGACGCCGTCTACGGCGACGTGATCGTCGAAGGCCGCGCGCCGGCGGCGGCGGGCGAGATCTCCGCCGGGCCGACGTTCCTCGCCCAGTTCGGGCTGGAGGTCGGTGACGGGGTCACGCTGGCGCTGAACGGGAGGCAGGTCCGGGCGACCGTCGTGGGCCGGCTCGTGGAGGGCAACGACCGGGCCCTGGACGCCACCTGGCACACCCTCGACCGGCTCGACCCGGACGCGCACGCCATCGAGTACACGGTGCGGCTCGCCCCCGGCGCCGACGCCCGGGCCTACGCGGAGGCGGTCCAGGCGGCCGATCCGGGGCTCAGCGCGTCGGTGATGGACACGGGGAACGCCGGCACCACCACCGTCGTCACCTTCTCCACGGTGTTCACGGTCCTGCTGACCGTCGTCGCCTCGCTCGGCGTCTTCAACACGGTCCTGCTGAACACCCGCGAGCGCCGCCGCGACCTGGGCATGCTCAAGTCGATCGGGATGACCCCCCGGCAGGTGGTGGTGATGACGGTGACCTCGGTGTCGGGGCTGGGGCTGGCCGGCGGACTCCTCGGCATCCCCCTCGGCATCGCGGCGCACCGCCTGGTGGTGGACCACGTCGGGGTGATCGCCTTCCCCGAGTCCATGAAGGACGTGTGGCACGCGCCGCAGCTGACCGCGATGCTGCTGGCGGGCATGGCGATCGCCGTACTGGGCTCCCTGCTCCCGGCCCGCGCGGCAGCCCGTATGCCGATCGCCTCGGTCCTCCACACCGAATGACCCCTCACCGCGCCGGACCACCCCGGGCGCCGGGCGGTGTCACTCGGTGGCGGGCTCGTCTTCCGGCGGGTCCGCCGCGGTGGCGCGCAGGCGCTGGTCGGCGGCGGCCGCCGCGCGGCGGGCCTCTCCGGCCGCGTGGACGGCGGCGCGCAGCCGGTCCCCGGCCTCCGCCGCGGCGACGGAGGCGCGTTCCGCTTCCTCGACCGCGCGCCGGTGCGCCTCCTCGGCCAGCCGGCGCTCGTCCTCGCGGGCAGTGGCGGCCCAGTGCGCGTCCTGGGCGGCGGCCCGCGCGGCCGCGGCCTCGCGGCGGTCGGTCCGGCGGCGGCCGCTCGGCCGGCGTGCGGGAGCGGGGGGCTGCGGCGCGGGAGCGGGCGGCGCCGCGTCCGGGTCGAGGGCGGGGAACTCCGTCACCGCGGCGGGGGGCTTCACGAGCCGGCCCGAGGCCCACGCCTCGGCCGCCTCCGGGTCGGCGAGGACGGCACGCAGGATCTGCTCGACCTCCCGCACCACCGCCTCCGAGACCGGCGCCCCCGCCTCCCCGGCCAGCCGCACCGCCTCCCTGGCCAGCGCGCCGATCACCACGTGCTGCTCGTGGGAGAGCTCGCGCAGCTGGTCCCCGTCCAGGGACCGGTGCGCCGCCCGCAGTGCCTGCCCGAGCTGGCGGAACTGCTCGACCTCCTCCGGCTTCTCCCGGACCAGCAGGTTCGACGTCCAGGCCGCCAGTGTGGGACGCCGTAGCCCCCTGATCCGCTTCGCCGCCGCCGGGTCCCCCTCCCGCTTCGCCCTGGCCGCGGCCGCGTCCCGTTCCGCCGTGAACCGCGCTGGGGCCAGCCCGTACAGCGCATCGATGACCTCTTCCACATCCACGCCGCCCACTGTCGGCCATCACCGCCCGCGGACGAGGGACGCGCAGCCGTGGCACCGGGGTGGGACGAAGATCGCCGGAACGGCGCAGTACCTCGGTCCGCGCGGGTGAAAGACCGGCGCGCGCCGGTTCCCGCCCGGGGTGCGGCCCGTTGCAGCGGGCATGCGCACTCCGATAGACGCCCCCTTACACGCCCCGGCACCCTCCGCGTCCGAAGCCCCGCCGGAAGGCCGGTCCGAAGCCGCGTCCGCGGCCACCGCGGCCCCGCAGGGGTCCTTCGCCGGCCTCACCGCGGAGTCCGGCCCCGATCCCCTCCCCCGCATACGGGCCACGCTCCGCGACGGCGTCCTCGCCGTCAGCCTGGCCGGGGAGTTCGACCATTTCACCTCTGCCCCGCTGCGCGGACTCCTGGCGGAGGGGGCCGCCCGCGGCGCCCGCCGCCTCGTCCTCGACACGGCCCTGGTCACCTTCTGCGATTCGGCCCTGCTCCACGCACTGGACCAGTGGGCCCGCGGCGGCGGCCGCGCGGAACTGGCCACCACCTCCCGGTCCGTCCGCCTGCTGCTGGCCACCGCGGCCCGCGTACGGGGTCCGGGCACCGGGGGCCCGCAAGTCGTTCCGTCACTTCCCCGGGCCGGAGGTCGTTAGGGCCTGGGGGGTTGACTCGGGGGGCGAAGGGATGACGGCATGCGGCAGTTTCCTCTGGAGATGCACCACGTGGCACCCGGTCGGGTGGTCGAGTGGCGGTTGCGGACCACGGCGGCGGAAGCCGGCGGTCCGGACGACGAGTCGGGCAGGTGGGCCTCCTTCAACCAGGAGAAGCACTTCACCGTCGCCGAGGAGAGCCGGGCCGCCGACGACCCCGTCGCGTCGTGGGTCTCGGTCACCTTCGAGGTGGCCGGGCCGCTGGACCAACCGGCCCTGGCCCGGGCCCTGCTCTCCCTCGTCCAGCGCCACGAGGTACTGCGGTGCGCGTTCCGCCGTCTCGCCGGTGAGCTGGCCTGCGAGCCCTTCGACCCCGCCGGACTCTCCCTCGAAGCCCAGCACGTCGGCACGTTCGAGACCTCCGAGCGGCTCGGCGGCTTCCTCGCCGAGCGGTTCAGGCAGAGCATCGACACCCTCTCCTGGCCGCTGTTCATCATGGGCGCGGTCCTGCGCGAGGACTCCGCGACCGTCTACCTCACCTTCGACCACATCGTGTGCGACGGCATGTCGATGCCGATCGTCGTCCACGAGGTACTGACCGCCTACGAGGCCCTGTGCCGCGGCGAGGACATCGCGCTGCCCCCCGCCCCGAGCTACCTCGACTTCGCGGAGGAGCAGCGCGGCCGCTACCTCTCCATCGACGCGAGCGACGAACGTCTCGGCTACTGGAAGGAGTTCATGGCGCGCGGCGGCGAGTTCTTCCCCCGCTTCCCGCTCGACCTCGGTGTCGAGCCGGACCGGCTGTACCCCATCGTCAACGAGGCCTCGACGCTGCTGGACGCGGCGGAGACGGAGGTGTTCGAGAAGGCCTGTCTGACGGTCGACGGCAAGCCCTTCATGGGGCTGCTCGCCGCCGTCGCCGTCTGCCTGCGCGAGGCGGGCGGTCCCGGCGTCTACCGCGGGTTCATGCCGGTCAGCGAGCGCGGCCGGGGGGTGTGGACGGACTCGGTGGGCTGGTTCGTGAACACCATGCCCATCGAGTTCGACGCCTCGCCCGGCCGGGACTTCGCCCAGGTGATGGCCTCGGTCCGGGCCGGGTTCACCGAGATGATCGGGCATATCGACGTGCCGTTCGTCCGGGCGTGGGAGCTGCTGGCGCCCGAGCAGTTCGCCGCCCGCTCCTGGCCGTACCCGGTGAACTTCTTCTCGTACATCGACATGCGCAGGTGCCGGGGCGCCGACCGCCACGAGGACTGGCAGCCCGCGTCCCACGTGTGGTCGGCGCGGGCCAACGGGGCCTGCTCCTGGTTCCAGCGGGACGCGGACGGCCTGCACATGAACTCCATCTACGTGGACACGGACGCGGCCCGCCGCACCATGGGCGACTTCCAGGACGCGCTGCGCGGGACGGTGCAGGAGATCGCCCGCTCCGGCGGGTTCCGCCGGCCGGTCGCGCTCACCGCGCCCCGGCGGCCCGTCGGGACCCCGCGGGACGTGGCGGCCTTCTCCCGGACCCGCTGAGCCCGGTCCGCGCGGCCCCTACTCGTAGAGGGTGTGGAGGAGGCGGTCGGGTGCGACCGGCGGGGTGCCTTGCAGCACTCCGGTCGTGGCGCCCGCGACCAGGGCCTGTTTGACCTGGCCGGGGGTGGCCGCCGGGTGCCGGGCGAGGTGGAGCGCCGCGGCGCCGGCCGTGTGGGCGGTCGCCGCGGAGGTGCCGCTGAGCGTCGCGGTGGCGGTGTCGCTGTCCTTCCAGGCCGAGGGGATCGCCACCCCGGGCGCGAAGAGGGCCACGCATGCGCCGTAGTTGGAGGAGGAGGCCCGGCGGTCCAGGCGGTCGCTGGCGCCGACCGCAATGGTCTCGGGTACCCGGGCGGGCGAGGTGGAGCAGGCCCCGTCGGGCCGGCCGGAACTGCCCGCCGACGCGGTGTAGGTGATCCCGGCGCGGATGGAGTTCCGTACGGCCGTGTCGAGGACGGTGCTGACCGCGCCGCCCAGGCTCATGTTCGCGACGGCCGGGCGGACCGCGTTCGCCGTCACCCAGTCGACTCCGGCGACGACCCCGGACGTGCTCGCGGAGCCCTGGCAGTTGAGGACCCGTACGGCCACCGGCCGTGCCTCCTTGGCCACTCCGTAGGTGCGGCCCGCGGCGATCCCGGCGACGTGGGTGCCGTGGCCGTGGCAGTCCTCGCCGTTCCGGCCGTCGCCCACCGTGTCGGTCCCGACGGAGGCCCGGCCTCCGAACTCCGCGTGGGTGGTGCGCAGTCCCGTGTCGATCACGTACACGCGGACGGCCGGGGCGGTGGTGCGGTACGTGTACGTGGTGGACAGCGGGAGCAGGCGCTGGTCGATCCGGTCGAGGCCCCAGGGGGCGTTCGGCTGGGTCGCCGCCGGAGCGGCCGTCTCCGCCGTGTCCGCTGTCCCGGCCGTGTCCGCCGTGTCCGCCGTCTCCGCTTCCGCCCGCGCCGGGGCGTCCAGGGTGACCCGGGTGTCCTGGTGCACGCGGGCCACGCGCGGGTCGGCGGCCAGCCGGGCCGCCTGGGCGCGGCTCATCCGGGCGGAGAAGCCGTTGAGTGCCGAGCGGTACACGTGGCCGAGCCGGGCGCCGTCGGCCCGGTCCAGCAGCTCGTGGACGGACCGGGCGGACCGGCTCCCGGCGGGTTCCCTGAGTACCACGATCCAGCTGTCGGGGATCGCCGTCTCGGTGGGTCCCGCGAGCTGTAACTCCCCGGTGGGGGCGGCTTCCGCAGCGACTGTCGGGCCGATGGGCAGGGCGGCGGCAGCGAGCACGGCGGCGGACACGAGCAGGCGGCGGCAGCGTCTGGGGGCGGTCATCTCCGGTGCACCTGGACCTTTCGTCGACCGGGTGTGGGGGTTCGCAGGGTGCACCCGGCCCCCGCGTCGCCACAAGAGCGCCGTCCCGGCCAGTGCGGCGCCCGCCCGGAGGGGTCAGGTCAGGTCCGGGCCGCGCGGCGCAGGAGCAGGGCGCGCTCCTGGGCGTTGCGGGTCAGCGAGGCCGCCCGCTCGAACTCGGCGCGGGCCTCTTCCGGCCGGCCGAGCCGCTCCAGCAGGTCGCCCCGTACGCTCGGCAGCAAGTGGTAGGAGCGCAGGGCCGGTTCCTCCGCGAGGGCGTCGACCAGCGGCAGCGCCGCCTGCGGCCCTTGGGCCATCGAGACGGCGACCGCCCGGTTGAGTTCCACCACGGGTGAGGGGACGAGCAGCACGAGGCGTCCGTACAGGGCGGCGATCGTGGGCCAGTCGGTGTCCTCGTAGCGGACGGCCGCCGCGTGGCAGCCGGCGATCGCCGCCTGGAGGGAGTACGGCCCGCTTCCCGCGTGGCGCATCGCTTCGACGCCCCGGTGGATGAGCAGGCGGTTCCACTTGGCTCGGTTCTGGTCGGCGAGCAGTACGGGCTCCCCGTCGGGCCCGGTGCGGGTGGCGATCCGGGAGGCCTGGAACTCCAGCAGCGCGGCGAGCCCGTGCGCCTCGGGCTCCTCGGGCATCAGGGCGGCCAGGACGCGGGCGAGGCGCAGGGCGTCCTCGCACAGGGCCGGGCGCACGAGGTCGTCGCCGGCGGTGGCGGAATAACCCTCGTTGAAGATGAGGTAGATGACCTCGAGGACGGAGGCGAGCCGCGCTTCGCGGTCGGTGCCGTACGGGACCTCGAAGGGCACCCCGGCCGTGGCCAGGCTCCGCTTCGCCCGGACGATGCGCTGGGCGACGGTGGCCTCGGACGCGAGGAAGGCCCGGGCGATCTCCTGGGTGGTCAGCCCGCCCATCAGGCGCAGGGTGAGCGCGATCCGGGCGTCGGTCGCCAGGACGGGATGGCACGCGGTGAAGATCAGCCTGAGCAGGTCGTCGTCGATGTCGTCCGGGTCCGGCGGTTCGGCGGGCGGCCGCACGTCCTCCAGGGTCCGGCCGACCTCGGCGAGCTTGCGCGCGTACGTCTCCTTGCGGCGGACGAGGTCGATCGCGCGGTGTTTGGCGGTGGCCATGAGCCAGGCGCCCGGCTTGTCGGGGACTCCCGCGTCCGGCCACTGTTCGAGGGCGGCGACGAGGGCGTCCTGCGCGAGTTCCTCCGCGATGCCGACGTCCCGCACGATGCGGGCGACACCGGCGATGATCCGCGCGGACTCGATCCTGAACACCGCTTCGACCGCCTGGGCCGTACTCGCTGCCGTCACGGCCACCCATCAGAGCAGCCGTGACGTGGCAGGGCAAACGTGGCGCGGGCCGCGCGGGCTCACATCTCCTGGATCTCGCGCACCTCGGCGCTGAGGTTCCAGTGCGCCGGGTGGATCTCCAGGAAGCGCTTGGTCCACTCGATGGCCTCGGCCTTGTCCTTGCACTGGGTCAGGGAGTAGCCGCCGACGACCTCCTTGGTCTCGGTGAAGGGGCCGTCGGTGTAGCTGGTCTTCCCGTCGGACCAGGTGAGCCGGGTGGCCTCGGAGGTGGGCAGCAGCCCGGCGGTGTCGAGCATGACCCCGGCCTTGGTGATCTCCTCCAGGAGGGCGCCCATGCGCTCCTCGAAGTCGGCGGGGAAGCCTTCGTTGGGGAGGTTCTGCTCGTCGATGCGGATCATCGTCAGGAAGCGCGGCATGGTGACTCCTCGGTCGGGAGGGCGGGGGCTTTCCCTGCCTCTCACCCCTGCGTCGATCGGACGACGGCCGGATCGACAGCTCCCGCGAAATTCTTCAGAGATTTTTCCGGGGCGGCCACCGGGGCGGCCGCCGGGCAGTCACCGGGCGGTCACCGGGCCGCCTCCCTAGTGCTGTGGCCAGAAAGGTTTGCCGGGGCGCGTCGTCCGGTGCGGTGCATCGCAAGGCGGAGGGCCGCGGCTCGTACTGGACGTACCGGCGCGGTCCGACAACGCGGCGAGGCGCCATACCGGGCGGCGCGACCCGGTGAACCTTTCCGGCCACAGCACTAGGCCCCGCCGCCACCCCTACCCGCGAGTAGGATCGCGGCTCCAGGCCCCTCCGAGAGGAACCCCGATGCCGCGCGTCCCCTCTTCCCCCCTGCTGCTCGCCGGTCTGCTGGCCGGTGCCGCCGTCGCGCACGCCGTGGCGCCCAAGCAGTTCGATGCGACCGTTCCGCGCTCGCTGCCGGGCAGCCCGCGGCAGTGGACGTACGCGAGCGGCGCGGCCGAGCTCGCGCTCGCGGCCGGTGTCGCCCATCCGCGGACCCGCCGGGTGGCGGCGCTGGCCACGGCGGCGTTCTTCGTCGGCGTGTTCCCGGCGAACGTGAAGATGGCCGCCGACGCCCGCCGACGCTCCCCCGCCGTCCAGGCTGTGGCGCTGGCCCGGCTGCCGCTCCAGGTACCGCTGGTGCTGTGGGCCCGCCGGGTGAGCCAGGGCGCCGCGGCCCGCTGACGAGGCCGGACCCGGCGCCGTGCCGTGCCGGTACCGTGCCGTGCCGCGTCGTGCCGGAAGAGCGGTACGGAGCCCCCGGTCGCGCGTCGGCGCACCGGGGGCTCCGCCGCTCAGCGGCTGTCCCCCGCCCAGTCCCAGCGGCCCGGGTCCGCCGGGCGGCGGCGGTAGTGGGCACGGCCGCCGGCTCCGTAGCGCCCTATCTCCGTGGGGAGACGGGCTTCCTCGGCGAGCTGGGGCGCGCTCCAGCCGGTGATGTCCAGGAGGAGCCCGTCCAGCGGGCCGCCCACGAGTTCGCCGTAGACGTGGCCGGGGCGCGGGCCGGGGTCGGGGTCTTCGTGGTCGGCGCCGTAGACCCGGCGCCGGAGCATCCTGTCGTCCATGGGCCCAGCATCACAGGCGCCACTGACAACGAGACCTGCGGCGGAGCGGCGATGATGGTGGCCGCCTCCCGATCACGGGGACGCACGAGCGAGGAGCACCACGCATGGCACGTCGGGTACACCAGCCGCTGGAGAACCAGGAGTTCGACTTCATCCTGTCCATGGCGACCGGGCCGGTTCTCGCCTACTTCTGCGGATCCTGGCCCAAGGCCCTGGAGGCGTGCCGCGCCATGGACGCGGTCGTGGCGGAACTGGCCGAGGAGTACGGCACGCGGTTCACCGCCGTCCGCACCGACATGACCCGCTGCCCCGAGCCCACCCGGCGGTACGCCGTGACCGGCGCGCCGACCGCCGTGCTGATCAAGGACGGCGAGGCGGTGGCCGCGCACGAGGGGCCGATGGCGCGCGAGGAGTTCCGGGCGTTCCTGGACGCCCACCTCTGAGCTCCCGGCCCGCCCGTCCGGGCTCCCGCCGGGCCCTCCGGGGGAACACGGGCGATCTGGCCGGAAGTGGCATGGAGGAGATAGGTGCCTCAGGCATGTAATGGAGTCCGGCAATACGGACCCATCGCTTGCGAGGTGCACCATGCCAGAATCCGCCGCCCTGACCTTTCCCCAGGACCGGACCTGCCCCTACCACCCGCCGGCCGCCTACCAGCCCCTGAGGGAGGGTCGGCCGCTCACCCGTGTCACGCTCTTCGACGGACGGTCCGTATGGGTGGTCACGGGCCACCCCGAGGCGCGGGCCCTGCTCTGCGACGGCCGGCTCTCGTCCGACCGCCAGAACGCCGCCTTCCCGGCGCCCACCCAGCGGTTCAAGGACCTGAGCAACCGGCGCACCGCGCTCCTCGGGGTCGACGATCCCGCGCACCACGTCCAGCGCCGGATGCTGATCCCCAGCTTCACCCTGAAGCGGACCGCCGCCCTGCGCCCGCGCATCCAGCGGACCGTGGACCGGCTGATCGACGCCATGGTCGCCAGGGGCCCGGCCGCGGAGCTGGTGGGCGACTTCGCCCTGCCGGTGCCGTCGATGGTGATCTGCGCACTGCTCGGGGTCCCCTACGAGGACCACGAGTTCTTCGAGGGCCGGACGCGGCGGCTGCTGCGCGGGCCCGAGGCGGCCGACGTGGAGGAGGCCCGGCGGCAGCTCGACGCGTACTTCCGCGACCTGATCGAGCGCAAACGCCGCGACCCGGGCGACGGGCTGCTCGACGAGCTCGTCAGCCGGCGCCTGGAGGCCGGTGAGGTCGACGTCGAGGAGCTGGTCGCACTGGCCACGATCCTGCTGGTCGCGGGGCACGAGACCACCGCCAACATGATCTCGCTCGGTACCTTCACCCTGCTGCGGCACCCGGAGCAGCTGGCCGAGCTCCGGGCGGACCCGTCCCTGATGTCGGAGGCCGTGGAGGAGCTGATGCGCTTCCTGTCGATCGCGGACGGGATGCTACGGGTGGCCACCGAGGACATCGAGGTGGGCGGGGTGACGATCCGCGAGGACGACGGGGTGATCTTCTCGACCTCCGTCATCAACCGGGACGGGGCCGTCTTCGCGGAGCCGGACGTGCTGGACTGGCACCGGCCCGCCCGGCACCACCTGGCCTTCGGCTTCGGCATCCACCAGTGCCTGGGCCAGAACCTGGCCCGCGCCGAGCTGGAGATCGCGCTGGGCACGCTGTTCGACCGGCTGCCGGGACTGCGGCTGGCGGCCGAACCGGACCGGATCCCGTTCAAGCCCGGAGACACCATCCAGGGCCTGATCGAACTCCCCGTGGCGTGGTGAGGCGGATGACCGCCGCCCCCGTGCACATCGAGATCGACACCGGCGTCTGCATCGGCGCCGGCCAGTGCGCCCTGACCGCGCCGGAGGTCTTCACCCAGGACGACGACGGATTCAGCGAGCTGCTCCCGGGCCGCGAGGACGGCGGCGGCAGCCCACTGGTCCGCGAGGCGGCGCGCGCCTGCCCGGTCTCGGCCATCTCCGTGCGGCAGGGCTGACCGGCCCGCTCGGGTGGGGGGACCTGACTTCCTGTACAGTTGTCCAGGAAATCGCATCCTCAGAGAAGTGGAGCCGGCCGTGCACACCGTCGCCCAGGTCCTCATCGGCATAGTCGCCGCCCTGCACGCGTACTTCCTGGTCCTGGAGATGTTCCTGTGGCAGCGGCCGCCCGGCCGCGCACTGTCCGGCTTCGACGCGGACACCGCCCGCCTCACGGCACCCCTGGCCGCCAACCAGGGCCTGTACAACGGCTTCCTCGCCGCCGGCCTGGTCTGGTCGCTCGTCATCGACTCGCTCGCCACGCAGATCTTCTTCCTCGCCTGCGTGATCATCGCCGGGGTGTACGGGGCCGCGACCGCCAACCGCCGGATCCTCGTCGCCCAGGCCCTGCCCGGCGCCCTGGCCCTCGGCGCGGCGCTGCTGGCCGCATGAGCCCGGAGGACCCCCGTACCGCCCGCACCAAGGCCCGGCTCCGCGAGAGCCTGCTCGCCGAGTGCGCCGGTCGGCCGCTCTCCGAGGTCAGCGTCTCGGCGGTGGTCCGCCGGGCCGGGGTGGGCCGCGCCACCTTCTACCTGCACTACGAGGACCTCACCGCGCTCGCCGTGGACGCGTGCGCCGACGTGGTGCACGCCGCGGTGGACGCCCTGCACGCCTGGCAGACGGAACCGGCGGCGCTCCCCCCGGCCCGGCCCCCGGCCGCACTGGCGCAGTTCCTGAGCGGCGCGGCCGGCCGGGCCCCGCTGTACCGCACCCTGCTGCTGCCGGGCGGGGCGGGTCCCCTCGGCGACCGCCTGAACCGGGAACTGCGCGCCCGCGCCCGCGCCGAACGCGAGGCGGCCGGGGCCCCGCACCCCGACCTCGTCGCCTCCGCGGTCGCCGCCACCTTCACCGGCGTGCTCGCGGACTGGCTCCACGACACCGTCCCGGCGGACCCGGCCGCCCTGGCCGGCCACTTGTGGCGGCTGCTGATCGCCCTGCACCGGGCCGTCTGAGCCGGTACGGACACGCATGAGCCCCGCCGGGCGGACCGGCGGGGCTCATCTCACGGGCTCGGCTCGTGAAGCGGTACTACCGGCGGGGAACCACCTGCTCGGCCTGGGGGCCCTTGGGGCCCTGGGTGACGTTGTACTCGACCGCTTGGTTCTCTTCCAGCGACTTGAAACCGGTGGCCGCGATCGCGGAGAAATGCACGAACACGTCGGGGCCGCCGTCGTCCTGCTGGATGAAGCCGAACCCCTTCTCCGAGTTGAACCACTTCACGATGCCTGTTGCCATCTGGCTGATCCTTCTCAACGTTCCACTGCGGGCCGCACACACGGCCGTCTCGATCCTGCCCGACCACCCCGCGCACCACACGCTCAACGCGGCCAACCGGGGACGCGGCGTCTATTCGAACTTCTGCCCGTGCTGTCCGTGATTCGAGGGAGCAGTGCCTGCGGCCCCGCCGTCTTCCGCGGGCCGGCGAAACGGACGCCGGTCGGGCGGGGCCCCCGCTGGTACCATGGGCGGTTGACCATCTTGTTCTCGCTTCGAAAGGTTCTGCATGAGGAACCCGTCAGCTCATGGGCGTTTCGGTGTGAAGGGCGGCGCCAAGAACGGCGGCAAGGCCCCTCGCAGCATCGGACCGCAGGGTGAGTTCACGATGCACGAGCCGAAGACTCCGGCGCTTCCGCCGGTGGATTCGTTCTCCGAGCTCGACCTGCCCCAAGAGCTGGTGACGAAGCTGGCCGACCTGGCGGTGGAGACCCCCTTCCCCATCCAGGCGGCGACGCTGCCCAACGCGCTGGCCGGCCGGGACGTCCTCGGCCGCGCGCGGACCGGCTCCGGCAAGACCCTCGCCTTCGGCCTGGCCCTGCTGGCGCGCACGGCGGGACAGCAGGCGGACCCCAAGCGTCCGCTCGCGCTGGTCCTCGTACCGACGCGCGAGCTGGCCCAGCAGGTGACCGAGGCGCTGACCCCGTACGCCGAGGCCCTGAAGCTGCGGATGGCCACGGTCGTCGGCGGGCTTTCCATCGGCCGGCAGGTCAGCTCGCTGCGCACCGGCGCCGAGGTCGTGGTGGCCACTCCGGGCCGTCTCAGCGACCTGATCGGACGGCGTGACGTGCACCTGGAGCGGGTGCGGATCACCGTGCTCGACGAGGCCGACCAGATGTGCGACATGGGCTTCATGCCGCAGGTCACCGAGATCCTGGACCAGGTGCACCACGCGGGGCAGCGGATGCTGTTCTCGGCCACCCTGGACCGCAATGTCGACCAGCTGGTCCGCTCCTACCTGAAGGATCCGGTCGCGCACTCCGTCGATCCGCAGGTGGGCGCGGTGACCACGATGGACCACCACGTCCTGCACATCCACGCGGCCGACAAGTACTCGGCGGCCACCGAGATCGCGGCCCGCGAGGGCCGGGTGCTGATGTTCCTGGACACCAAGCACGGCGTCGACCAGTTCGTGAAGCACCTGCGGGCCATGGGCGTACGGGCGGAGGGGCTGCACAGCGGCAAGTCGCAGCCCCAGCGCACCCGGACCCTCGCGCAGTTCAAGACCGGGGCCGTGGGCGTCCTGGTCGCGACCAACGTGGCGGCGCGCGGCATCCACATCGACGACCTCGACCTCGTGGTCAACGTCGACCCGCCGGCCGACAGCAAGGACTACCTGCACCGGGGTGGCCGTACCGCCCGGGCCGGCGAGTCCGGCAAGGTCGTCACCCTGGTCACCCCGAACCAGCGCCGTGACATGGTGCGGCTGATGTCCGACGCCCGGATCCGGCCGACCATCACCCAGGTGCGCTCCGGCGAGGCCGCGCTGAGCCGGATCACCGGCGCCAAGACCCCCTCCGGGGTGCCGCTGGCGGGCGCAGCGCCGACCGACGCCAAGGGCAAGCCCTCGGGCACGGAGCTCGGCTTCCGCGGGATGGGCACCCGGCCGGGCCGGGTGGGCAAGGGCAAGGAGTCCCGTAAGACGGCGGAGGCCCGGCAGACCGCCGAGGCCCGCCGGGCCGCCCGGGTCCGCCGGGGCAACTGACGCGCGCACGCAGGCCCCCGGATGCGGGGGCCTGCGGGTACGCCGGTCAGCCGCGGGCGCGGCGCCGCTTGTTCCGGGCGACGATCGCCCGCGTGACGACGGGGGGCAGCAGGTCCTTGGCGAGCCTGCGCCACCTGGCGCCCGGTCTGCGCACGGGGACCGGGGCCGGTTCCGCCAGGGGCGCGGGGTGCAGGGGCTGCGGCGGCGTGGGCACCACGGCCCCCTGGTCGCCGATGCGGACCAGGGGACGGCCCGCGACGGTGTCGATGCCGTGCCAGAGGTCCGCACGGCCCTCCAGCCAGGCCCGGAGTGCCTCCTGGTGGGGCGCGGGGTCGTCCCAGGTGGCGTAGAGCTTCGAGGCCGACACGCAGATCGGGTGCAGCTCACCGCGGACCACGGCGGCCCAGACGGCGGCCGCGACGCCGGGGCAGTGCTCGGTCCGGTAGTCGTCGAAGGCCACGACCCCTCCGGGGGCCGTCACGGTCCGCGAGGTCTCGATGTCCGTCACCACGTGCTCGTACAGGTGGGAGGCGTCGATGTGGACGAAGCGGCAGCTCTTGGGGCGGACCCGGTCGGCGACCACGGAGGTCGGGGCCTGGATCACCGTCGGCAGCGCCGGGTGGAAGGCGAGGTAGTTCGTCTCGAATCCGCGGCGCGTGAGGGTGGGGTACGAACTCTGGGTCTCGGCGAGGTTCGATTCGTCCGTCACGGGAGAGCCGAAGAGGTCGCAGACGGTGAACTCCTCCCCCGGCCGCAGGTGGCCGCCGAGGAAGATGGCGCTCTTCCCCATGAACGCGCCGAGTTCCAGGAGATCGCCCGGCAGGGGGTCGCCGGTGTCCTGACGCGTGAGGAACCAGTCGAAGAGCACCTGGTCGGACGCGGAGAACCAGCCTTCGACCGCGCTGTACGCGGTGGGGGCGGACGGGGCCGGCTCGCCCTCGGGGGTGGTGACGGGAGCCTGTGAAAGGTGTGACACGGAGCGTCAATCCTCCAGCGGAACGGGAGCGGCTCAACACGGACACCCGGCCGGGTAACGGCACCTTAAGGCCCGCACGGGCCTGTGACGAGACTCCAGCGCAGTATGCGTGGAATCAGCACCCCCACTTTCCCTTATCAGCCGTTCAACAACCTTACGTCCGGATGTGCCTGCCTCACGTCAGCAGGGGCGCACGGGCCCCGGCGCGGGGCCGTCCCCAGCGGCCCACCTGCGCAGCCGCTCGGCGGCGGCGTTGCGGACACGGCGGGTGCGGGCGGCGTCGGCCAGCAGGCTGAGGGCCTCGTACGAGGTCAGCGACTGGGCGGCGGTGCGCTGGCACCAGTCGGAGGCGGCGGTGAGGGCGGCGGCGGACCAGGGCTCGCCCCGGGTGATGGCCTTGAGCAGGTTCCACTCGCGCAGCCTGCGCTCCGGGAACTCGCGGCCGGCCAGTACGGGGGTCATGGCCCGGGCCCAGGCGGGGAACGCCTCGTCGGCGAGCAGCCGCGCGGCCCGGCGGTCGAGGTGGGTGACCACCGCGCTCTCGGCCATCACCGGGTCGGGGTCGCGCAGCACGGCGGCGACGACCTCGGCCTCCCCGGCCCGGCCCGCGACGGCGGCCAGGGACTCCAGGTGGCCGGTGTAGCGCCAGTGCTCGGCGGGCCGGGCTCCCCCGGAAGGCTCGACGGGGATCATCGGGCCGCACCTTCCCGGCCCGGTCCCCGGCGGGCCCGGAGACCGCCCCGGGGCGGCTCCCCGGCGGTCGCCGGGCCGACGCCGGGACCGGTCTTCGAGCCGGTCCGCGCGCTGTTCGGCGAGTCGGCCCGCCGGCCGGCCGCGCACGGCCGCTGTCTGTTGCTCCCTCTCCCCATGCCCCCATTCCACACGACCCCCGTGAACGGCCGGTGGTCAGGGTCGCGTCAAAGCTCCTGCCCCGCCTCGTGCCCGGGCTCGGGCAGCGGGGCACCGGTCTCCAGGAGGGTCTTGAGGCTGGAGGCGAGCATCGGCCAGGCCCGGCTGCACATGCCGATCAGCGTGCCGCCGGGTTCGAAGTCCTCGTGGAGGATGGTCAGCCGGGCCAGGGCGTCGCCGACCGGCTCGATCTCGTACGTGACCTTCGTACGCCGCTCCTGGGCCAGTTGGGCCCGCACTTCCTCACCGATCCCGGCCGAGGCCGCCCACTCGGGGGTGAAAGTGTGCCAGGTGTAGGCGAGCCGGCGGTCCGGGACGCAGTCGAGGACCACCTGCGCGGGGTCGCTGGTGCGGTTCCCGCGCTCGACCCAGGCCATCGGCGAGCCCACCGCCCAGTCGGTCTCGAAGCTCAGGCCCCAGTACCGCCGGGTGAGGGCGGGCTCGGTGAGGGCCTGCCAGACCCGGGCGGGATCGGCCTGGATGTACAGGGTGTAGGTGATCGTGCTGTCGCTCATGGCCCCATGCTGCGGGACCGCGCGCCGCGTACGCCGGATTTCGCCGCCCACGGCGGTGATCGCCGGGGCCATGGGCGGCGCCCGTCACCAGCGGGTGCCCTCCGCGGGGAGTTCGGTGGGCGGCGTGCGGGCGGGGGCGGGCAGCGAGAGGTGGCCGCGGGCCGCGTGGACCGCCGCGAGTTCATCGTGGCCGGCCGGGCCCCAGTCGCTGAGCTCGCGGACCTGCTCGGGCGTGGCCAGCAGCCGGGCGTACGCCGGGTCCGCGGCCGCAGGGACCGCCGTGAGGCGGGCCGCGGTGCGGGCATGGGCGGCCCGGGCCCCGTACCGGTAGCCGAGCGGGAGCGCCCCCGAGACGGCTCCCGCCGTCGGGGGCGGGAGGTGGGCGGTGCCCGTGGCGCGGGCGATCAGGAGCAGGACGCGGCCGTCGGGGGCGAAGAGCCAGCCCGACCGGTCCCGGACGGGCAGGTGCGCCGGGACCGGGCCGGGGTGCCAGGCGCCGTGCTGCGGGGTGCGGCGGCTGCGGAGCACGCCGAGCCGGTCGAGGGCGGTGGGCGCGGTGGGGCGGCCGTCCTCCAGGAGCGCGGTGCCGGTGCCGTTGATGCGGGCACGCAGCGCCGACAGGGCGCGGCGGGCGTCGCCCGCGTCCATCAGGGCGGGCAGGTCGGCGGGCTCGGCGAAGTCGATGCCGGTGATCTCCTGGGCAGGCAGCCGGACGGCGTCGATCCGGTCCGGGGTCCAGGTGCCGCCGTCGTAGACGTGCAGGATCTCGCCGGGGAATCGCATCTCGGGCGGGATCCCCGGGGTGTCGGCCGGGATCCAGTCGACGGCCAGGCCGCGCGGGTAGTGGCCGTCGACGCCGAGCTCCTCGCGCATCTCGCGGGCCGCCGCGGCGGAGGGTGCCTCTCCCGCGTCCACCGCTCCGCCGGGCAGCAGCCGGTCGGCGCGGTAGTCGACGCTCTGGACGAGGACGCGGCCGTCGGTGTCGGTGACCAGGACGACGGCCGCGGCCCAGAACCCGGCGCGCGAAGCCCCGTAAGCCTCCGGGGTCATCCACGTTCCGGCCCGCTCCGGCTCGGGCCGGTCACCTCCCGGGCCTTCGCTCACGGCCTCGTCGGTCAGCTGCGGCATCGGAACTCCGTTCACCGTGGGTGGACCCGCCGACTGTGCAACAGCGAGGCCGGTCCCCGGGTTACGGCGCCCTCCCACCCGGTCCGGCCACCCCCGCTTTGCCGCCCCTATACCTCCTTATTACCTGGTTATGCGGTCCTTGATACTTTCCCGGGGCGGACTGGCGGCTCGAAAAACCGCCGGTCCGACCACGTCACCGGATCGAGGAGAGACCCCGCCATGCGACGCGCTTCCCGTACGGGCACCCGTGCGGCCGCCGGCGGAAAGCGGTGGACCGTACCGGGACTGGCGGGCCTGGCCGGTGGCGCCGCGGTCCCTGGCTTCGGCGGGCTGTACGCCGCCGGGCTGGAGAAGGTGCGCGACAGCGTGAAGTGCGACGCGTGAGGCACACGGGGGCGGCCGCGGACACAGCCGCGGGATCGGGCGCGGCGGCGGGCAGGGGAACGGGTGTGGGGACGGGCGCGGGCGAGGCAGCGGGCGTGGGAGCGGAGAAGGGGGCGGGCAGCGGCGGCGGCACGGGCCGGCTGGCCGGGGTCGATGCCGTGCGCGGCCTCGCCGTCCTCGGCATGTTCGCCGTGCACGTCGGACCGGGCCCGCGGCCCGAAGGCGCCGGGTACCTGATGATGGCGGCCGACGGACGCGCCCCGGCCCTCTTCACGCTCCTCGCGGGCCTCTCCCTCGTCCTGGCCCAGCGCGGCCGCGACCCGGCCGCGCAGCCCGGGGGCTGGGCGCTGCGGTACCGTCCGCTGCTGGTCCGCTGCGCCGTCCTGGCCGCGCTCGGCCTGTGGCTGGCCGGGCTGTGGCCCGGGATCCTCGTCATCCTGGCCTTCTTCGCCGTGTACTTCCTCGCCGCCGAGCCGTTCACCCGGATGTCCACCCCCGTGCTGACCGCCGTCGCGGCCGTCTCGGTAGCAGCGGGGCCGGTGCTCTCGTACCTGCTGGGCCCGGTCTTCGGGTACGAGGCGTCCGGGCGGGGCCTGGTCCCCGAGGCCGCCGACCTGACCAGCTGGGCCGGGCTGGGCGACGCGCTGTGCGCGCTCCTGCTGACCGGCGCGTATCCGCTGGCCACCTACTTCCCGTACGTCCTGGCCGGGATGGCTCTGGGCCGGCTGTGCGACGTGCGCCGCCGCGCGGTGGCCCTGCGGATGGCGGTGTGGGGGGCGGTGGCCGCGTTCGTCGGATACGGCTCCGCCTGGGTCGCCACGCACCTGTTCGGCACGCGGGAGCGGCTGCTGGAGGCGATAGCGGTCCACCACCCGGAGGCCATGGCCGCCGCCGACCCCGTGCGCGAGGTGCTGAGCGGGCAGTACGGCGCCGTGCCCAGCACGTCCTGGCACTGGCTGCTCGTGGCGGACCCGTACAGCCAGACGCCCCTGGAGACGCTGGGCAACGCGGGCGTGGGCTGCGCCCTCATCGGGCTGTGCGCGCTGCTCGCGCGGGGCCGGTTCGGTGCGGGGCTGCTGCGCCCGTTCACGCTGCTCGGGGCGATGGCGCTGAGTGCGTACGTCGTCCACGCGCTGGTGCTGGCCGGCCCGGCGCACGGCGCCGCGTCCTGGTCGGCCTGGTTCCTGTTCAGCGGCGCGGCCCTGGTCCTGACCTGGGCGTGGCAGCGGGTCTGGGCCGGCAGTCCGCTGCGCCGCGGGCCGGTGGAGCACGTGCTCCGGCTGGCCACGGCCGCAGCCGGCCGTCCGCCGGCCCGGGCGAAGGAGCCCGTCTGACCGGCCGGCGGCGGCCGTTGCCCGTCAGTCCTCCAGGGCGTCCATCACCTTGCCGAGGTCCACGAACTTGAAGTTGGTGGCGGTGCGGTCCGCGCTCACGGGGGTCTCGTGGCCGTCCTGGACGACGAGGAGACCCCTCGGGTACTTGTTCCCCAGGGGCGCGTTGAGGGCTGCCGCGCCGTCGCACTCCTCGGAGCCGTCGAGCGCGCCGGACGCGGTGATCCGGAAGCCGCCCTCGTACTCGTTGTCGTCGCCGGTCTCCCGGTCGTAAGCCGCGAAGGTGTTGTCGCCCTGGCTCGACGCGAGGAGGTAGCCGTCCCCGTCGGGCTGGGTGACCAGGGTGAGGCCTTCCACGTCGGCGGAGAGGCGGCGGCCGCCGAATCCGGCGTCGGGCCCGGGCACGCACTCCTCGGTCTGCTCGTCGTAGGTGCCGGGCGTGCCGTACTCGCGGACCTTGTCGATCAGTTGCGGCGTGCCGGTGAGGTCGGCCCGCAGCCGCCAGATGCCGATGTCCTCCTGGCCCGCGTAGAGCGTGCCGTCGGCCGGGTCGACCACCATCCCCTCGACCTGGGGCAGCTGGCCCGGTTCGGCGCACGGCGACCAGGTGGCGCCGCCCGGCAGCCGGAAGGCGGCGGGAAGGTCCAGGGTGCGGACCTTGCGGTAGCCGACCGTGCCGGAGCCGGTGGGCACGATTTCCAGCAGCGCGATGGTCGTGGTCTCACGCCGGCTGACGAGGGCGTACGTACGGCCGGTGGCGCGGTCGGTCCAGGTGGCGAGGCCGTAGGCGGTCCGCTGCCCGTTGACCTCGTCCTGGTCGGCGGAGAAGACGGGGCGGGCGGCCGGGTCGGTGACGTCGGTGAGGGGGCCGCCGGGCCGGTCGCGGTCGATGCGGTAGAAGCGCAGCCGGTCGTTGCCGCGGTCGGTGGTCACCGCCAGGTCGGCGCGGCCCGGCGTGAGCCGCATCCCGTGGACGAGGTCCACGTTGTTGAAGCGGCCCGGTGCGTCGCCGGGCGCGGGGCCGGCCGGGGCGGGGACGGACTGGATCTGGTGGGCGTCGAGGTCGTAGACCCGCAGGCCGCCCTCCTTCGCCGTGGCCACGACCAGGCTGCGGCCGGGGTCGGCCGCGTTGCGCCAGATCGCCGGGTCGTCGGCGTCCGCGGTGCCGCCTTCCTCGTCGTCGTACAGGGCGGCGGTCTCGGCCCGGGGGGCGACGGCCGGCAGCGCGGCACCCCGGGACGGGTGGGCCTGCGCGGGCACCGTCGCGGCGAGCGCCGCGAGGGCGGCCAGGGCGGCGATCACGCTCGACCGCCGGATGCGGGAGAGGGGCACGAAGTGGCTCCTTCAGGTCAGGGACGGGACGGATCCGCTGCAGGGGCGGAGCAGGGCAGGGCACGCGGATCGTGACCAGCATCGGCGCGGTTCGTAACCGTCGCGCCAGCGCAACGCCATACCGCCGTGGATTTGGCATGAACACTGCATGACTTGGAGAGCACGGCCGCAGGCCGCACCGTGGCCGCTCAGCCGAAAGGGGCGGCATGCGCGTGCGCGCATGCCGCCCCTCCGGGCTATGAAGCGGTGGTTACCAGACGTGGCGGCGCAGGTTGCTCGCCAGCTTGCTCCAGGTGTTGTTGGCACCCTTCTTGTACATGAATCCGGGGATCCACCTGTCGGCCCACGTCTTGCCGTTCGTATGGCCGTGGACGGTCAGGTAGAACTGCCCGTACCGCTTGCTGTCCGACTTCGGCTTGTTGAGCTCGAAGTGGATGTACGAGTTCTTGCCGTAGACGATGCTCCCCTTGCGCGCGTCGAGCCGCAGGCTGGTGGAACCGATGTAGCCCACCCGCACGTTGAAGTTGATCGAACCGAAGCCCGCTATGGAGTCCCGGAGATCCATCGTCTGGCCGACCCGCGTGATGGACTTCGCGCGGCCCTTCAAGGGGAAGATCTTGCCGAAGTTCCTCATGAAGTGGCTGAAGAAGTCGGACAGGTAGGCCCGGCCCATCCCCAGCTGGAACTTGAAGGTGTAGTCCAGCATGCCCGTGGTGTCACGGCAGTTGACCGGGTCGGCCGAGCAGTAGGCATAGGCGTTGGCGCCGCCCGCCGGGTCGGGGTCGGTGCTCGTGAAACGGCCGGTGTCCGGGTTGTAGAGGCGTACCCCGAGCAGGGTCAGGCCCGAGAGGGTCTCGCCGGAGCGCTGCTTGCCGCCGAGCCAGCCGTACCGGACGGCGGGCTGGCCGGAGCGGGGGTTGCCGTACTCGTCGGTGTCGAGCACCAGCGGTGCCTGCTCCGGGTCCAGGGGGAGCTGGAGGGCGACGTCACCGTGGATGTTCGACAGCTGGAGCACGGTGTCCCCGGCGGCTGAGGTGGTGGCCGAGAACTCGCCCGTCACGGAGTCGACGATGCGGGTGAGTTCGCCGGTGCCGGTGTCCTCCACGATCCAGCGGGGGCTGTCGCCCTCACCGTCGTAGTGGTTGCGCTTGGACTCGACCTGGGTCCACGTACCCTCGCTGTTCGCCTCCACCGTCCAGGACCGGATGCGGTGGTTGGGGTCGAGCGCCCAGGTCTGGCGCTGGTCCGCCGTGGTCTGACGGCGTACGAGGTCGTTGGTGTAGTAGTCGAGCGTGCTGCCGGGCAGCGCGGTGGTCCGGCCGAAGGCGTCGTACGCGGTGCCCGCGTCCGTCAGCCGGTCGGCGCTGTCGTAGGAGTGGGTCCGGACGGTGCCTCCCGTGGTCGGGCAGGCCGCGCCGACGGCGCCGGTGGCCGTGGTGGACGAGGTCCGGTTGGCCCGCTTGTCGTGCGTGTAGGTACGGGTCGTGCAGACGTCGCCCGCCTGGTCCCGGACGGACGTCAGACGGCCGAGGCCGTCGTAGTCGTAGGACTGGCTCGACCAGCCGGAGTGCTGGGTGATCTCGCCGTGGACGGAGCGGGTGACCGTGTCGGTCATGACGGACAGGCCGTCACTGTCCCGGGTGTAGCTCCTGGCGACGACCGCACCCGCGGCATCGTCCCGCTGGGTGAGCGTGTAGCCGCCGGGCAGCTTCTCGGAGGCCACCTGACCGTCGGCGTCGTAGCTGACGCCGAAGGTGCCGGCGACCGAGTCGGTGGCGGAGGTGGCCATGCCGCGCGGCTCGGCGGCGTGGTCGTAGGCGTACGTCACCGCGGACGGCACCGAGTCGCTGATCCGGGTGGGCCGGTCGAGCAGGTCGTACTCCGTCCGCGTGACGCCGCCGTCGGCGTCCGTGTACGCGATGAGACGGCCGAGCTTGTCGTACTCCATGGTGATGGTGCCCGCGGTGGCGGACACGGTCTTCACCGGGTTGCCGGTGTCCGGGTCGTACTCGGTCCGGGTCTCCGGGGTGGCCTCACCGAGACCGCCGGTGACCTTGACGGACTCGACGCGCCCGGCGTTGTCGTAGCTGCTGGTGGTGGTCCGGGACTGGGCGCCGACGGTCTCGGTGACCTTGGTCTCGTGACCCCACCAGTTGTACTCGGAGGTGACCGTCGGCCGCTTCGAGGGGTTCGAACCGCCGCCCGTGATGTCACCGGCCGGGCCGGTCGAGCAGGGCAGGTCGGCCCACTCGGGGCGACCCGAGCACGGGCCGGTGCCGGCCGCGGACCAGTACTGGGTGAGCTGGGTCGTCGCGTCGGTGCCGGTGGCGCCGGGCAGGGTCTCCTTGACCGCGCGGCCCTGGTCGTCGTACTCGGTCAGCGAGGTCAGCGCCTCGCCGTCGGCGTCCTCGACGGCCTGGGTCGGGAGGCCCTTCTTCCAGTCGTACACCTGCTTGGCGCTGCGGGCGTCGGCCATCAGCGTCGGGTGCTCGGGCAGTTGGGCGCCCTCCACCGAGCCGGTGATCTGGTTCTCCACCACGGCGGTCCCGTCGGTGGGGCGGCCCTCGTCGTAGACCGCCTTCGTCCAGTTGCGGGCCGTGACCGTGGTGCCCGCCGCGACGAGGACCGTACTGCCCGACTTCAGGTCGTCGGCCAGCGCGATGCGCCGCAGCGGACCGAGCGTCTCGACGGCGCGCAGGCCCTCGTCGTCGTAGACGGTCCGGGCGGACAGCGCCTCGGCCCGCTCGGCGGTCCCGAGCTTGGCGATGCCCAGCTCGTTCTGCGCGGTGACGTCCGCCGGGGTGAGACCCAGGGCGAGGGACCGGTTCGCCGCGGACAGCGAACGGACGATGTTGCCCTGCTGGTCGTACTCGGTGGTGGTGAGGTGACCGCCGGGAGCGGCGGTGTTGACCTCGCGGCCCGAGGCGTTGGTGTAGACGACCGACGCGCGGCCGTACGAGCCGCTGGTCAGGGCGGCTCCGTCATGGGCGGAGACCGGGGTGTCCGGCGGGAGCACGGCCGTGGCGTCGGTGGGGGCGTCGGCCTGTCCCCAGGCGGCGACGTCGGCCGCGCCCATGGCGTACGGGGCCTTCGCGCCGTTCAGCGGCACGTCGTAGACCACGTACTGGGTGGACGCGTCCTCCTCGACGTCCTTGGTGCCCCGCTTCAGGCCGGGCCGGGAGAGCTTCAGGAGCATGCCCTCACCGGCGGCGGAGCTGTTGCCCGCCTTGCCGTAGGTGAAGTTCCAGGCCAGCTCGTTCTGGGCGTGCAGCCAGAAGACCCGGCCCGCGCTGTCGTACGAGTACTGGTTCTGGCTGCCCTGCGACAGGTTGGGGTTCCAGACCTGGCGCAGCCGTCCGGCGGCGTCGAAGCGGTACGAGGCGACCGGCCGGGCGGTGGCGTTCGCCGCGCCGGGCTCGGTGGACCACTGGCGGATCTCCTTCACCTGGCCGGTGAAGTCGCCGAACTCGGCCGCGGCGCTGTGCCCGGTGGCCGTGGTCGTCGTGGCGTACACGAACTCCAGGGCGCGGCAGCCCTTGGTGGCGGGTGCGGCCATGCAGGTCTCGGCGGAGGCCGCCGAGGTCGAGGCGACGATGCGCTGCGGGCGGACGAGCTTCTTCCCGTCCACCGTCACGGCCTCGGAGACCACCTGGGTGGAGCCGGTCAGGCCCTCCTGCTGGACCGCGCTCGCCTGCCAGGCGGGCAGGCCGGGATCGGCCTTCGTGAAGGTCGTGACCTTGCCGGCGGTGTCCCGGAGGGTGAAGGAGCCGGTCGTCGAACCGGTCAGCCTCAGTTCCTCTGCGCCCGGCTCGGGCCGCCAGCCGCCACCCGAGGTGGCGTTGAAGCCGAGCTCCAGGCCGTTGGTGCCGACCAGGGCGACGGAGGTCTCGGAGGTCTTCTTCAGCAGCGACCAGGAGTCCTTCTCGTCGAGGACGGTGTCCGAGCGCCAGCCGGGGCCGAAGATCGCGACGGTCCCGGAGGGCGCGTCGTTGCGGCCCCGTGAGGTGGAGGTGCGGGCGACGCTCATGCCGAACGCCGAGGCGTCGGTGGCGGAGAGGATGTAGTCGCCGGTGAGCGTGTTGAGGACGCCGGGGCCGAGCTGCTGGGTCGGCGCGGTACCCGCGTTGCGGTCGACGGTGACCGTGTGGCCGGGCGAGTACGAGGTGGTCAGCCCCGAGGTGAAGCCGGCCCTGATCTCGATCGGGCCGTCCTCGGCGAGGCTGTCGACGACGTTCCACGTCAGCGGAGCCGGCTTGCCCTGCGGTGCGGCGGCCGGCCAGGCCGTCAGGGTGACACCGAGCGAGGTGCGGACGTCCCCTGCGGGAACGTTCTTCCAGGTGTCGGTCTCACCGCGCCGGTACTGGTACGTCACCCCGGTGAAGGTGCTGCGCCCCTCGGCGGACAGGGTCAGCCGGCGTGCGGGCCGGTCGCCGTCCTGCGGGGCGAGCAGGGCCGAACCGCCACTGCCCGCGCTGAAGACGTACTTGGCCTCGGTGGAGGTGTTGCCCGCCGCGTCCTTGGACCGGACCGCGAGGGTGTGCTCGCCCGCGGGGAAGGTGAGCTTCGCGGTGACCGGGGAGCCCGTGGTGGCCAGGGTGGTCCAGCCGCCGTTGTCGAGGCGGTACTGGACACCCGTGGCGCCGGTGGCGGGCGGGGTCAGTGTGAAGGTGCCGGTGAACTTGCCCTCGGCGTCGGGGGTTCCGGACCAGACGCCGGCCGGGAAGTCGGCCGAGTTCACGCCGGGGGCGGTGGGCGCGGTGGTGTCGACGGTGAAGTTCTGCCACGGCGACCAGGCGCCGTTCCAGGTCGCGCCGTCGTACACCGCGGCCCGCCACTTGTAGGCGCCCTGCGCGAGCGCGGCGCCCGGCGTCCACGGCGCGCCCGCGCCGGAGGCCACGAAGGCCGACTTGCCGGTCTGCAGGGCGGCGGTGCCGGTGGAGGTCCAGATCTCGTAGGAGAGCTGGACGGTGTTCCCGTCGGCGTCGGTGGCCTTGCCGGTCAGGGTGGGGGTGGTGTCGTTGGTGGCGGCGCCCGTGAGCGGCGACATGGGGACGGCCTGGCCCGGCTTGGTGTTGTACGTCACCGACATGTACGGGGTGTTGGTGGCCGCGTTGCCGGAGTTGAACTTCTTCCAGCCGAACGGGTCGCCCTCGTCGGCCGCCCGGATGCCGAGGCTGTTGACGGAGTTGCCGTTGCCGGCCCACGCCTGGGCGAGGGTCTTGATGTCGGCGCTGACCCAGCCGTCGGCGCAGCCCGAGGAGTGCCCCTTGGTCGCGGTCGGGGAGGCCCACTTCTTGTTCCAGCCCGGCTGGGCGGTCCAGCGGCTGGAGGTGGACGGCACACCGGTGTCCCAGACCTCCCAGCCCTTCGCCGTGCACGACCAGGAGTGGAAGTTCCACAGGCTCAGGCTGGCGGAGAGGATCTGCTTGCCGCTGATCTTCGCCATGGGGAAGCTCAGGAACGAGCGGGCGACCTGGCCGGAGCCGTTGTTGCCGAGCTTGAGCTCGGTGGCCGCCGACTGGTCGGTCGCGTAGCCCTGCTGGACGAAGGTGTCGAAGCTCGCGCCGAGGTTCACCGCCGGGTCGACGGTGACCGGGAACTTCGTCTTCGGGTCCTTGAGGAAGGCGGCGTCCGGAGTCAGCGTCAGGTCGACCTGGTCGCCGCGCTGGAGGACGGAGATGCCGACGTCCGCCCGGCGGGTGTGCTCGCCGGAACGCGCATCGACCGAGGCGTCCCACATGACCGGGGCGGGCAGTCCGCCCGCCTCACGGCCCGTCTTGGGATCGATGAAGGTGACCGAGCGGTCCTTGTTGGCCCGGACCTCGAGGCCCTTGGCCTCCAGGGTGAGGGTGACCGTCCCGGTGGCGGCGACCGCCTGACGGTCCTTCAGCTCCAGGTACTGCTCGAAGCCGGTACGCGTCGACTCGATGAGCAGGTCGGTCGAGGCGAGGACGTCGGGGTAGCGGGCCACGGTGTCCTGGAGGACCGGCTGCGGCAGCGCACCGCGCCAGGACAGGGCCATGGTCTTGCCCTGCCGGTCGTCGAGCGACACCAGCGGTACGGGGGTGGCGCCCGGATCCGGGGCGCCCGCGGCGGGGGCCGCGGCGCGGCCGTCCGCCGGCGCCGCGCCGACGCGGGCCTTGCTCTCCGTACGGCCGGCCAGCTTCAGGCCGAGCGGATGGGCCTTCGCCCCGACCGATCCGTCGCCGTGCCGGGTCAGGCCGATGTCGACCGACTTCCAGCTGCCCGCGGTGTCGCGGAAGCGCACCGGGCCGGACGCGGCCTCGGTCGTGACGGTGCCATCGGGGTTCGCCCAGGTGGTCGTGGACTCATCGCGTTCCGACAGCGCCTCCACGCGCCGTCCGGCGAGTTTGGCGGCGACCTGCGCGGAGGCCAGATCGGCGGCCTCCGTGACGGCGGGCTTCGCCGGCGGGGTGGGCTTCGGCGTCGCGGCGACGGCTTCCATGGTGGAGGCGGCCATCAGGACGGCGAGCGCCGCCCCCGTGATGCGCACTCGGGTGCCTCCGCGGGGGCGGTCGCGTCTCGTCCTGCGGGACGAGAGGTAACGGCTTTGGGATATCAAGAGCCTTCATCCTTCTGAGTGTTGGATGAGAAGAAAATATGTGCGGCCTGTGCGGGCTCTTCGCCCTTCCATCCCAAAGCGGACACACTTTCGGCATCGTTAGGTGATCTTTATCTGGGGCGCTGCGGAGCTCACTCGTCCGCGTGACGCGGGGAGTTCGGGCGGGCACGCGTACGGCAGAGTGGTCGGATGCAGTCGCGCCGGGCGCTCCCCCTGTCCCTGACCCTCGCCGTGCTCGTCCTGGCCACCGGATGTGTCACCGTGCGGCCCGCGGCCGCGCCGGACGCGCCCGGCCGCGCACCCGCGGCGGCCCCTGCGGCTCCCCCGCGCGCGCACCCTCAACAGCCGCCTTCCGCCCTGCCGTTGAGCAGCCTGCCCGGGGCTCCCGCGCCGGAGCCGGTGGCCGAGGCCCCGGCGGAACGGGCGGCGCGGGTGGCGCGGGCGAAGCCGGGTTCGACGGCGGCTACCGAGGCGGAGGAGGCGGTGCGGCCCGCCCCCGCCCGGCCGCACCGCCCGCGGCGCGACGCCTCCGCCGACCGGGCCCGGCCCCCGCGACCCGCCCCGGCGCCCCGCCGGGCCCGCTCCGCCGAACCGGCCAAGTCCCGCCAACGGCCGCCCGCGGCGCCGAAGTCCCCGCCCGCGCCGCAGCGTACGTACGACATGGCACCCCTGTGCGAGGCGGCCAAGGGCACGGTCTCGCCCTCCATCGTGGCCCTGTGCCGTTAGGGGGTGTCCGTGGATCAGGGCCGGAACCGGACCCGTCATACCCCCGCGACGCGGCCGAATCCGGGGTTAATGGGTGGATCGGCCCGCAGCGCATACCTAGAGTGACGGCACACCCCCGTCGTCGACCAGGAGCGGACCCATGCGCACGCACTATCCCCGTACGCCCCACCTGCCCTGGTCCCCGGGGGCGACCGCGGACGACGTGCGGGCCGACGGGTTCGCCGGACTGGCCGGTCGCGAGGTCGTGGTGACCGAGAAGCTCGACGGGGAGAACACCACGCTCTACCGGGACGGGCTGCACGCGCGCTCCCTGGACTCCGCACACCATCCCTCGCGGGCCTGGGTCAAGGGGCTCCAGGGGCGGATCGCCTCCGGCATCCCGGAGGGCCGGCGGGTGTGCGGGGAGAACATGTACGCCCGGCACTCGCTGGCCTACGAGGAACTGGACAGCTGGTTCTACGGGTTCTCGGTGTGGGACGGGGAGCACTGCCTGGACTGGGACCACGGCGTACGGTTCCTGCGGGGCCTCGGGATACCCACCCCGCCCGTGCTGTGGCGCGGCGTCTTCGACGAGCGGGCGCTGCGCAGGCTCAAGCTCGACACCTCGCGCCAGGAGGGGTACGTCGTACGGACGGTCGCGGGCTTCGCACGGGCGGACTTCGGCCGGTGCGTGGCGAAGTGGGTGCGCACCGGTCATGTGCGCACCAGTACGCACTGGATGTTCGCGCCGGTGGTGCCGAACGGGCTGGGGCCCGCCGCTCCGTTGTGGGCGGTCCGGTCGGGGGCCGAACCCGATGTGGCGGCCCTGTCCGCGGCCGTGGGTGCGCCCGCCGCGGACCAGGCCGACACGGACCAGGCCGACACGGCTCAGGCCGGCTCCGGCCCGGCCGACGTGGCCGGCGCGCGGGCCGCCGGGGAGATCGCGGCCGCGGTGGCCGAGACCGCCGCCCGGATCGACGCCTTGGGGCGCACCGGGGAGGCCCGGCTGGCCGGAGTACTGGCCGCGCTGCTGCACCGTACGCCGCGCGCCCGGATCGCGGCGCGGCCGACGGCGGGACCGGCGGCGGGGCTGCTGGGGACGGGGCTCGCGCGGCGGGTGGCCGACCTGGTCGGGCTGTACGGGCTGCTCCAGCGGCCGTTCCCGGACGCCGAGCGGCGGACCGGGCTGGTCCGGATGGCCGCCGCGGCGGACCTCGGGCTGCTGCACTCGCTCGCCGGGGCGCTGGCGCCCGGCGGGGACGCCGACGGCGCGGCGGCGCGGGAGTGCGTCGAGTGGTCCGCGCTGTGTGCCGAGGAGGCGGGGCTGCTCGGACCGGACCCGCTGGGCTTCCTGCGCGCCGGGCTGCGCGAAGCCCTCGCCGGGCTCGGCCCGGAAGCCGCCGACCGCTGCTGGGCCGAGGCCCGGCACGCCTTCGCGCAGGGCAGGATCAGCACCGCCGAGGAGGCGGTGGCGGCCACCTGGCGGTGGCGCGAGGGGGACTTCCCCCGGCTGGTCCAGCTGTGCGGGCCCTCGGGCAGCGGCAAGAGCACCTTCGGCCGCGGACTGCCCGGTGTGGACGCCTGCATCAGCCTCGACGATCTGCGCACGGCGCGGGGTTCCCGCTCCGATCAGGGGGCCAACGCGGACGTGCTGCGGGAGGGTCTGGACCGGCTGGACGCCGCCCTGGCCCGCGGTGGCACGGTGGTGTGGGACGCCACCTCGCTCAACGACCAGCAGCGCGGCCTGGCCGGTTCGGTCGCACGGCGCCGCGACGCGCTGGTCACCCACGCCGTGGTGCTGACCGACGAGGCGGAGCTGCTGCGCCGCAACGCGGTACGGGCCCATCCGGTGCCGCCGCAGGTACTGGCCTCGCAGCTGCGCCGGTTCAGCCCGCCCTATCCGGGCCAGGCGCACCGTACGTGGTACGTCGGCGCGGCCGGGACCGTCGAGGACACCGCGGGCAGCCTGGCCGAGAGCGACGGGGAGTACTGATGCGCACCAGCGAGGAGCTCTACCACCAGGTGCGCTGGGACCCCCGGTTCGACCCGTCGCGGTTCGTGCTCGGGCTGCTCCAGCGCGGGGCCGCGCCCAAGCGGGTCCCGCTGCCGTCCTTCGTGCCCGGCGGGGACATCCCCTGGCACCGGGTGCTGTTCGTCGAGGCGGACGGGGAGCTGGTGTGGGACCGGGCGACGGGCGTCGACCGGGTCGGTGTCGGCGGGGCCGGGCGGATGCGCGATCCGCGCCTGCTGCGGTCGCCGTTCTTCACGGCCCGGACCCCTCACGTCTGGGACCCGGCGGGCGGCTCCTGGCGGCCCGCCGAGGCCGCGCCCGCGCCCGCGGCCGGGCTCACGGCCCCGGACCGGGTGCGGCTGCTCACCTGGAACACCCTCTGGGACCGCTACGACGCCCCGCGCATCGCCACCGCCCGGCGCAGGCCGATGCTGCTGGCCGAACTGGCGGCCGCCGACGCCGATGTCATCGCCCTCCAGGAGGTCGAGCCCGAGCTGCTGGGCATGCTGCTGGCCGAGCCGTGGGTGCGGGCCGGGTACACCGTGGCCGCGGACCCGGCCGGCCGGGACGTCGCCGCGTACGGGCTGCTGGTGCTGAGCCGACTGCCGGTGCGGGAGGCAGGGCTGCTCGTACTCGCCCGGCACAAGGCGGTCGCCGCCGTGACGGTGGACACCGCGGCCGGGGCGCTGGTCGTCGCCGCCACCCACCTGACCAGCGACCACTCGCAGAACGGGGAGGGCCGCAGGGCTGCCGAACTGGCCCTGATCGCCGAGGGGCTGGGCGGCGTCGAAGCCGGTGTGGCACTGCTCGGCGACTTCAACGACGGCCGGACCGGGGACGCCGGGCCCGCAGCCGTGCTGGGGCTGCGCGATGCCTGGAGCGATGTGCACGGGGCTGCCGACGCGACGCCCACCTTCGACCCGGCGGCCAATCCGCTGGCCGCGGTCGCCTCGCTGACGGGGCGGTCCGCGCGGCTGGACCGGATCCTGCTGCGGGCGGCGGGGGCGCGGGTGACCCGGGCGGCGCTGCGCGGCGACTCCCCCGGCCCGGAAGGGCTGTTCGTCTCCGACCACTTCGGGGTGGAGGCGACGGTGGAGTTCGGGGCGCTCGGCGACGGGCCCGCGCGGCTCGGCCTGCCGGCGACCGCGCGGACGGCGGTGGCCTGGCTCCCGCCGCACGACCCGGTGGTCGAGGAGCTGCGCGCGGAGCACGATCCGCAGGCCGGGCGCTGGCCCGCGCACGTCAGCCTGCTCTTCGGGTTCGTGCCGGAGTCCTCCTTCGACGAGGCGTTGCCGCTGCTGGCCGAAGTGGCCGCCGGGACCTCGCCGTTCACCGCCCGTCTGGAGGGGGTGCACAGCTACGGGCACCGGGAGGACGCCACGCTCTGGACGGATCCGGCGGCCTCGGGCGACACGCCGTGGCAGGAGCTCCGGGCCGCGCTGGTGGAACGGTTCCCGGGATGCCGGGGCCGGGCGGACGGGTACACCCCGCACCTGACGCTGGGGCGCGTCCAGGACGCGCAGCGGGCCGCCGGCGCGTTCGCGGCGAGGCTCGGCGGGGGCCGCTCCGCGCGGGTCGGGGAGTTGGCGGTGCTCTCGCGGCGCGGGGACGGGCCGATGCGGATCCGGGCCACGGTGGCCCTGGGGACGGGCGAGGTGCGGTGGGTCCCGGAGCCCGTGGACCAGGACGGGGCCGCGGACCAGGACCGGGCCGTGGACCGCGGGGACGCCGACGGCGACGCCGCCGGGTCGGTCGCGGCTCGGGTCGCGGCGGCTCTCCCGGACGGGGTGGTTCAGGTGGCCGGTTCCCGGCGGATGGGCTGCGCCCTGCCGGGGGCGGACCTGGACCTGGTGGCCGTCCTGCCGGGTTCGGCGGGGCTCACCGGAGTACGGGAGCGGGTGGCGGCGGCGTTCGGCGGGGCGGAGCGGATGCGGGAGGTGACGGGCGCGCGGGTGCCGGGGCTGCGGCTGCGCGTCGGCGCGCTGGACGTGGACCTGGTGGTGGTCGCGGCCGGAGCGCTGGACCCCGCGGGGGCGGTGGCCCGGCGGTCGGAGCTGGGCGCGGCGGCGGCCGTCGCGCTGAGCGCGCTGAGCGACGCCGATGCCGTACGGAGCTCCGTGCACGGGCAGTTCGCCGCGTGGGCCCGGCTGGCGCGGGAGGTGAAGGCGTGGGCGCGCGCCCGGGGGCTGGACTCGGCTCCGTTCGGCGGGCTGCCGGGCATCGCCTGGGCGGTGCTCGCGGCGCGCACCGTACGCGCGGCGGGGCCGAGGGAACCCGGGGCCCTGCTGCGGGAGTTCTTCGGCATGTGGGCGGCGTGGGACTGGCGGGACCCGGTCGCCCTGTACCCCGGGACGCCGGACGGTTCGCGGGCACCGGAAGGCTCCGGGGCCGCGGGAGCCGCCGCACCCGGGCCGGACCCGGTGACCGTGCTGACCCCCACGGAGCCGGTGCGCAGCTGCACGGCCCAGGTGGGCCCCGGCCTGCGCGACCTGCTGGTGCGGGAGCTGTACCGGGCCTGGGAGCTGCTGGAGGCGGATCCCGGCGCGTTCGGCGAGGTCCTGGCGGCGCCGCCGCTGCACCGGCGGCACGCCGCCTGGGCGGTGGTGACCGTACGGGCGGGCGCGGAGCGGGAGTTCGAGGAGGTGCTGGGCCGGGTGCGCGGACGGCTGCGGGCGCTGCTCGGGGCTCTGGCGGAGGCGGGCGCCGCCGACGCCCACGCCTGGCCGCGTCCGTTCGGGACGGGCCCCGCCCTGGCCCGCTTCGCGATCGGCCTCGGCGCGACGCCGCCGGACGCGGCACGGCTCTCCGGCCTGGTCGCGCCCTGGTCCTCCGGGCTGCCGGGGGTCGAGGTGGCCTGGGTCGCGGGTGCGGACGTACCGGACCTGTACTGATCGCGGACGCCCTCCCCCTGGCACCGTTCTGACGACGAGTAACGAACGCACGGCAGCTTGGAGGCCGGGGACGGGGACACTTCCCGAACCCGTCCTGGGCTCCGTCCCGCTCGGTGGGCGCGGTGGGGCGGAGCGGTCAGGAGCCTCAGTAGAGACTGGCCGGGTTTTTTCGTCAACACTTTTCACAAGGATTGAAGAAACCTCGAGTTCACGGGCCTGATGGGTCATTGACAGGCCATTTGGCCTTCAGTTCATGAACGCGCGAACCCTTGACGGCCACCGTGGCGGGCAGTTCACTCACGCTTCGGTCCCCCCGGATCCACGACGTCAGGAGCACCCCGCATGCCCCTCCTCTCCGATCGCCCGCCACGGCTCACCGTCGCGGCGCTCGCCGCCGCGCTGGTGGCGGCCCTCCTCGTCCTCCTTCCGAGTACCGCCGCCCAGGCGGCTCCCGTGCTGCTCTCCCAGGGCAAGTCCGTCACCGCCTCCAGCCTGGAGGGCGCCGGGACACCGGCCGGCGCGGCCGTCGACGGCGACAACGGCACCCGCTGGTCGAGCCAGTTCGCCGACCCGCAGTGGATACAGGTCGACCTCGGCTCCCCCGCCCAGCTGAGCCAGGTCGTGCTGCGCTGGGAGGCCGCGTACGCGAAGGCGTACCGGATCGAGCTGTCGGACGACGGCTCCACCTGGTCCACCGCCCACTCGACGGCCACCGGCACCGGCGGGGTCCAGACCCACGACATCACCGGCACCGCCCGCTACGTCCGCGTGTACGGCACCCAGCGGGCCACCGGCTACGGCTACTCGCTCTGGGAGTTCCAGGTGTACGGCACCGGCGGCACCGGCGGCACCGGCCCGACGATCCCCGGCGGCGGCGACCTCGGCCCGAACGTGATCGTCTTCGACCCCACGACGCCCGACATCCAGGGCAAGCTGGACGAGGTCTTCCGCCAGCAGGAGTCGGCCCAGTTCGGCTCCGGGCGCTACCAGTTCCTCTTCAAGCCCGGTACGTACAACGGCCTCAACGCGCAGCTCGGCTTCTACACCTCGGTTTCCGGGCTGGGCCTGAACCCCGACGACACCACCATCAACGGTGACGTGACCGTCGACGCCGGCTGGTTCGGCGGCAACGCCACCCAGAACTTCTGGCGTTCGGCCGAGAACCTGGCGCTCAACCCGGTGAACGGAACGAACCGCTGGGCGGTCTCCCAGGCCGCGCCGTTCCGCCGGATGCACGTCAAGGGCGGCCTGAACCTGGCGCCCGACGGCTACGGCTGGGCCTCCGGCGGCTACATCGCCGACTCGAAGATCGACGGCCAGATCGGCAACTACTCCCAGCAGCAGTGGTACACCCGTGACAGCTCGATCGGCGGCTGGTCCAACGCGGTGTGGAACCAGGTGTTTTCCGGGACCCAGGGCGCGCCGGCGCAGTCGTACCCGAACCCGCCCTACACCACCCTGGACACCACCCCGGTCTCGCGGGAGAAGCCCTTCCTCCACCTGGACGGCGCCGACTACAAGGTCTTCGTCCCGGCGAAGCGCACCAATGCCCGCGGCACCTCCTGGGGCAACGGGGCGCCGCAGGGCACCTCGGTCCCGCTCAGCCGGTTCTACGTGGTCAAGCCGGGCGCGAGCGCGGCGACGATCAACGCGGCACTGGCCCAGGGCCTGCACCTGCTGTTCACCCCGGGCGTCTACCACGTGGACCAGACCATCCAGGTCAACCGCCCGGACACGATCGTGCTGGGCCTCGGCCTCGCCACGATCGTCCCGGACAACGGGGTGACCGCGATGAAGGTCGCCGACGTGGACGGGGTGAGGCTCGCCGGTTTCCTGATCGACGCGGGCACCGTCAACTCGCCCACCCTGCTGGAGGTCGGACCGGCCGGCGCCACGACGGACCACGCGGCGAACCCGACCACCGTCCAGGACGTGTTCATCCGGGTCGGCGGCGCGGGCGCGGGCAAGGCCACCCTCGGCATGGTGGTCAACAGCCACGACACGATCGTCGACCACACCTGGATCTGGCGGGCCGACCACGGCGACGGGGTGGGCTGGGAGACCAACCGCTCCGACTACGGGTTCCGGGTGAACGGGGACGACGTCCTGGCGACGGGGCTGTTCGTCGAGCACTTCAACAAGTACGACGTGGAGTGGAACGGAGAACGCGGGCGCACGATCTTCTTCCAGAACGAGAAGGCGTACGACGCCCCCGACCAGGCGGCCATCCAGAACGGCTCCATAAAGGGCTACGCGGCCTACAAGGTGGCGGACTCGGTGAACACCCACGAGGGCTGGGGACTGGGCAGCTACTGCTACTACAACGTGGACCCGACGATCCGCCAGGAGCACGGCTTCCAGGCCCCGGTGAAGCCGGGCGTGAGGTTCCACGACCTCCTCGTGGTCTCGCTCGGCGGCAACGGCCAGTACGAGCACGTCATCAACGGCATCGGCGCCCCCACCTCGGGCACCTCGACCGTCCCCTCGACCGTGGTGTCCTTCCCCTGATCCACGGCGACCCGCCCCCTGACCGGTCCCTGACCGGCTCCTGACTCCTGACCCCGACCCCCTGACCCCCGCGGGACGCGGGGCGGCCCGGCAGCCGCCCCGCGTCTTCCGGGTCACCCGGGAGAGCGCTCGGAGCGGGTCTCAGACCTCGATGACGATCTTGCCCGCGGTGTGTCCGGCCTGGCTCAGTTCGAAGGCCGCGCCGAGTTCGGCCAGAGGGAAGGTCTCGGCGACCGTCACCGTCAGCTGTCCGGCGTCGGCGAGCCGGGCCAGTTCCTGGAGGTCGGCGCCGACCGGGCGCACCCACATCCACTCGCCGCCGGAGCCGGTCACGGTGGGGTCGGCGATGGAGGCGTGCCGACCGTCGTCGTGGAGCACCTCGCGGGTGACGGCGAGGACCCCGCCCACGAAGTCGGCGACGACGGTGACGCCCTCGGGGGCAAGGCCGAGGACCCGGCCGGCGAGGCCGTCCCCGTAGGCGACGGGTTCGGCGCCGAGCTCCCGTACCCGGTCGTGGTTGCGCGGGGAGGCGGTGCCGATGACCCGGGCTCCCAGCGCGCGGGCGATCTGCACCCCGAAGGAGCCGACCCCGCCGGCGGCGCCGTGGATCAGGACGGAGTCGCCCTTGCCGGTGCCCAGGCGGGTCAGGACCTGGTAGGCGGTGAGCCCGGCGAGCGGCAGCGCGGCGGCCTCGGCCCAGCCGAGCGAGCCCGGCTTGTGGGCCAGGGCGCGGACGGGCACGGTGACGAACTCGGCGCAGGTCCCGCCGTGCACGTAGTCCTTGCGGGCGTAGGCCATGACCTCGTCGCCCTCGGCGTACTCCGGGGTGTCGATGCCGACCCGTTCCACGGTGCCGGAGACGTCCCAGCCGGGCACGACGGGGTAGACGACGTCCATCAGGGCGTCGAGCCCGCCCGCCATGATCTTCCAGTCCACCGGGTTGACGGATGCGTACTTCACGCGGACGAGTACCTCGCCCGGGCCGACCTTCGGCACGGGCAGCCGGGTCTCGGTGAGCACCTCCGTCCCGCCGTACGTCTCGTAGACCAGCGCGCGCATGGTGTTGTCCTGCGGCATGTACCCGACCTCTCCGTGAGCTGCTGAACGGCCCCCGGCCCATCCCACCACGCGGGCCGCGCCCGCCCCGAGAAGCGGGGCGGGCGCGGAGGGGCGAAGGGTCAGCGGGAGCGGTGCGCGGCGATGATCCCGGCGTAGCGGCGGCCGCTGGACTTCACGGTGCGGCGCTGGGTGGCGTAGTCCACGTGGACCAGGCCGAAGCGCTTGTCGTAGCCGTAGGCCCATTCGAAGTTGTCCAGCAGCGACCAGGCGTAGTAGCCGGCCAGGGGTGCGCCGCGGCGGGCGGCGCGGGCGCAGGCGGCGAGGTGGGCGGTGAGGTAGGCGGTGCGCTCCGGGTCGTGGACGCTGCCGTCGGGGGCGACGGTGTCGGGGTACGAGGAGCCGTTCTCGGTGATGTGGATGCGCCGGGCCCCGTACTCCTCGGTCAGCCGCATGATCAGGGTTTCCAGGCCGCTCGCGTCGACCTCCCAGTTCATTCCGGTGCGCGGGACTCCGGGCCGGTCGATCTGGCGGGCGAAGGGTGCGGGGCCGGCCGGGTCGGCGGTGACCACCTGAGGGAAGTAGTAGTTCAGTCCGGTCCAGTCGAGCGGGGCGCCGATGGCGGCGAGGTCGCCGGGGCGTTCGGGGAGGTCGACTCCGTAGACCTCGCGCATGTCGGCGGGGAAGCCGCGGCCGTGGACGGGGTCGAGCCACCAGCGGTTGACGTGGCCGTCCATGCGCCGGGCGGCGGCGCGGTCGGCTTCGCCGCCGGTTGCGGGCTCGACGGTGGAGAGGTTGTTGACGATGCCGATGCGTGCCCCGGGGGCGGCGGCGCGGACGGCCTGGGTGGCCAGGCCGTGGCCGAGGAGCAGGTGGTAGGAGGCGCGGACGGCTGCGGTGAGGTCGGTCCGGCCGGGCGCCATCCTGCCCTCCAGGTGGCCGATCCAGGCCGAGCAGAGCGGCTCGTTGAGGGTGGCCCACTGGGTGACGCGGTCGCCGAGGCGTTCTGCGACCAGGGCGGCGTACGCGGCGAAGTGCTCGGCGGTGGTGCGTTCGGGCCAGCCGCCGCGGTCCTGGAGGACCTGGGGCAGGTCCCAGTGGTAGAGGGTGACGGAGGGCTCGATCCCGGCGGCGAGCAGTCCGTCGGTCAGCCGGTCGTAGAAGTCGAGGCCCTTGGGGTTGGCGGGGCCGTCGCCGCCGGGGACCACGCGGGGCCAGGCGACGGAGAGCCGGTAGGCGTTGGTGCCGAGCTGCCGCATCAGGGCGATGTCCTCGTGCCAGCGGTGGTAGTGGTCGCAGGCGGTGTCGCCGGTGTGGCCGCCGTCGATGGCGCCGGGGACGCGGGTGAAGGTGTCCCAGATGGAAGGGGCGCGGCCGTCCTCGGCGACGGCCCCCTCGATCTGGTAGGCGGAGGTCGCGGTGCCCCAGGCGAAGTCGGCGGGGAACGCGGCGAGGTCGATGCCCGCGGGGTCCGCGGCCCGCTCGGTCACGGGGAGGCTTTCGGAAAGGGTCACTTGACGGCTCCTGCCGTGAGTCCTGCCACCAAGTACCGCTGCAACAGCAGGAATCCGGCGACGACGGGGATGCTGACGACGAGCGAGGCGGCCATGATCTGGTTCCAGTAGACGTCGTTCTGCGTGGAGTAGCCCTGCAGTCCGACGGCGAGGGTGCGGGTGGTGTCGTTCGTCATGACGGAGGCGAAGAGCACCTCGCCCCAGGCGGTCATGAACGCGTACACGGCGACGGCGACGATGCCGGGCACGGCGGCCGGGATCACGACCCGGAACAGGGCGCCGAGGGGGCCGCAGCCGTCGACGGTGGCCGCTTCGTCGAGGTCGCGGGGTACCGAGTCGAAGTACCCGATGAGCATCCAGATGGAGAAGGGCAGGGAGAAGGTGAGGTAGGTGAGGATCAGCCCGCCGCGGGATCCGTAGAGGGCGACCCCGGTGCTGTTGCCGATGTTCACGAAGATCAGGAAGAGCGGGAGGAGGAAGAGGATGCCCGGGAACATCTGGGTGGAGAGCACGGTGACGGTGAAGAGCCGTCTGCCGCGGAAGCGGTAGCGGCTGACGGCGTAGGCCGCGAAGACGGCGATGACCACGGAGCAGACGGTGGCGGTGCCGGCCACGATCAGGGAGTTCGCGAAGTACTTGGCGAGCGGGACGGTGTGCCAGATGTCGATGTAGGGGCGGACGGTGAGCCCGGTGGGGATCCACCGGAACTGGCCCGCGACGTCCTTGAGGGGTTTGAGGGAGCTGGTGACCATCACGTAGACGGGCAGCAGCACGAACCCGGAGAGCAGGGTCAGGAAGACGGCCCTGACCGCCCGGAAGGAGGCGGGCGGGTCGAGTGGGCTGCGTTCTCTAGCGGGCATCGTCGGCCCTCCGTCCGCGCGTGGTGACGAACAGGTATGCGGCGGTGACCAGCAGCAGGAAGAGCAGCAGGAGCACGGACATGGCCGATCCGGTGCCGAAGTTCCAGGTGACGAAGCTCGACTGGTAGATGTGGACGGAGATGAGGTCGGCGGCTTCGGGGGCCGATCTGCCGAACAGCACGAAGGGCGTGTTGAAGTCGTTGAAGGTCCACAGGAACAGCACGAGGACCAGCACCTGGTTGACCGCGCCGACGGAGGGCAGGGTGATCCGGCGGATCTGCTGCCAGATGCCGGCGCCGTCCAGCGCGGCGGCCTCGTAGAGGTCCCTGGGGATGTTCTGCAGGGCCGCCATGACGATGAGGAAGGCGAAGGGCCAGCCCTTCCAGACGGAGACGATCAGCAGCGCCCAGAAGCTGTTGTCACCGAGCAGCCAGAAGGTGTGCTCGGCTCCGCCGAGGCCCAGCTGGTCGTGGATGACGTGGTTCACCAGGCCGTTGTCCCGCTGGAACATGAACGCCCAGGTGATGACGGCCGCGTAGACGGGCAGCGCGTAGGGGACCAGGAAGAGCGCCCGCAGGATGCCGCGGCCGCGGAAGTTCTCCTGCATGAACACGGCGGCGGCGGTGCCCAGCAGCCAGCACAGGCCCACGGAGAGCAGGGTGAACAGGCAGGTGGTGAGGAAGGAGCCGAGGAGGGCCTCGCCGACGGGGCGGTTGATGTCGACGGCGAGTTCGTAGTTGTCGAAGCCCGTCCAGGGGGCGCGCGACCAGTCCCGGATGTGGAACTGGGTCAGCTCCCGGAAGCTCATCAGGATGCCCGTCACCATCGGGACGAGGTGGATGAGCAGTTCGAGGAGGAGGGCGGGCAGCAGGAGGAGATAGGGCAGGGCCGTGCGCCGCAGGCGTCCGGGGGGCCTGAGGCGTCCGGTGCGGCGCGCGGGGGCCGTGGTGCGGCGCGGCCGCCGCGCCGTGGTGTCAGGCGGCAGTGTGGTGGGTGCGGAGGTCATCTGACGGGGCTCAGTTCGCCATCTGCTGCTGGGCCTTGGTGAGCTTCGACCTGACCGACTCGGTGGTGACCGGGCGGCCGGCGGCGGCGTCCGCGAAGAGCTCCTTGACCGCGGTGCCGACGGTGGTCTCGAACTGCGATTCCTCGGGGACCTGCGGGAGCGGCGCGGCGCTGGTGGAGAGGGTGTTGCGCAGCACGGTGAGGTCCTCGCCGCCGAACGCGGGGTCCGTCTGGGCGGACTTGACCGGCGGGATGGAGCCGTACGTCTTGTTGAGGGTCTTCTGCTCCTCGTCGCTGGTCATGAACTTCACGAACTTCAGGGCGCCGTCGATGTTGTCGGTGTTCCTGAAGACGGCCAGGTTGATGCCGGCGACCATGGAGTTGGTGTTCTTCCCGGCGCCGGGGGTGCCTCCGGCGGGGACGGGGACGGGGGCCACGCCCCAGTCGCCCTCCTTCATGCCGTGGGCCTTGAAGCTGCTGGCCGCGCTCTGCCACAGGACCATGGCGGTCCTGCCGTTGGCGAAGTCCTGGAGGGACTGGTTCTTGTCGTACTCGGCGTTGCCGGGCGCGATGATCTTGTCCTTGGCCATCAGGTCGACGTACTGCTTGACGGCCTCGACGTTGGCGGGGGTGTCGAAGGTGGGCTTTCCGGCGGCGTCGAAGAACTCCGCGCCGTGCTGCTTGGAGAGGACGAAGGCCTGGTGGATGTTGTTGGCGAGGTTCGCCCCCTCCGCGCCGAGGGCCCACTTGCCGTCCCTGGACAGCTTCTGGCCGGTGTTGACCATCTCGTCCCAGGTGGCCGGGGGCTTGTCGATGCCCGCCTCCTGGAACATCTTCTTGTTGTAGTAGAGGGCGTACGACATCGAGTAGAGCGGGACGGCGGCCGGGTCCTGGCCGGCGGCGCCCGCCGAGCCGAGGGCGGACTCCACGAAGCGGTCCCTGCCGCCGATGGCGGCGAAGTTCTCGGCGTTCCAGGGCAGCAGGGCTCCGGTGGCCTGGAGGGAGGAGGACCAGGTGTTGCCGATGTTGAGGACGTCCGGGCCCTGGCCGGAGGCGGTGGCGGCGAGGATCCGGTTGAGCAGGTCCGACCAGGGCACGACTTCGAGTTTGACCTTGATGCCGGTCTGCTCCTCGAACTTCTTCAGCTCCGGGCCGAGGGTCGCCTGGTCCGCCGTGAGGTCGGGGCCCTGGTTGGAGGCCCAGTAGGTGAGCTCCTTCGGGGCGGTGTTGGAGCCGCCCCCGTTGTCCGTGGATCCGCCTCCGCAGGCGGTCGCGGCGGCGAGGAGGGAGACGGTGACGGCGGCTGCCGCTGCGGCTCGGGTTCTGGGCATGGCGGATCGGCCCCTTTCGGCAGGGTCGGGGAAGGCCGGCGGGGAAGTACCGTGCGTCGTCCGCGCGGAACCTCTGCTGCGACCGTTTTTGTCCAGGCCTTAAATTAGGACGTGAGTTAAGCCTCGCGAAAGGGTCGCGTCAAGGGGTCGCGCAAGGGTATGTTGCGATCGACGGCGGGGCGGAAGGAGCCACATGACCACGGGTCGTAGCGGACGAACGGTGCGGGACCTGCGGCGCGGCAACCGCAGCGCCGTATTGCAGCGGTTGTACTTCGGCGGGCCGATGAGCCGTCAGGAACTGGGACCCGCCACCGGACTGAGCTCCGGATCCGTCAGCAACGTCGTCGGCGAACTCGTCGCGGACGGCCTGCTGGAGGAGGCCGGAATCGTCGACTCGGACGGCGGCAGGCCCCGCACCCTCCTGCGGGTGACCCCCGGCAGCGCCCACATGATCGGGGTCGACGTCGGTGAAACCCGGGTACGCGTCGAGCTGTTCGACCTGGCACTGACCGAACTGGCCCGCACGGAGATGCCGTTGCTGCCGCGAGGCTGCTACGACGTCGGCCCGATCGTCGACCACATCAGGGCCGGGATCGCCGCCGTGCTCGCCGAGGCCGGCGTCGGTACGGAGAGGCTGCTGGGCGTGGGCGTCGGCGTACCGGGCATCGTGGACCACCAGGCACCGGGCGGCGCCGTGGTGCACGGCCAGACCATCGGCTGGGACGCGGTACCGCTGGAAGCCCTGCTGCGCGCCACCGGAGCCCTGCCGGACGAGGTCCCGTACATCATCGACAACGGTGCCCGCACCCTCGGCCAGGCCGAGATGTGGTTCGGCGCGGGACGCGGCGCCCGCGAGGCGGTCGTGGTGCTCTTCGGCTCGGGCGTCGGCGCGAGCCTGATCACCGACGGCTCGCCGGACGGCGGCACGACGGAGGGCACCCCGCTGGAGTGGGGGCACCTGACGGTCTCGGTACGGGGCCGGCGCTGCCGGTGCGGGGCGCTGGGCTGCCTGGAGGCATACACGGGGGCGGAGTCCCTGCTGGCGCGCTGGTCGGAACGCGGCGGCGCGGCGGGCGGGCGGCCGGTGGACTCCTTGGACGAGGAGGAAGCCCTCGCCGCGCTGCTGGCGGCAGCGCGCGAGGGCGATCCGGTGGCGGTGGAGGTGCTCGAGGAGACGGCGGAGTACCTGGGCGCCGGGCTGTCGGACGTGATCAACCTCTTCCGGCCGGAGCGGATCCTGATCGGCGGCTGGGCCGGCCTGATGCTGGGCCCGCACATCCTGGCGTCCGTACGGGAACACGCGACCCGGTACTCGCTGCGCCACCCCGCCGGGCGGGTCAGTATCGGCATGGGCTCCCTGGGCCCGGACGCGGTCACGGTCGGCGCGGCCACGCTCCCCCTGTCGGCCTTCTTCGCGAGGGGCGGCCGCCGCGCCGTCTCGGACCCGCCGGTGGAACAGCCGGGCTGGCAGACGGCGCTGGAGGTCCGCGGCGGGGCGGCGTCACGCCACGCGTGACAGGCGCCTCGCCGCAGGACTTACCCGCCCGAGCCGGTCACTCGTACTCCGTGCCGCCCTTGCGGGTCAGGTACGCCGGGCTGACCGCCTTGGCGATGGCGCGGCCGCCCACCACCGGGCTGTAGCGCTCCGTCAGCGGGCGGATGACGACGCCCTCGCGCAGGTGCAGGTTCCGTCCGGACACGGTTTCGCGGCCGCTCGCCCGCTCCAGGACCACGTCGAGGTCGTACGGGCCCTCGTACAGCCTCGGCACCAGCGGCAGTTCGCCGTCCGCGAGCACGGCGGCCGGATCCAGCCAGCGCACCTGCCCGTCGATCTCGGCGGACACGTCGAAGACGGCGTACCCGGGCGGCGCGTCGGCGGTGCGCACGTCGGTCCCGTACGCGAGGTCCTGGACGCCCGCGCCGTAGACCTCGCCGAAGATCCCGATGCGGGTCGCCCCGAGCCGGGCGGCCAGCTCCGCGGCGACGGCGGCCACGTCGTGGCCCCGTACGGCCCGCCAGTACACGTTGCGCTCGTCCTCCTTGAGCGCCAGCCCCTTCGAGCCGAACCCCTTGGAGGTGACCTGGACCCGCCCGTCCTGGACGACGTACGTGAACAGGCAGGCGGTGCCGTGCAGCTTCTCCGTGAGGACGACCGGCTCGCCGGGCTCGAAGATGTGCGGGTAGCGCTGGAGGTTCTCGATGTCCACCCACGGCATCAGGTCGGGCGCGGCCTCGACCTCGCCGCTCATGGTCGTGGGTATCGGCGGCGCCCACTTGGTGATGCCGAGCAGCTCGGCGAAGTCCGTGCCCTCCTTGGCCGCCTGCTCCAGGTCGACGTCGGCCAGCGCGCGCGGCCGGCACACCAGGCCCTGCGAGAGCTCGCCGCGCAGCCGGACGGCCTTGACCCGGTCGGCGGAGCCGCCGGCGAGCCGGCCGGTCAGACCGAGCTCCTCGATCAGATCGGCGGGCAGCACGGCCTGTTCGGGTATGTAGAGGGCGAACTCGCCGCTCCGGTACGCGCCCTTGGCGATGACGGCGCGGTAGAGGCCCACCTGGGCCAGCTCCAGCGCGTCGGCGTTCGGATGCTCATGGACGGTCAGTTCTTCGGCGGTGACCCGCAAAGTCGACATGGTGGGCTCCTCGGGTGTGGTGGCCTCAATGGCGTCCGGGGCCGGAGCGGCGGTCGCGCGCATCGGCGACGCCCAGTCTCCGTCCTGCCTTTTCCGCTGGTCCAGCGCTTATTCAGGTGCTAGTGCTGTGGCCGGAAGGTTCGCGGCCACAGCACTAGGCAGTGTCTTGAGGTCAGCCTGCGCCGCCGAGGGCCGCCTGGGTGGCCGGGCCGTAGACGCCGGGCTGGTCGCCCTTGATCCCCCGGTCGCGCTGGAGCTGGGCGACCCCGCGCTTGGTCTGGCTGTCGTAGACGCCGGTCGTGGACACGTACGTGAACCCCTGCCCGTGGAGCCGCTCCTGGAGGGCGCGCACCGCCTCGCCGCTGTCCCCCATGCGCAGCGTCCCCGACGTCCCCGCCGCCGGCTGTCCGGCCGGGGCGCTCGACGCGGGCCCGGGCTTCGCGGACGCGGGACCGGGCGTCGCCGACGCGGACGCCGAGACCGAGGCGGAGGGGGTGGGCTTCGCCCCCGCGAGGGACGGGTCCGGCGAAGGTTCTGCGCCGGCCTGGCCGCCGGCGAGGAGCCCGGGCACGGGCAGCGTGAGCCCGGGCGAGGCGTCGGCGCCCGAGGGGTCCGCCTCGTCGGGGGTGCTCAGCAGGTACACCAGAGCACCGGTCAGGCCGAGGGCGAGCAGGGCGAGGGCCGCCACCGGGGGCCGGCGGCCGCCGTCCCGGCCGTCCCGGCGGGCCGCGCGGCGCGGACCGGACGAGCGGTGCGCACCGGACACGCGGTGCGGGGCGGACTCGGTCGGCGGGGCGCCGTCCCCGCCGACCGCGTCCGCCCCGGTGTCCCGGCCGGCGTCGTCCTGGAAGACTTCGGGTACGTGGAAGGACACGGGCGGCGGTCCGCTCCGCGGCCAGGCGGGGGCGGTCGCCGGGGCCGGCTGTTGCGCGGGCACGACGTACGGGCGTACGAGCAGGCGGTCGTCGGGGACAATCCCGCTCTCTTCGGGGTGGTGGGACACGGTGCCGGTCAGACCCCGCGCCGCCGGACGGCACCGCCGGCCGCGAGGACACGGAGGGCGCCGGGCTCGGGAGAACCACCGGCCGGGGCCGGGACGTGCGAAGAGCGGACCGATATGGACATCTTGGGTCTCCGAGTGCGGCTCATGCGGTGGTTCTTGATCGGGCGCACTCTGTCCCCTTTGCTCACGCGGGTCAAGCCTGCTGTCCGAACTGCCCCATCGGTCCGCAATCCGCGCGGCCGGGCCGGACCCGGCGTCACCCGGACGCGTGAGAGGGAGGACCGGGCCGGCCGACGGTACGGCAAGGTGGTCGGATGCAGTTACGCCGGGCCGTGCCCCTCTCCCTCCTGGCGCTCCTCGCGAGCGCCGGCTGTGTCTCCGTCGGCCCGCAGGCTCCGGTTCCCGTGAGTGGTCCGATACCGCCCGTCGGCGTTCCCGACGTGCCGCCGCAGCCCCTGCCGCTCGGGAGGCTGCCCGGGTCCCCGTCCGTACCGGATCCCGACGCTGCCCCGGACCCGGACCCGGACGCGGACCCCGGCGACCGGGCCCCGGCGCCCTCGCGGGCCCCCGGCAAGGCGGCCCGGCCGCCTTCCGGGCGCGCCGAGAAGCCGAAGGCTCCGCCCCGGCGGGTGCGTCCGCCGAAGCCGACGGCCGCCCACCCGCACCGGCATCCGGCCCTGCCGTTGCGTATGGACGAGCTGTGCGCGGCGTCGGAGGGCACCGTTCCGCCGTCCATCGTCGACCTGTGCCTGCGGCAGTACGGACGCTGACCCGGCCGGTGCGCGGACACGACCGGGTGCGAGCCTTGACCCTCCCACCGTGTCAGGCCTTGCACTGGAAGGCGTCATGTTCACCATCGGAGACTTCGCCAAGCACGGCCGGGTGTCGGTCCGCATGCTGCGTCACTACGACGCACTCGGACTGCTGCGCCCGGCGCGTGTCGACCCCTTCACCGGCTACCGCTTCTACGAGGCCGGGCAGCTCGCCCGCCTCAACCGTGTCATCGCGCTCAAGGAACTCGGCTTCAGCCTGGACCAGGTGGGGACCATCCTCGACGAGCGGGTGGGCACGGAGGAGCTGCGCGGCATGCTGCGGCTGCGGCAGGCCGAGCTGGAGAGTGCCATGGCCGCCGCGAGGGCGGGGCTGCGGCAGGTCGAGGCGAGGCTCCGGACCATCGAGAGTGAGGGTTCCATGTCTGTCGAGGACATCGTCGTCAAAAGCCTCCCGCCCGTCCGGGTCGCCGAGCTGACGGGGGTCGCGGGGAGTTTCGCGCCCCAGGACATCGGGCCGGTCATCGGTCCGCTCTACGACGACCTGTGCCGCCGTTTCGAGGCCGCCGGGGTGGTTCCGGCCGGACCCGGCGTCGCCTCCTACGAGGACGCCCCGGGGGCGGAGGCCGGAACGGTCCTGGTGCGCGCCGGGCTGCCGGTGGCGGCCTCGGTCCGCGCCGAGGACCTCGGGGAAGGGGTGCGGGTCGTCACGCTGCCCGCGGTCGAGCGGGCGGCGACCGTGGTGCACCGGGGCGCGATGGACGGCGTACTGCCGACCGCGCAGGCCCTGGCCCGGTGGATCGACACGAACGGGGAGCGTTCGGCCGGGTACGCGCGCGAGCTGACCCTGGCCTGCCCGGACGACCCCGGCCAGTGGGTCACCGAACTCCAGGAGCCGCTCGCCCCCGCCTCCTGACCTCCCCTCGGCCCGCGCGGTGGGCTCACGGGCGGCGGCGGCCGCGGACGTGGGCGCACCGGCGGGCCGTGTCGCGCCGGGCCGTGCGCATCCGGCGCATGGTGGCGTGGCCGCGGCGGCGCCACTCGGCCCGCGGCAGGCCGGCCCGCTGACCGCCGCCGGTGATCAGTGCGTTGACCGGGGTCATCGGGTCGGCGGCGAGGCCCTTCGCCAGCAGCACCCCGACCACGAGCGGGACCAGGGCCACGGCCAGGGCGGAACCGGCGGTGGTCACGTGCTGCATGCGCGGGCGGGGCTCGCTGCGCGGGGCGTCGTACGTCATGCCCCCATTCGATCAGCGGGGGCGCGGCGGGGAATCGGGGCGGATACTCAGGCCGTTGGGCACGAAGTACTCAGAGAAGCGCGGAGAAGCACGGAGAAGCGCGGACGGGCTCGGACGGGTGGGGTGACGGGGATGGCGGAACCGGGGCAGGGCTTCGAACCGGCGACCGGCGACGGCCTGGCCGCAGCGCCCGGCCCCGGGCGGGAGGCAGCGCTGCGCACGGCGTACGAGGGGCTGCTCCAGATCCGGCGACTGGTCAACGGTCCCGCGGGCGCCGGGGTTCCCGCGGCGTGGGAGGTACGGCAGATGACGCGTGCGGTGGCCCTGGTCCTGGAAGCCTCGGGGATCACGGCCTCGGCGGTGGACGCGCAGGGGCGGCGCACCCGGACGGGATACCGCGTGGCCGCCGGAGCGGAGCCCGGCCGGGTGGCGGTGACCTGGCTCGGCCCTCCCGGCGGCGGCGCGGCCGAGGAGGAACAGGAACGGCTGACGGCGTGCGCGGCGGCCCTGCAGCCGCTGGGCTGGCTGTGCCTGCTGTACCGGGGCCCACGCCGCCGCCGCTTCCTGGAGGTGGAGCCCCCACGCGGGAACCCTCCGGCGTCCTAGGGAGTGTCGTCGAAGTGGCGTCGGCCGCCCGCAGGGCGGTGCTGTCGGGGTCTGGTGCGTGCGATCGCAAGGCGGAGGAGGGAGTCGATGCGGAGCATCGGCGACCGACGACAACGCGGCGAGCGTGCGTGCCAGACCCCGACAGCCAGACGCCACTTCGACGACACGACCCAGGGGCGCGACCCTGACGGCCCGCGCCCCCTCATGCCGTACCGGACTCAGCCGGGAGTCACGGCGCGCCGAACGTCAGCGTCAGCTGCGGCGTCCCTTCGCCCGCCTGGGCCTCCGAGGACCACAGCCACAGGGCGTCCGTGCCGGTGCTGCTCAGCGCCAGCGCGTAGCTGCCGCCGAGCGCCGACGCGACGGTCGCCGTGTTCAGCCCGGTGGTGTGCACCGCCGAGCCGTCCGGGATCCCGGCGAAGGTACCGAGCGCCGGGCCGCCGAGGCCGGGACGGTTGGCGTAGGTCGTGCCGCCTTCCGTCCATGCTCCGGTGACCGGGACCACCGAGACGGTGTCGGTCGTACCGGCGCCGCTCATCGTGCTGGTCTTCACGCGGAGCGTGGCCGACTTCAGCACCGTGCCCGCCGGAGCGGCCGGCAGGCTGAAGCGGAGGTAGCTCGCGTAGAGCGAGGTGCCGCGCACGGCGAGCGAGCCGGAGGTCCCGTAATTGGTGCCGGGCGCTCCGGCGTTGGCGTAGGTGTCCTCGGCCGCGGTGACCTGGACGACCGAGTCGGCCGGGGCGGAGGCGAGGGTGTAGTGGTTCTGCACCTGCGCCGCGCCCAGGACGTTCGGGTAGACGGCCGTCTCGTCGAGCTGGCCCGCCCAGTACTCGCCGGCCGGGCGGTCCGGCCAGCCGCCGAGGCTGTCGCCGCCCGCGTGCCAGTAGCCGGAGAAGTTCTCGTGCGTGGTGACGTTCAGCGTGCCCTTCTGCGCGCCGTCCACGTAGAGGGTCATCCCGCCGGGGCCCTGGGTGGCGACGACGTGGTGCCACTTGTTGTCGTTGTAGGCGGTGCCGGTGGTGATGGTGCGGGTGGCACCGGTGTAGACGCCGTAGACGAGCCGGCCGTCATTGGTCATGTAGATGTGCTTGTCGTACTGACTGCTGCCGCGTGTCTGGTTGTTCCCGAAGCCGACGAGCTTGCCGCCCCGGGTGGTGTTCGTCTTGAACCAGGTCTCGATGGTGTAGCTGGCGCCCACCGTCTGGCGGCGGTCCGCGTACACCTGGGTGTCGGTGCCGTTGAAGCCGATCGCCGTGCTCGCGCCGGAGACGGCCCCGGGCGACTGGCGCAGGGCGGGGGCGTACAGGTGCACTCCGCTCTGGTTGCCGCCGTCCGAGGAGTCGGCGGCGAAGGGCAGCGCGGACTCGTCGTAGCGCCAGTACTGCTGGGCGCCGTCCGAGCGGACCGCGTTCGGGTACGCGTCCACCGAGGTCGGCACGGTCACGCTCGCCGTGCCCGACAGCGCGCTGACGTTGCCCGCGGCGTCGGCCGCCGTCACGCGGTAGGTGTACGACTGGCCCGCGGCGACGGTGGTGTCGGTCCAGGAGGCCTGCGGGCGCCGGAAGAACAGCGAGTCCGCGGTGACCGTCGCGATCGGGGTCGCCGCGCCGTTGCGGTAGATCCGGTACGTCAGCGTGCTGTCGTCCAGGTCGAGACCGGTGCGCCAGCGCACCTGGGCCTCTCCGGGCCTGAAACTGACCGCGCTCGCGACGGGAACGGTGGGCGCGCCGGTGTCCCCGGTGGAGGCGAAGCGGGTCAGGCTCTGCTGCGCCGCGCCGTTGACCGTGGTGAACTCGCCGCCGACCCACAGGTACTGGACGCCGGCCTTGGACCCGACCGTCATCACGCGCGGGCCGATGCCCTCGCCGATGCCGTCGTTGGTGTCGGGGGCCCAGCCCAGCTTGCCGGTACCGCTGGTCGGCTGGGCGAGCAGGTGGTGGCGCTGGCCGTCGGGGAACTCGCCGACGCTGGAGCAGTCGTGCGCGTGCGAGGCGCTGTAGAGCACGCTCTGGTACGGGAGCACGGCCTGCGTGGCACCGAGGCAGGTGTCGCGCCAGCGCTGGCCGAAGTCGCCGAGTTCGAGGCCGATCCGGCCGTCGAAGACGCCGCCGCCCGTGCCCTCGTTGGCGGTGTAGAAGCCGGTGGCGTCGGTGGCGATGTCCTTGACGACCGAGTTGGTCTCGATGAAGCCGGGGTAGGACTTGGTGAGCGCGCCGCTCGTCGCGTCGACGACGGCCAGCGCGTGCGTGTTCGTGCCGTTGACGGTGAAGAAGTCGCCGCCGAGGAGCACCTTGCTGCCGTCCGGGGTGACCTCGACGGCGCGGCCGGGCTCGTCGGCGTCGGCGGTGAAGGGCCGCAGCGAACCGTCGGCCGCGTCGACGGCGGCGAAGCGCTCGCGCTGCTGGCCCGCGACGGTGAGGAAGTCACCGCCCGCGTAGACGGTGTCCCCGGTGACGGCGAGGGCGCGGACGGTGGCGGCGAAGGCCGGCCGGAAGCCGGGCTTCACCGTGCAGGTGGCCACGTCGACGGCGGCGAGGCTGGAGACCGGAGTGCCGTTGACGGCGCCGAAGTAGCCGCCCGCGTAGAGGGTCTTCTTGTCCGGGGAGAGGGTGAGCGCGCGGACGGTGGCGGTGCCTCCGCCCACCGTGAAGGACAGTTTGCAGGAGGTCGGCGCACCGGTCGCGGCGTCGAGCGCCACGAAGTTCACGGCCGGCTGCTCGCTGCCGCCGCCGCCCGCGGGAGGCCGGACGGCGGAGAAGGTGCCGCCGACGAAGACCTGGCCGCCCGCCTCCGCGAGGGCCCAGACGACTCCGTTGGGCTGCCAGGTCGACAGCGCGTCGGCGGTGAAGGCGACGGGCGGGGTGACGGCCGCGGCCTGCGGGACGAGGCCGAGGCCGACGACCGCGCCGGTTCCGGCCAGGGACAGGGCGAGAGCGGCCGCCAGCCCTCTGGATCTACGCATGGACCCCCCAGTTCGACGTGCGGTACGGCCGTGTCGCCGGCTGGCTCGCGGCCGATGTCGGGCATGGCCGAAACCAGACGAACAGCCGTCCGCGTCCATGCATACGGGCGCACCTTAGAGCGGTTCACCGTCACGTTCATCACACTTGACGTATCGGATACCGAATTGGTCCGCTCCGTGGCCTCCGGGTCACGCCCCCGGCAGGGGTCGGCAGAGCAGGGCCGCCGGGGAGGGACGGGCCGCGGCGCGGGTGGTGAAGGCGATGCCCGCCGCGTATTCGCCGGGCAGGCACTGGCCCTTGTAGTGCCCGGAGGCGTAATCGGCTCCGGGGGCGCCCGGCGGGCGGTTGTCCCCCCGGTCGAACCAGAGGGTGCGGCCCCCCGCCGGGAGGGCGGTCCGGGCCGGGGCGCACAGGGCCGCCGAGAGCCGCTGCCCCCGCAGGCTGTAGCCGGTCAGGAACTGGCCCGCCGGGCACTGGAACTTGGTGTACCCGCCGGCCCAGTCGCCGCCCGGCGGGACGTACCTCTCGTCGCGGACCACGGTGTGCCCGCCCGCTGCGGCACGCAGGTCGGAGGTGGCGCACAGGCCGCGACCGCCGGTGTGGCTGAGCCCCGCCAGCCGGGCGCCGTCGGGGCAGACCGCCTTGCGGCCCCCGCTGTCCCAGTCGCCCCCGGCCCGGGTGAGCAGCGAGGCGTTGTGGTCCCGGTGGTCGGTGGTCAGCTGGTACCAGGCGGGGGTGGCGGGCACCGGACCGGTACGTCCGGCGGTGCCGGCGAGCGCGGCCCAGGGCCCCGTACGCCAGTCCCCCGGATCGAGGACGCCCGACCGGCGGCCGGTGTTGTCGTAACGCAGCATCGCCCAGCTGTCGCCGCCGGGCGTGCCCTGCCCCGTGGTGCTCCAGCCGACCAGGGGCCAGTAGGCGAAGTCCGCGTCGGAGGCGGTGAGGTAGCCGGTGAGGTGCTGGAACCAGTCGCGCGGTTTGGTGCCGGTCTCGTCGGCGCCGATGCCGAACTCGCTGATCCAGACGGGGGCGGTGAAGTGCGTGCCGGTTTCGGCGGAGACGTAGAAGGCCTGCTGGTACAGGGTCTGTTCGAGCTCGGACCGGGTCATGTCCTGGTAGCGGGGGTCGCTCGTCTCGCCCATGCCGGTCGCCCCGCTGTGGCGCGGGCCGGTGTATCCGTAGAAGTGGGCGGAGTACACCAGCTTGTTCGAGACGGTGAGGGTGTGGGAGAGGGTGCGTACCGGGGTGAGGGTGGGGCGGCCGTGCGGGAAGCCGTCCACGGGCAGGCCGGTCCAGTTGATGCCTTCGACCACGATGAGCAGGTCCGGGTTGGCTTCGGTGAGGATGCGGTCGCCCGCCTCCTGGGCGGCCGCATGCCAGTCGTGGCCGTCGCCGAGGCCCCAGTTCGGGTCGTCGAAGACGTCGCGGCGGACCTCGTTGTAGAGGTCGACGCCCACCACGCGGGGGTTGTCCCGGTAGCGGCGGGCGAGGAAGACCCAGTCGTCGGCCCACTGGGCGGTGGACTGTCCGGCGCTGTTCCAGCGTTCGTTCCCGTCGAGGCCGCAGCACCAACGGGTGGTGACCGTGTGGTTGTTGAGGATGACGGCGAAGCCCTCGGCGGTGAGGGCGGCGACCACGGCGTCGAAGACCTGGAGCGGGGTGCGCCCGCGCAGGGCCGGGTTGGCGGCGACGGCGGCGTCCGGGACGGGGGTGGTGGTGCGGAGCATCTCGTTGGAGAAGGGCAGCCGGATGCTGTTGAGCCCCAGGGCGCGGAAGTCGGCCAGCAGGGCGGGCAGGGGTGCCCGGTCCAGGCCGATCGGGATGCCGTGGGAGGGCTGGCCGCTGTGGTGGGTGGCGGGGTCGTCACGGTCGCCGGAGCCGTTCCAGGATCCCTGGGCGCCGTCCCAGTTCCCTGAGCGCAGGCGGAAGCGATTGCCCTGGGCGTCCACGATGTACCGGCCGCGGGTGGACAGCGGCGGGGTCCAGGCCTCCCCGGCGGCGGGTGCGGGGGCGGGTGCCGGGCCTGCGGCGGCCGCCTGGGCGGGCAGGACGCCGGCCAGGAGCAGCAGGGTCGCCAGGACCGCGCGTAAGAGGGTCTTCATCTCACTCCTGCCGGGCTCCCGCGGCCCGGGCGGGCCGGCTGCCGCGCTCAAGTTACCGGCCGGTCCGTGGCGGGGGAAGCCGTGCGCCGGGGTCACTTTGCCTTCCGGGCCCGGTGTCCGGGGACGCAGCCGCCCGCCCGCTCCGGGCCCGCCGGGACCGGCGATCGTATACGGGCGCACGCGCGGTCATCGCGCGGGCATCGTGCGGGCGCACCCTGGCGAAAGCGCCCCGCGCGGGCCCGCACCCCTCTACCGTGCCCTGAGGGGGCGGTCGAGGGGCACGGGAGGGTGGGGCGGATGGACGAGGAAGAGGACATGCGGCTGGCGAGGCTGACGCCGGAGATCTCCCGCCGCACCCTTGCCATGCTGCGTGGTCTCGTCGGCCTGGAGCCGCCCGAGCAGGTGCCCGAGGACGCCATGCTCATGGCCGACGCGATCCTGGCCGAGCACGGCACCGACGGGCTCCGCGTGCTGGTGATGACCCTGGCGGCGTGGACGACGGCGCAGATCGAGAACGTCGCCGAGCTGAGCCAGCGCAGCCACGAGGCGGTACTGGACGCGATGGAGCTGGCCTGCCTGGAAGCGAACGCCGAGGAGTAGGGGGTGTCCGGACCCGGTCCCGCGGAATCGGGCGGCTCCCGACCGCCCGGGATCGGGCGCTCGTCGGCGACACTGGGGGGAGCAGGAGCTTCTTGGGGGGTCCGATCGGAGGCCGTCGTGAGCACACCTTCCCCCATCCGGATCGCCGCCGTCCTGTCCCCCGAGCATCGTGGACGGCTCATGTCCCAGGCCCGTGAGGTCAACTTTCCGGAGAACGCGCGGATCTTCGAGGAGGGCAGCGCGGCGGAGTCCTTCTGGATCGTGCGCTCCGGCACGGTGACCCTCCAGATCCCGGTGGCCGGCCGCCGGCCGGCGCCCGTGGAGAATCTCGGTTCCGGTGAGCTGGTGGGCTGGTCCTGGCTGTTCCCGCCGTACGTCTGGCAGTTGAGCGCCGAGGCGATGACACCGGTCCGCGCGTACGAGTTCGACGGCACGGCCGTACGGATGCTCATGGACGCCGACCCCGCCTTCGGATCGGCGATCGGGCACTGGGTGGGGCGCATCCTAGCCCTGCGGCTCCAGCAGACCCGCACCCGGCTGCTCGACCTGTACGCCCCCCGCCTCTCGGCGCGCTGACGGGGCCTCCCGAGACCCCCGGAACGCCTTTGCGGAGGCGTTTCCGGCAGGTCTCACGAGTGTTTCCTGGGCGGTGTTCGGCCGATTCGCCCGTCCGTTCCCCCACAGGTCAGCTCGCTCGCACCGCTGCGGTCTGCACTCATGCGCACACGATGAGTGACGTGAAATGAGGGTGCGAACGGGCGTTCACGGCCCGCGTGGGCAAGACTCTGTCCGCTATCCGAAACAGCCACTCAAGGGAGTGTTCGAAATGCGGTCCATCGCAAGGGGTCTCGGGCTCGGTTCCGCCGCCATGGCGCTCACCGCGCTCACCGCTCTGGCCTGGCCCGGAGCGGCCGGCGCGGCACCCTCCGGCACGGCAAGCCTGTACGCTCCGTCCGCGCTCGTGCTCGCCGTTGCGGCGGGGGACGACGCCGAGACCGGTACGGTGCTGCGCGCGGTGACGCTGATCTGCGCGCCGTCGCCCGCCGGCACGCACCCGGACCCGATCGCCGCCTGCGCCGAACTGCGGGCCAGCTCCGCCCGGCTGGACGCGCTCACCGAAGCCGCCCCCGACACGGCGTGTACCAGGGAGTGGAACCCGATGACCGTGACCGCCGACGGGGTCTGGGAGGGCCGCCGGTTCAGCTACGACCACACCTTCGGCAACCCGTGCGGCCTGCGGAGCACGAGCGGCATACTGTTCGACTTCTGACCCGGCGCCATATGGCGCCCCCTCGGGGCCGGACAGCGGTGTGGGGTCGCTGTCCGGCCCCACCGGCGTCCGCCCGTCAGCCCGTCAGCCCGACCGCCTGTCAGCCGAGTTCGAGGCTGGTGACCCCGTACAGGCCGGCCAGGTCGAGGTCCGGAGCCGGGCCCGTGTACATGCGGGCGGCCTCGAAGGTCGGGACGAGGCCCAGCCCGGCGACCAGGGCGGTGGCCTCCGGATTGGCGTCGGGCACGTCCACGGCCACCAGGCCGCCCGGCGCGTGTCCCGCCAGCCCGCGCAGCAGGGCGGCAGCGATCCGCGGCCCGGAGGCGTACAGCGGGCCGATCCGGGAGGCGCCGCTGCACGGGCGGATCACCCCGAGCCCCTCGAGCTGGCCGTCGCGGACGGCGGCCAGGGCGGTCCGGCCGGGCAGACCGGTCCAGGCGGACAGGAAGGCGTCGCGCGGCGCGGGGAAGAACCGCCGGTCGTAGGCGGCGAGTTGACCGAAGGGCAGCGAGGCCGCGTCCACCACCTCGACCGCCCCGGTGGTGCCCGCGCCGCCCTCGGCGCCGGCCGCGCCAGGGGAGGTGGCCGCGCCGGGCGAGGTGGCGACACCCTCGGGGACGCCTTCGTGACGGACGTTGTTCCAGGCCGAACGGAATCCGGATTTCCGGTAGTTGTCCTGCTGGGCGACCACCCCGTCCAGACCGACCAGCCTCCCGTCGAGGCGTTCCATCGCGGCCCGCCACAAGCGGATCCCGTAGCCCCGGCCTCGGACCTCGGGGCGGGTGATGTAGAAGCCGATGAATCCGAAGCCGGGACCGTAGCGCACGGCGGAGATGCAGCCCACCGGTTCGCCGTCGAGTCTGCCGACGAGGAAGCCCGCCGGATCGGCGACCGCGAAGGCGAAGCGGTCCGAGTCCCCCGGATTCCATCCCTCCTCATCGGCCCACGCACGGATCGTCTCCATGTCGGCGCCGCTCGCGCCGGTGATCTCGAATCCCCTCATGTCCGGTGTTGTACCAGATACGAAGGGGGCGCACAGGGGCCGGACCGGCCGGTCCGGAAACGGCCGGTCAGCCCGCGCAGATCACGTCGTCGAGCCGGATGGGCCGGGAGTCCAGGCGTACGTAGGCGGTGAAGGTGTCGGTGGCCTCGGCCTCGGCCCGGGCGTCGGCTCCCGGCGCGACCTCGGCGCCCCAGTGGGTGGTGACCGTGGCCCAGCCGACCCCGGCCGACGGGGCCACCGTGACCGGGCCGACGCCGATGGCCCGCGGTTTGTTCTGCGCGCACAGCAGGACGTCGGACCCCGGGCTCACGCCCTGCCTCTCCTTGAGCACCTGCGAGACCCGGTTCTCGCGGTCGTACGGGGAGGGGCCGTGGTCACCGTAGAAGGCGGCGAGGAAACGGCTGATCTCGGCGGCCGAGTGCCGCTGCGAGACCGCACCCGGGGCCGACGGGGCCGCCGGCCCGGCCGGAACGGCCGAGGAAGGCGGGGCGAGCAGCGCGAGCAGGGTCAGCGGCAGGACACCGAGGCTGTACGGCATGAGCTTCATGCACCGGTTTGTACCCTCCCACCGCCCCCGCCGGAGGGACGCGCCCCGGATCTCACTCCAGTGGAGGTCCGGATTCACCGCAGACAGGCCCCTCCGGGCAGCGGACGGGGCCCATGTAATCCGGTCGCGGCCGCCGGGGGCGCGTACGTAGGGTCGGCATATGGGGAAGCCGCTCGTCGCAGTGTTCAGTGGGGCCGGGATGTCCACGGATTCGGGGATTCCGGACTATCGGGGTCCGCAAGGGCTGTGGCGGCGGGAGCCCGACGCCGAGAAGCTCGTGACCTACGCGTACTACATGGCCGATCCGGAGATCCGGCGCCGGTCCTGGCTGATGCGGGCCGAGGTCGGGGCCCTCGGGGCGCGGCCCAATGCCGCGCATCTGGCTGTGGCCGAGCTGGAGCGCGGCGGCACCCCGGTGCGGGTGATCACGCAGAACGTGGACGGGCTGCACCAGCTCGCCGGCGTGCCCGCGCGCAAGGTTTTCGAGCTGCACGGCACCGCCCGGTCGGTGGTGTGCACCGCCTGCCACGCCCGCTCGGACATGGACGGGGCGCTGGCCCGGGTCGCCGCCGGGGAGCCGGATCCCGCCTGCCTGCGGTGCGGCGGGATCCTCAAGCCGGCGACCGTGATGTTCGGCCAGCGGCTCGACCCGGTCGTCCTGGGACAGGCGATGGCCGTGGCCAAGGGCTGCCACGTCTTCATCGCCGTCGGCTCGACCCTCCAGGTGCAGCCCGCGGCCTCGCTGGCCGCCATGGCCGCGGAGGCCGGGGCCCGGCTGATCATCGTGAACGCGCAGGAGACCCCGTACGACCCGCTCGCCGACGAGGTCGTGCGCGAGCCGATCGGGACCGCCCTGCCGGCGCTGCTGGCCCGGATCGCCGCCCCCTAAGCCGGGACGTCGTCGGCCGCCCTGCGCAGCTCCGCCACGTCGAGCTTCTTCATCTTCATCATGGCGGCGGTGGCCCGTGCCGCCCGCCCCGGGTCCGCGTCGGTGAGCACCTCGATGGCGCCGGGCGGGATGACCTGCCAGGACACCCCGAACTTGTCCTTGACCCAGCCGCAGGCGGATTCCTGTCCTCCGTCCTTCGTCAGCGTGTCGTAGTAGTAGTCCGACTCGCTCTCCTCGTCGCAGTGGATCATGAAGGAGACCGCCTCGGAGAAGGTGAACTGCGGTCCGCCGTTGAGGCCGAGGAACTGCTGCCCGTTGATCTCGAACTCGACGGTCATCACCTCTCCGGCCTGCCCGGTCCCCTCGGGGTAGCGGGCGAGCCGGCCGAGCTTGCCGTCCTTGAAGACGGACAGGTAGTAGTCGGCGGCGGCTTCCGCCTGTCCGTCGAACCACAGGCACGTGGTGAATCCGTTGGCGCTCATGACTGCCTCCAGGCGGGTGTGCGGGTACGTCCCTCACATACAGACCGGCCCCGGGCCCGAAATTCATCGGTGGCCCGGGGCCGGTCTGTGTCCCGCCTGGAATTCGCTCGTACGGGTTAGCTCGCGGGCGTCCCGGTCACTCCGAGCATCCGGTCGACGACCCGCTTGGTGGCTTCGCCGTCGTCCAGGTCGCAGAACTCGGCGCGGAACGCCGCCCGCGCCTCGGCGTACTGCTCACCGACCGCGTCCGCGTCGCGGACGGCCTCGATCAGGCTCGCCGAGTCCGCGAGCAGCGGGCCGGGCGCCTTCTCCTCCAGGTCGAAGTTGAAGCCGCGCAGCGTGCCTCGGTAGTGCTGGAGGTCGTACGTGAAGAGCAGGATCGGCCGGTCGGTGAGGGCGAAGTCGAAGATCGCGGAGGAGTAGTCCGAGATCAGCACGTCGGCGACCAGCAGCAGGTCCGTGGCGTCGGGCCAGCGCGAGACGTCGACGACGAAGCCGTCGCGGACCCCCTCGCGGACCTGCTCGCCCACGTTGTGGTGGCCGCGGATCAGCAGGACGTGGTCCTCGCCGAGCTCGCGGCGGGCCTGGTCGAGGTCGATCCGCAGGTCGAGCTTGTAGCCGCCGGACCAGCCCTCGCAGTTCTCCCGCCACGTGGGCATGTAGAGGACGACCTTCTTGCCCTCGGGCAGGCCGAGCCGGCGCCGGACCTCCGCGATCCGCTGCGCGTCGGGCCGTACGAGCGCGTCCGCGCGGGGGGCGCCGGACTCGACGACCTCGCCCTGGTAGCCGAGGGCGCGCTTGAGGACGGGCGTGGCGTACGAGCTCGGGGAGGCGAGCAGGGTCCACTGGGCGCTGTCGTGCTCCAGCCCCTCCAGCACCTCGGGGCTGGTGTAGTAGTCGTGGACGAAGTCGTGGCCGATCTGCTTGATCGGCGTCCCGTGCCAGGTCTGGACGACGGTCTGGCCGGGGCGGCGGAGGAAGTTCCGCGGCACGTTGGAGTTGACCACGTAGTAGCGGGCGCGGGCCAGGACGTCCCAGGACTCCACGCTGTCGTACTGCACGGCGCGGGCGGTTGCCGGCACCTCGGCGCGGCCGTCGCGGACCAGCCAGATGTGCTCCAGCTTCTCCCCGCGGCGCAGCAGCTCCTCGTGGATGGCGCGCGGCGAGTCTCCGGCGCCGTTCCCCTGGAAGGTGTCGTAGACGACGATGTCCTTGACCGGCAGGGCGCGCTGCGCCGGGTAGGTCTCGAAACGGGCCACGCGCTGGGCGTGGTTGGAACGGTCGTGCGGGCTGAGCAGCGGGTCGGAGACCAGGACCGTGCGGTCGTAGAAGCGCGCCTCGACGCGCATCCGGCGGCCGTGCGCGGTGAAGGGGTGGGGGCCGGCGAAGAGCAGGCCCGGGCCCATCTGCACGGGGGCGCCGCGGTCGACGCCGAGCAGGCCGGCGGTGGTTCCGCCCTGGGCGGCCGGGCGCAGCGTGGGCCACCAGCGGCCCTCGGGGAGCGTGGTGCGGCCGGCGTAGGCCTCGGGGAGCACCGGCTCGAAGGTGGCCGTGAAGGCCTCCCCGTCACGGGTGACCGGGTAGCTGAACTCGACTCCGTGCGCGTTGTGCAGGACGAGTTCGTACGGCTCGTCGGTGGGCGCGACGAAGCGGCCCCGCAGGGTCACGGCGCCGGCCTCGGACTCGACGGAGTCGACCAGCGGCGGCGAGGGCTGCACGGAGAGGGTCAGGTGTCCGGTGTTGCCGCGCTTGGCGAAGAGGGTGCGGCCGGCGTCGGCCCCGGGCAGGGGCAGGACCAGGCCGGTGAAACCGCCGCGCTCGTCGTAGACCAGCCGGTGCTCGGTGCCGTCGGCGCCGAGCACGGACAGGCTCCAGGGCTCGGGGGTCCACTCGCCGGGCTCGCTCTCGGCGTCCGGTACGGCGGCCAGCTCGGCCAGCGGCACGCGGGCGGTGAACGGGGTCCGGCCGCCGGTGCCGGCCGGGCCGGTCTTCACCGGGACGGTGAGGACGGTGCCGGTGGAGACGTGGACGGCCTGCAGGGTCGCTTCGGTGCCGATCTCGGCGGCGAGTTCACCGCTCAGCTCGACGGCGTCGTCGCCGGCCTTGCGGACGTCCAGGGCCCGGGCGCGGACGAGCTCCACCTGGATGGTGAGGGCGCCGGACACGGTCGGCAGGATGCGGACGTCGGGGGCCACCCAGTGCGGGGGCGGGTTCTGGCCGGTGTCGTGCTCGCCGCCCTTGAGGCGGGCCCGGTGCAGGCCGCCGGCACCGGTGACGGCGATGGAGGTGGTCCATATCCCCTCGCGCCAGGTGCCGCCCGACTGGAAGATCGAGGGGTCTACGACGGCGGTGAAGCCGGCCCAGTTGGCGTGCTTCAGGGCGAGGTGCGGGGCGTTGACGGTGGCCATCGGGGAGGCGACCGTACGGGCGCTGACGACGGAGCGGCGGCGCTTGCCGCCCTCGCGGAAGACGAGCATCTTGCGCGAGCCGAGGCGGCTCTCCGCGCCGAGGTGGCCGGGCACTGCGTAGCCGCGCAGGAGGAGCTTGCCGTCGGCCCAGGCCGCCTGCTCCAGGCGGCTGACGACGCGGCGCTCGCGCGGGCCGAGGGTGAGGATCTTGGCGGGGACCGGCGGACGGCCGTGCAGGAAGGGGTAGTCCGCCTGCGGGCGGGCGAGTCCCTTGACGGGCACGCTGTAGTGGTAGTCGCGCTGGTGGTCCTGGAGGGCGATGAAGTCCTCGACGCGGCCTTCGCGGGCCAGGTACGCCTTGAGGCGGTCGGCGACGGTCAGGTCGGACCAGGGACCGGTGCCGATCTCGCGGACGAGGCCGCCGACGTGCTCGACGAACGCGGCGCGGAAGTCGGGGCCGCCCTCACCGACGTACTTGTAGAGGAGCGGGAGTTCCTCGCTCAGCACGTTGTAGTCGTAGTCGCGGAGGTAACGCTCGTACTTGGCGCCCTGCTTGGCCTTGAGGGACTCGCGGACCAGGCGTACCGACTGCACGCGGTCGATGAGGGAGACCGGGTCGGTGGAGCGCTGGGTGATGGAGCGCTCGCCGGTCTCGCGGACGCGCCAGTGGTACACGCAGTCGCTGATGATGTCGACGCTGGTGGCGAAGTAGTGCGCCGGGATGCTGACGGGGGCGTCCTCGTAGAGGATGCCCTCGGGGTACTGGAAGCCGTGCGCGTCCCAGAAGCTGCGCCGGTAGACCTTGTTCCACGCGGTGCGGTCGGTGACCAGCGCCGGGAACTTGGAGATGTGGGTCTTCAACTGGGTCTTGGCGAAGGCCGCCCGGTGGCCCCAGGACTGCTGCATGCCGACGGAGCGGAAGCGCTTCACGTTGCCGCCGGCGAAGTCCGAGCCCGTCTCGTCGAGGGCATCGATGAGCCGCTGGTAGGCGTAGGTCGGCATGGTGTCGTCACTGTCGACGAAGGCCAGGTACTCGCTGTCCTTGTCGGCGTGCCGGGCGCCCACGTTGCGGGCGGCGCCGAGGCCGGCGTTCTCCTGCATGACGACCCGGAAGCGCTTGTCCCGCGCGGCGAACGCCTTGGCTATGACGGCGCTGGTGTCCGTGGAACCGTCGTCCACGAGGATGACCTCGAAGTCTTCGAAGGTCTGAGCGGCAATGGATTCCAGGCACTCGTCGAGATAGAGCTCGACGTTGTAGACGGGGACGACGATGCTCAGGCGCGGGGGCATGGGTGGCGGATTCTCCAGCGTTTTATGCTTTATCGATGATCAGCTGATGACAGCATCCTACTCTGTAACAGATTCATAAAATCCCCCTATCTCGGTCATACCCTGACTGATCGCCGGGGCGGACGGCAAAGATTTCAGCCGCCCGCCACCCGGACGATACGGTCGGACGCGGTCAGGCGAGCGGGGGACCCGGATCAGACCTCCAGCTCGTTCTCGATCTTCTTCAGCTGGTGGCGGGCCATCGCGAGGTTCGCGCGGCCCTTGTCGAGGGCCAGGTAGAGGAAGAAGCCGGTGGCGCCCCGGCCCTTCAGGAGCCGGATCAGGTGGTACTGGCTGCCGAGGGTGATCAGGATGTCCTCGATCTCGTCGTTCAGCCCGAGCATCTCCATCGTGCGGACCTTGGCGCGCACCACGTCGGTGTTGCCCGCGGCCGCGACCGCGAGGTCGAGGTCCTTGCCGCCCCCGATGGTGCCGAGGGCCATGCCGCTGCCGTAGTCGACCAGGGCTGCGCCGAGCGCGCCCTCGATGGTCGTCGTGGCTTCCTTGAGCGCGGTGTCGACGTTGACCATGGGTGTTACCTCTTTCTCTGTTCTCTGTGGTGGTTCCGGATCTTGGTGGTTCCGGATCCGGTCGGTTCGTGGAGTGGGTTCGGTCCGGATCACCCCGGGGGCGCGGCGGGACCGCGCCGTCCGAGGGTGTGGTCGATGAGTTCGGCTATGCGCAGGCTGGAGCGCCTGGCCTCCAGGTGGAGGCGCCCCACGTTGAGGCGGGGCTCCGCGATCAGGGTGAGGACGGCCGCCTCGCCCGCCGCATACGTGGCCACGTAGCCGTGCTCGCCGCGCACCAGCAGTTCGCGGAATCCGCCCTGGCCGGTGCTGTCGCTGAGCCGCTGGGCCACCGCGAGCGCGGCCGCGGTCAGCGCCGCGACGGACTCGGACTCGGTGGCGGCGCTGTCCTGGGCGAGCACCAGGCCGTCCGCGCTGGCGGCGAGGGCGCCGGTGAGTTGCGGTACGCGGGCCCGCAGCCTGCGGAGCTCGGCAAGTATCTCGGCTTCCGCTTCGGCGGGCACCGTACTCATGTCGGCCTTTCTCCTCTCGGGCGGCCTCCGCTCGGAGCGGTCGGCGCGCAGGGCCGGTCGCAGCGGGAGCCTCACAGGCTTGCCTCCAGTGCGTCGCGTAACCGGCGGAGCAGCGCCACGTCCGGGGATTGGGCCTGGGTCATCCAGTCGGGCAGGGGATGCGCGTCCGGCACCGGGGCCGGCGCGTGCGGGGTCTCGACCAGTCCGGCCGCCGCGAGGCGCCGTACGTCGAGCAGGGTGTGGAAGGCGGGCCTGCCCAGCAGCCAGGCGAGGTCAGCGGGGGTGCGTACGCCGTCCGCCCGGTCCAGCAGCAGCCGCTGGCGGACGGTGACGGTCTGACCGGGAGCGGCGGCCCGGGGTACGACCGGGGCGGTGTCCAGCAGCGGGTACGGCCAGACGGCGTCGAGCAGCTCGCGGCGGCGCCGGGTCTCGCGCTCGACGGCGGCGGCCGGGACCGAGCGGACGGAGCCGATCCAGTGGGTGGCCCCGCGGCGGAACCGGGAGGGCCCGCTGCCCGGGGAGAGGGCGAAGAACGCGGCGTCGAAGATCGCGGCGAGATGGCAGATCTCCAGTTCCCCGCCCGCGAGCCCGCCGCTGTCCACGAGGAAGCGGGCGACCTGGCGGCGGGCGCCGGCCCGGTCCACGGCCTCGCGCCAGCGTTCGGGGGCGAGGCCGCCGCCGGTGGTGAGGAGCACGTCGAGGCCGGGGGTGGCAGGGCTCTCGGCGTGCACGATGCGGCCGTCCTCGAGGAAGAGGGTGCCGCGGTCGCGGAGCAGGGCGCCGGTGGCCCGCTCGGCGGCGAGCCGGGTGAGGAGGGGGGAGACCGCGATCGGGGCGGTGACCGAGGCGGTCATCTGAGCACCAGCCCTTCGGCCAGTGCGCGGAGTCTGTGGCGGGCGAGGGCGAGGTTGCCGTCGGCCCGGTCGAGCCACAGGTGCAGGAAGACGCTGCTGTCGAAGCTGGTCTCGACGAAGCGGAGCACGTGGTAGCCGGTGCGGGTGGTGACGATCAGGTCCTCGACGGGCGGCCCGGAGAGGCCGGGGCCCGCTCCGCCCCGGGGCGCCGGCCCGTCCGGCCCGTCCTCCGCCGGGGCGAAGGACTCGTACTCGGCGGCCGCGCGGGCCAGTTCGGCGGTCTCGGCGGCCGTCGTCTCGTGGTCGCCCACGGGCGAGTCCCCGGCGGTGCCGAGGGCCAGTCCGCTGCTCCAGTCGACCAGCGCGGCCCCCCGCGCACCAGGCAGGGCCATGGCTTCGAGCAGACATTCGTCGATCCCGGGCACTCGGGTTCCCCTCCCGGCCGGACGTGCGGGGTGCACGGTTGTACGGCGCGACAGGAGGGAACCTACTCAACTTCCACACTGCGAAAGGGCGTTCTGGCATTTTCCGCTGGAACATGCGCGGATGCGCCCGAGAGCTTGGCCGGAACCCGTCCACTTTTGATCACGCAGGGAGCGGAAGACAGTCCGCGAGCCGGAACGGCCCGCTCCGCACCGGCCCCGGCCCGGGCCGCTACCTGGTGCAGGAGGCGAACGCCGGGAGGACCGCGTCCTCGATCAGGCGCCGGGGCAGGGAATGGCCGAAACGGTGTCCGGCGTCCCTTGGTCCCCCCACGGATTCCCCCCGCGACGTCGGTGCTCCCCCCACCGGCACGATAGTCAGTCCGCGGGGCGCTCCGGGAGGAGACGCTCGACCATCACCTGAATGAGCCCCTCCACCGAGTGCGGCGCCAGCAGGCCGGGCACGGTCAGGTCGTCGACGATGAGGCCGAGCATGGCGAGGTAGAGCAGCACCACGCCCTGCCGGTCCCCCGGCAGGCCCGCCGCCAGGTGCCAGTCGACGTTGGCCTCCAGCTCGGCGGCCTGGAACCCGGCGAGTTCCGCCTGGAGTTCGGGGCGCCGGGTGCCCTCCAGGCGCAGCTCCAGCATCGCGATGTGCACGCTGCGCTCGCGCCTCATCCGCTCCAGGAGCTGCCCGAGCAGCACTTCGGTGTCCAGCGGGCCGGTCAGGTCCGCCGGGTCGGGGGTCAGCCGCTCCCGGGTGCGGTGCAGGATCTGCACGAGCAGCTGGGCCCGGTTGGCGAAGTAGTTCGAGGCGGTGCCGATGGGCACGCCCGCCTCCGTGTCCACGGCCCGCAGTGTCAGGCCCCGCGAGCCCTCGCGCGCCAGGACTTCGATGGCGGCGTCGAGCAGCGCGGCGCGGCGCTGCGGATTCTGGCGCATGGCGGTTCCTGGGGACGGGGGTGGCACGGGAAAGTGATCACTGCAAGTGCAGTACTTCGGTCACGGTAGCGGATGCGGGGAAGACCTGTCTTTCGGGTCAGGCCCTCATCCGGACCCTCCCCACCGCCGCCTCCCGCGTGTCAGGCTGCCCGTCATGGAGCGGATCATCGAGGAGATACGCGAGGACCTGTACCGCCGGCTCGCCCCGGTGGCGGACCGGCTCGCCGACCGGACCCTGGCCGAGGACCCCGCGTACGCCGCCCTGCTCGGCCGGGCCGAGCTGCGCGAGCGGATCCACCACAACCTCCGGCAGGCCGTCGAGGGCCTGGCGCGCAGCCTCCGCGGGCTGCCGGTGGACCTCTCCGACGCCCGGGCCACCGGCACCCTCCGGGCCGGGCAGGGGCTGCCGCTCGCCTCGCTGCTGCGTACCTACCGCCTGGGCGGGCGGCTGCTGTGGCAGGCCCTCACCGAGTCCGTCACCGCGTACGACCGCGCGGCGCTGCCCCGGCTGCTGCCGGGAGCGAACGCCCTGTGGGACGTGCTGGACCAGATGACGGACGCCGTGGCCGAGGCGTACCGGCGTACGGACTCGGTGCGCGGCGAGCGCGACCGGGAGCGCCGCGCGGCCCTGCTGGACGTCCTGCTCGACGGGGCGGGAGCCGCGGACGGGCCGGCGGCCCCGGAGGCCGCCGCGCAGCTGGGGCTGCCGGAACGGGGGCGCTTCGCGGTGGTCGCCGTCGGCCCCGCCGGCCCGGCCCTGCCGCCGGGTGCCACGCCCGCGCCCCGGAGCCCGTCCGGGGTCGCGGGCGTGGCGGCGTCCGGGGTCGCGTCCGTCGGGCCGGGCTCCGGCTCGGGGCCGCGCGTGCTGTGGAGGATCCGCGCCGACGGGGAGACCGGCCTGGTGGAGCTGGGCCACCATCCGCTGGAGTCCGTACGGGAACTGCTCGCGCCGTTCGGGCTCCGCGCCGGGGTCAGCCCGGTCGTGGAGGCGCCCGCCGAACTGGCCCGGGCCCGGGGGCTGGCAGCCCTCGCACTGCGCACCGCGCCCGTGTCCGGCGGCGGCCCGTACACCGTCCTGCTGGACGAACGGCTGCCCGCGGCGCTCGTCGCGGCGCAGGCCGAACTCGCCGCCCGGCTGCGCCAGGTGGTGCTGGGGCCCGTACTGGCGCTGCCCGCGGAGGACTGCCGGGTGCTGCTGACCACCCTGGGGACCTGGCTGGCCTGTCAGGGCTCGACGATCCACGCGGCCCAGCGGCTGTACTGCCACCGCAACACCGTCTCCAACCGGCTGCGCCGCATGGAGCGGCTCACCGGCCGCACCCTCGCCGACCCGGCCCACGTGGTCGAACTGGCGCTCGCGCACGCGGCGGTCGTCCAGCGGGCCGCCGCCGATCCGGGCCCGGCGCGCCCGGGGCAGGGCGCGGGTGCCGGCCGCGGCCCGGCCGACCGGGCTATGCCCGTTCCGCGTCCTGGCGACCCGGCTGCTCGGCGGTCTTCGCCGACTCCAGCCGGTACGGCACGTCGATCACCGCGACCCCGGGAGTGAACAGCAGCCGCGCCTTCAGCCGCAGCGCGTTCTGGTTGTGCAGGGGCTGCTCCCACCAGTGGCCCACGACGTACTCGGGGATCACCACCGACAGCATGTCCGTCGAGGAGTCCGCGGCCAGTTCCTGGATGTAGGTCAGGATCGGCCCCACCACCTCGCGGTAGGGCGAGTGCAGGATCTTCAGCGGGAGCCCCGGATCGTGCTCGGCCCAGTCCTGCCGCAGCCGGGCCGCGTCCTCCTCGTCCGCCGCGACGGTGACCGCCGTCAGGGTGTCGGCCCGCAGGCCCTGCGCGTAGCCGAGGGCCTTCAGGGTCGGGGCGTGCACGGAGGCGACCAGGACCAGTACGTGGTGGCGGGAGGGCTTGCGCGGCCGGGCGCCCGGGGTGACGGCGACCTGCCGGGCGACCTGGTCGTAGTGACGGCGTACGCCCTTCATGCCGAGGAAGAGCAGCGGCATGGCGATGACGACCAGCCAGGCCCCGTGCGTGAACTTGGTGACCAGGACGATGACCAGGACCAGGGCGGTCAGGGTGGCGCCGACCGCGTTGATGGCGAGGCGGCGGTGGATGTGCACCCGCTCCGCGCGCGGGGTGGCCGGTGAGGCGAGTTCCCTCCTCCAGTGCCGGACCATGCCCGACTGGGAGAGGGTGAAGGAGACGAAGACCCCGATGATGTAGAGCTGGATGAGGCGGGTCAGCTGGGCGTCGAAGGCGATGATGAGGGCGATCGCGACGAGCGCGAGGAGCACGACGCCGTTGGAGTAGACGAGCCGGTCGCCGCGGTTGTAGAGCTGACGGGGCGCGTAGCCGTCCTTCGCCAGGATGGAGGCGAGCATCGGGAAGCCGTTGAAGGCGGTGTTCGCGGCGAGGATCAGCACGCCGGCGGTGACGGCCTGAAGCAGGTAGAAGAGGAAGTGCCAGCTCCCGAAGGTGGCGCGGCCGATCTGGGCCAGGGCGGTGGACATCGGGGTGCCGGGCGGCAGGCCCAGTTCGGTGGGGTCCTCCGCTACGTGCACCTGGTAGGTCATGGCGAGGGCGGTGATGCCCACGAACATGGTCACCGAGAGCACGCCCATCGCAGCGAGGGTGTTCCCCGCGTTCTTGGCCTTGGGCTTCTTGAAGGCGGGAACGCCGTTGCTGATCGCCTCGACACCGGTGAGCGCAGTACAGCCGGAGGCGAAGGCCCGCATCGCGAGGAACACGAGGGCGAGGCCGGTGTAGGTGCCTTCCGCGGTGATGGGCAGGTGGGCCGATTCGGCGCGGATGGTGTCGCCGGTCGCCAGCCGTACGGCGGCGCACGCGAACATGATGTAGATGACGAGGACGAAACCGTAGGTGGGAATCGCGAAGACGCGGCCCGACTCGCGGACGCCGCGCAGGTTCATCAGGGTCAGCAGGACGACGAAGCCGACGGACAGGGCCACTTCGTGGTCGCTGAGCGCCGGGACGGCCGAGGTGATGGCGGAGACTCCGGAGACGACGGAGACCGCGACGGTCATCACGTAGTCGACGAGGAGCGCGCTGGCGGCGGTGAGCGCGGCGGTGGGCCCGAGGTTCTCGGAGCTGACGATGTACGCGCCGCCCCCGCCCGGGTAGGCGTGGCAGGTCTGCCGGTAGGAGGCGATGACCACCACCAGCAGGAAGACGATGGCGGCGGCCGCGTACCAGGCGAGGTGGAGCAGCGCGACGCCGCCGAGGGCGAGGATCAGCAGGATCTCCTCGGTGGCGTAGGCCACGGAGGAGAGCGGGTCGCTGCAGAAGATCGGCAGGGCGAGCCTTTTGGGCAGCAGGGTCTCGCCCAGGCGCGCGGTGTCGAGGGGCTCACCGACCAGCACGCGTTTCGCATTGATACGCCTCATTTCGGCATGATCGTGCATGATCCTGCCCGATTCGCGGTCTTCACCCCCTACGCCGCCGGTGTCACCCGGCGAGCTCTTCGGCTCGGTGCGCCAGCCACAGGTCGTGGCGGGTACTCGGGCACTGGAGCAGGGACCGTTCCAGCACGGCCTCGATGCGCGTCAGCCGCTTGCGCGCGCCGGGCACGGAGATGCCCAGCGCGGCTGCCGTCGGGACGAGTTGGGCGTCGTGGTCCAGCCAGGTGCGGATGGTCGCACGGGCACCCGGCGGGGCCCCGGCGCCGGCGAGCGGTCCCAGATGGGTCCGGGCCCAGTCGGTCAGCCCCGGATCGCGCAGCACGTCGTCGAGGGCCGCCCACAGGTCCGGCAGCGGCCCGGTGGCTCCGGCCCGGGCACCGACGGTGTCCGCGCGTACGGTGTCCGCGCGTACGGTGGCCCCGCGCCCGCCCGGCCGCGCGGCGCCTGGCGTCAGCCGCAGCGCCAGGGAAAGCGCCGCCTGGTCGGGCAGGCGCGCCAGGTCCAGGCCGAGCACGGCCTCGATCAGACGCAGGCGTCCGGCCAGCGTGTTGCGGTGGATCTTCAGCAGCCGGGTCGCGTGCGAGGTGAAGTTCAGCCAGGCGTGGGCGGTGGCGCGCAGTTCCTGCGCACCCGGGTCCTGGAGGCGACGGGGCTCGTACGCGTGCAGGGGCGCGAGCAGGGCCCGCGCCCAGCCCGCCCCCGCGCCGTGGGCGGCGAGCGCCAGTTCGGGTCCCGGCCCGAACCGGGCGTGCCGTTCGTCCCGGCCCCGGGCGACGGCCAGGGCGTGGAAGGCCTGGCCGTAGGCGGCCGGCGCCTCGCGCAGGAACAACTCCCCGCTGACGCCCACCACGCAGTCCGGGGCCGCGCCCACCAGGGCCGCTGCTAGCGGGTCGTGGTCGGCGGCGACCGCGGCCAGGCCGGCCGGGACGAACACGATGAGGTGGCGTACGTACACCGGGCAGCGCACGATCCAGGCCTGGCCGCCCGTCAGCTCCTCGCACAGCCGGGTCACCTCGGCGCGGCTCCCGGTCGGGCACTCGACGACGTACATCCGCATCGGCTCGGGCAGCGAGGGGCCGAGCGCCCCGGCGATCTGGTGGGCGGTGGAGAGCCGGCCGTTCATCAGCAGGTGCAGCACCGCCTCGCGGGCCCGCGCCTCGGCGAGCGCCGCCCGCTCTTCACGCCGTACGGCCTCCTCGGCGCGCAGGACGAGGGCCAGCGGTACGGCGGCGTCCGCGAGCAGCGCCGGAGCGCCCTGGTGGTGCGGGCGCTCCAGTACGGCGGCCAGCGCGCGCCCGCCCTCCAGCGCGAACAGCAGCGCCACGGAGCCGCCGCTGTGCAGGACGGCCGAGCGCACGCCCCGGGCGCTCATCTCGGCGGCGCCCCGTACGGCGAGTTCGGGTCCCAGGGCCTCCACCGTGTCCACCACCCCGGTCCAGCCGCCCAGCCGTGCGGCGAGCCATTCCAGCAGTGCGGCCGAACCGCCGGTGTGGGCGAGCCGGTGGAGCCTGAGGACGTCGTCGGACCGCGACCGGTCCGAGGACGGCGACGGGGGCTGTGCGGGCGGGACGGCGCGGTGCTGAATGGGACGCTCCCTCCGGTCCGGGTCAGGGGGCCGCCGCATTCAACCATCCGCCGCACACTGTGCGCAGTGATACCGGTCTCGCCCGGCCACTGGGCACACCGAATCCTGCGAACGGGCCGGTGGGCGCCTAGGTTTGGCCACAGGCACCGGACCCCGGTGTTCACGGGGGAAGCACCGGGGTCCGGCCGCCGTGCCCGCCCGCGCCGCGGGGCCGCGCCTACATTTTCGCGGCCGCGCTGCGGATGGCCTCCCGGATGCGGAAATAGGTCCCGCAGCGGCAGATGTTGGCGATCGCGTCGATGTCCTCGTCGGTGGGCCGGCTGGTGCGCTTCAGCAGGGCGACCGCCGCCATGATCTGGCCGGGCTGGCAGAAGCCGCACTGGGCTACGTCCTGTTCGAGCCAGGCCTCCTGCACGGGGTGCAGCTCGTCCCCGTCGGCCAGTCCCTCGATGGTGGTCACCGCCTTCCCCGCGCAGGCGGAGACGGGCACCACGCACGGCCGGACGTCCGTACCGTCGAGGTGGCTGGTGCAGGCCTTGCAGACGTCCACGCCGCAGCCGTACTTGGGACCGGTGACGCCCAGCATGTCGCGGAGCACCCACAGCAGGGGCAGATCGTCGGGGGCGTCCACGGTGACGCTCTGCCCGTTGACGGTGAAGGTGTGCGAGGGCATGGCGTACTCCTGCTAGCGGGGGTAGGGGGTGAAGTCGACGTCGAAGTCGAGGGGGAAGCTGCGCGGCTTGGAACCGGTGGCCCGGGCCCAGGCGTTGGCGATCGCCCCGACGGCCGCCGGGACCCCGAGCTCGCCCGCGCCGCCGGGCTCCTCGCCGGTGGCGGGCAGCACGAAGACCCGTACGTCGCGCGGGGTGTCCCGCTGCTGCGCCCAGTGGAACTGGCTGTAACTGCCCTCCAGCGGAAGCCCCTTGTCCAGGTGGAGTCCGGCGCGCAGGGTGGTGGAGATGGCGTCGGTGAGGCCGCCGATCATCTGGGCCTCCAGACCGCGCGGGTTGACGGGCAGGCCCACGTCCACGGCGATGACGGCCTTGGTGACGCGCACGTGCTCCGGGTCGCGGGTGTCGATCTCGACCAGGCAGGCGGTGCGGGACTTGTACTCCTCGTGGAAGGCGATGCCCTGGGCGCAGCCCGGCTCCATCGGGCGCCCCCACTCCCCTTCCGTGGCCGCCTTGTCCAGCACGGCCCGCTGGGCGGCGGTCTTCAGGAAGGTCCGCCGGAACCGGTAGGGGTCCCGGCCCGTGCGCGCGGCGAGTTCGTCGACCACGATCTCCTCGGCGCCGCGCGTGTTGGCGGAGTACACCGAGCGCCAGGAGCCGGTGGGGATGCCGGTCGGCACCTCGGTCAGCGCCTGTGTGGTGAGCCCGAAGTGGTAGGGGGACTTCACCGTGGTGTGGAAGAGGGTCTGCGCCAGGGTGGCGTTGCCGATGCCCAGCGGGAGGTGCGCGGCGGTGGCGGTGATGATCTCGCCGAGCCCGTGCCGGAAGTCGGTCTCGGCTGCGGCGACGCGGTGTTCGAAGCTGAGCACCTCCCCCAGCAGGTGGGTGGCCCGGATCTTGTGGTGGGTGGCGGGGCGCATCCGGCCGTGCCGGGTGTCGTCCACGCGGGTCCACATCAGCCGGACCGGGCGGCGGCAGGCCTTGGATATCCGGGCGGCCTCCAGGGCCGCGTCGAAGAAGAGCCGCCGGCCGAAGGAGCCGCCGGCCTGGACCACGTGCACCGTCACCTTGTCGAGGGGCAGGCCGAGGTCGGCGGCGATCGTCTGGCGGGCCACGATCGGGGACTTGAGCCCGGACCAGATCTCGGCGCGGTCCTCCCGTACGTCGGCGACGGCGGAGTTGGTCTCCATCGGGGCGTGGCTGACGAAGGCGAAGTCGAACTCGGCGTCGACGTACGGGGTCAGCAGGGGCGGCACCAGCAGCGGCGGGGTCGCGGCGCGCAGCGTGGAGCGGATCTGCGCGTCCGACAGGTGGTCGGCGGGGCCGGGGCCCCAGGTGACCTGGAGGGCGGTCTTGGCGTCCAGCGCCTGCCCGAAGGTCTCGGCGACGACGGCGACCCCGGTCGGGACGGTGACCACGTGCAGGACGCCGGGCATCGCCTTGACGGCGGCGAGGTTGGCGACGCCGCGGACGCTGCCGCCGAGGGTGGGCGGGCGGCGCACCACGCAGGGCTTGGCGCCGGGGACCTGGAGGTCGAGCGTGTACCGCTGGGAACCGGTGACCATGGCGCGGGCGTCGATACGGCTGGTCGGCTTCCCCACGAGGGTGTGCTTCGCCGGCTTCTTGGGGGTGGCGCCGAGGACGACCAGGCCGGGGTCGGCGGCGGCCGAGGCGAGGCTTCCGTAGTCGGCGGTGCGGCCGTCGGGGGCGCGGACGGCGCCGTCCGCTGTGGTCAGCTCGGTCGCGGAGAGGTTCCAGCGGCGGGCGGCGGCCGCGACGAGGCGGGCCCGGGCGGTGGCGGCGCACTGCCGGACCGGCCCGTAGAGGGAGCGGATCGAATTGGAGGAGCCGGTGAGCTGGTTGAAGAGCAACTCCGGGCGGGCGTCGTCCAGTTCCACCCGTACGTGGGTCAGCGGCGCGTCGAGTTCCTCCGCGACCAGCATGGCGACGGCGGTGTTGAGTCCCTGGCCGACCTCCTCGCGCGGCAGCCGGAAGCGGATGGTGCCGTCCGCCTCGACGGCCAGCGCCAACAGGGCGGAGGTGGGCGCGCCGGCCAGGATGAATAGGTCACCGAGGTCGATGACGTCGGCGATGGCGGGCAGGCTCGGCACCACGGCGTGGGCGGGCTGCGGGAGCAGCGCGTCGGCGCCGGCCCGGGTGACGAGGGCGAGTGTCGGCGCCGCGACCAGGTAGGTGAGGAAGGAGCGGCGGCTCTGCCCGGTCATGTGTCGTGTCCCCACCCTGCGCGGGTAACCACCCCCGGTCATGTACCGACACGTAGAGTAGCTACCGGCGGGTACGGTGGGAAGGCCGGGGCCGGTGGGATCTGCGCCGCCGTAACAGTGAGGCCGCCGCGGCCCGCCGTGCGGGAGGGCGGCGTCCTCCGTTCGGGGGGCGGGGCCCGGAGCGTTGATCCACACCCCGGGCGAATTGCGTCGGCCCGCTCGCTTCGTACGCCTCGGCCGTACGAACGAGACGCCTCCCCGGCAGGGCCGATTTCCGGCCGCCGCCTTCTGTCGCCCCCCGACTCGACCGGCCGCCGTCACGGGCGGACGATGGTGGGGACAGAGGGAGGTGGTCCATCATGGCCACGTTCATGGATGTCCACACCGGAATGAAGGGCATCACGGGCGAGCAGCTGGCGGAAGCCCACCGGGCCGACCTGGCGATCGAGGCCGAGGAGGGCGTCCACTTCGAGAGGGCCTGGGCCGACCCCGAGTCCGGCACGGTCTACTGCCTCTCCCAGGGACCCTCCGCTGAGGCGGTCCAGCGTGTCCACCAGCGCACCGGCCACCCGGCGGACGAGATCCACCCGGTCCCGGTGTCCGTGTCCTGAACCGCCACTCCGGTCCGGCGTCCTGACCTCACGTCATGAACCCGGCTGACTGGATTCGTTCGCACAGGAAGGCGGAACCCAGAGGCCTACGGCATATGCCAGAAGCAAGGCCGTTGCGGATGTTGCCAAACGTCTTACACGCCGTCGCAGCCTGTGCAACAGTCATTACCGGTCCTTCCTTCAGACTTGGCCGTGCCGCGCCTGTATCGGAGTTCTCATGCCGTCCCACCTGTTCGCGGACCGTCCCGCGCAGCCGCCCGAGCCAGGGTCGGTGGACGCGCTGATCTCGCAGACCCGGCGGCTGCGGGGCGAAGTGGATGCCGTCCGCCGCGACACCGTCGTGGACGACGACGACGCCCAGGGCCGCTGGCAGCGCGCCCTGTGCGATCTGGCCGTCCATCACCTCGACGACCTCGGCCAGCACCTCGGCCAGCTCAAGGAGGGCCTGCCGCCCGTCCCCGAGCGGATCGAGGCCCCGCAGGCCGGGCCCGAGCTCGGTCCCGAGGACCGCCAGACCCGCGTCGGAAGCGCCGAGTGGAACCTGCTGACCGACGAGGTCACCTGGTCCGACGAACTCTTCCAGATCTTCGGCCGCTCCCCCGAGGCGGGTGCGCTGCCCCTCGACGAGCTGGGCTCCACCCTCTTCTCGGAGGACCAGCCCCTGCTCACCGCGTGGGTCACCGCCTGCCTGGTGGACGGCCGGCCGATAGACGGGGAGTTCCGCATCGTGCGGGCCGACGGCCGGGTCCGGACGCTGCACATGAGGGGCGAGCCGGTCATCGACTCCGACGGCTGTACGGCCTCCATGTGGGCCGTGCTGCGGGACGTGAGCGAGCTGCGGCGGAGCCAGCGGGCGGTGCGCGAGTCCCGCGACTCGCTGCAGCGCCGGCGGGAGATCGCGCAGACCGAGCACCGACTGGCGGTCGAACTGCAGGAAGCCGTGCTCCCCCCGTGGCGCGGCTCCCTGCGGTTCCCGCACGGCAGCACGGGCACTCTGGACGTGGCCGCGCACTACCTGCCCTCCGCGACCAGCGCGCTGATCGGCGGCGACTGGTACGACTCGCTCGAACTGCCCGACGGACGCTCGATGCTGACGGTCGGTGACCTGACCGGGCACGGGGTGACCGCCACCTCCGGCATGGCGATGATGCTGGGCGCCCTGCGCGGGATGGCCATGGCGGGGATCGATCCGGGCCCGCTGATGGGCTGGCTCAACCAGCTCCTGGAGACCTCCGTACAACCGGCGCTGGGCTCGGCCGTGTGCTGCTGCTACGACCCCGCGCGCCGCGTGCTGACCTGGGCGCAGGCCGGGCACCCCGCCCCGCTCCTGTTCCGCCGCGGCTCGGGCCGCTCCCTGGTGCCGCCCGAGGGCGTGCTGCTGGGCGCGACGTCCGGTGCGGCGTACGGGCAGGCCGAGGAGCCGCTGGAGGTGGGCGACGTACTCGTCCTCAGCACGGACGGACTGACGCCGCGCAGCATCGAGTTCAGCCGCACGGACGGAGCCGAGCGACTGCTGGCGCTCGCGCCGCGGTTCTCGGCGGCGCGGTCGGCGCAGGACTGCGTCCGGATGGTCATCGAGGAGTTCGGCGAGAGCGAGCGCGAGGACGACGCCTGCGTGCTCGTCGCCCGGGTGGGTGGGTAGTCGGCGCGCCGACCGCAGGAGCTTCGGGGCCGCGCCGGGAGGCGCGGCCTTCTTCGTCTCCGTGCAGGGGCCGCCGTACGGGTCCGGTCGGATCCGGTCGGTTCTGGTCGGTTTCTATACCTCGCTGCCGCGCGGGCTGCGCGGCGCCGGGCTGTCCGGGAGGGCCAGCTCGATCTCCGCGCGCAGGTCCTCGATCCGCCCGTACCCGGCGTACTGGCCGGTGAGCCGGTACATCTCGCGGAGCCGGTCCCATGTCCGGTGCGAGGAGGTCTCGTTCATCGAGACCAGCGCGAGGCGGGCGTACCGGTCGGCCTGCTCCGGGTCGTCGGCGATGAAGCAGGCGGAGGCCATCGAGATGTAGTCGAAGATCTGCGAACGCTGGTAACCGTCACCGCGCAGCCGCAGCGCCTCCCTCGCGTGCCGCGCGGCGACGGGCGCCGCCGTGGCGTCGTGGTCGGCGAGCGTCCGGTACGCCAGGGCCTGCATGCCGTGCAGGTCCGCCTCGTCGAAGTGCTGCATCCAGCTCGGCGGCGGCACGTCGCCCTTGTCGGAGACGAACAGCTCCTCCGCCTCGCCCAGGGTGCGGCGCATGGCCTGGCCCTTGCCCATCGCCGCCTGCGCCCAGGCCTCGATGGTGTGCAGCATGGCGCGGGTGCGCGGCAGGGTCTGCTCGCCCGAGCCGGACTTGGCCAGCTTCATCAGGTCCAGGGCCTCGTTCGGTTTGCCGAGGTGGACCATCTGCCGGGCGGCCCGGGACAGCGCCTCGCCCGCGCGGGGCCGGTCGCCGCCCTCGCGGGCCGCGTGCGCGGCGATCACGAAGTACTTCTGTGCCGTCGGTTCGAGACCCACGTCGTGGGACATCCAGCCCGCCAGCACCGCCAGGTTGGCCGCCACCCCCCACAGCCGCCGCTGGAGGTGGTCGGGGTGGTGGTAGGCGAGCATGCCGCCCACCTCGTTGAGCTGGCCGACGACGGCCTTGCGCTGGAGTCCGCCGCCTCTGGCGGCGTCCCAGGCACGGAAGACGTCCACCGAGCGCTCCAGGGCTTCGATCTCCTGGGAGCCGATCGGGGCCGCCTCGTAGCGGTCGTAGCCCGCCGGGTCGGCCTGGAAGGAATCTCCGGGGCCCTGCGCCTCTCTGGCGCGGGAGGGGTCGGTGTGCAGCCAGTCGTACATGGCGTTGCTGAGGGCGGAGCCGGCTGTGAGCACGGCGCCCGCGCCCATCAGACCGCGACGGTTGAGCATGAGGTCCATTCCCGTGAATTCGGTGAGGACCGCGGCTGTGCGTTCGGGCGCCCAGGGCACTCCGTCGGGGTTCTCCTTCACCCCGTCCGGCTGCCGTTTGCTGGTGCGCCGCTGCCGTACGAACCCGAGGTCCTCGATGGTCACGACACGACCGAGCCGCTCGGTGAACAGTGCTGCCAGTACCGTGGGCACCGGTTCGCGCGGGGTCTCCCCCATGTCGATCCAGCGCCGCACCCGCGAGGTGTCGGTGGCCAGTTGGTGGTGACCCATGGCGGCCGCCTGCCGGTTGACCATCCTCGCCAGTTCGCCCTTCGACCAGCCGGCCAGGCCGAACAGGTCGTTCAAGCGGGTGTTTGGACCTTTGCTCACGTCAAGCCCCCAGGTTCTCGGCTGATTTGACAGTAGCCCCCCGTCAGATGCCGAGCGACTATTCGCCAGGCTTCGCCAGGGCACGCTCGATGGTCCGCCACCCACGGCCGGGTGTCAGGTAGGAATGCGCCTCCCCGACCCGGTCACCGGCGGAACTCCCCAGGGTGAAGTACGGGATCCGAGCGGGGCGGCGTACGAACTCGTCGGCGCACGAAGGGATCCGTAACGCCATGTACGCATCAACATCCTCCGTGTCCGCACCGGTCCGGCCGCACCGCACGCTCCAGGCGGGCGGCGGCCCCTACCTCGAACCCGGCCGCCCGGCGGCCCCGGCGCAGGGCGCCGTACGGGCACGGCGGATGCCGGGCACCGGATCACAGCCGCTCAGCGGAAGAATCGACTTCTCCGGACCGCAGGGTGCGCAGCTGCGCACCGCGCTCGCCTCGGTGCAGCGGATCTGTCCGGAGTTCGCCCCGGTCCAGGTCCTGCGGCGCAGCGGCCGCTCGGTCCTCCTGGTGGGGACGACCGGTCGGATGACCGCCGTCGCGAAGGTATTACTGGATCACTCGCCGGAGTGGCGCGAGCGGTACCGGCACGAAATAGCGGCATACCGGGCGTTCGTCCGGCACCGCCCGCCGGTCCGGGTACCGCGGCTGATCGCCGCCGACCCGGAGAACTGCACCCTGGTGGTCGAGCGGATGGCCGGCCGGGTGGCGGCGCTCCAGAGGCACCCGGTCGAGGCCCCGCCGCGGGTCGACCTGCGGGCGGCCCTGGGCGCGGTCTGCCGGGTCAACCAGTGGCGTCCGCCGGGCGAGCTGTTCGGGACCCCGCTGAACTACTCGCGCCGGATCGTCCGTGACTACGAACTGGGCCTGCTGACCGACCGCGACCTGGGCGACCTGCAGAAGCTGCTGCACGGCGTCAAGCTGTCGGGCACGGCGCTGCAGTTCAACCACGGTGACGCGCTGCTGTCGAACCTGCTGCTGTCCCCCGCCGGGCCGGTCCTGCTCGACTGGGAGCACGCGGGCTGGTACCTGCCGGGCTACGACCTGGCCACGCTGTGGACGGTCCTGGGCGACGCCCCGGCCGCCCGCAGCCAGATCAGCCGCCTCGCCCAGTCGGCCGGTCCGGCCGCCCGGGACGCCTTCCTGGTCAACCTGATGCTGGTGCTGACCCGGGAGATCCGGATGTCCGAAACGGCGGTGCAGCGCTCGATGCACGCGACCGCCCCGACCCAGCCCCTTCCCGCGGGCGCGCTGTCCTCGGGCGAGGAGCAGCGGCTGCTGCTGCGCCGCCTGCACGACGACGCGGGAATGGCCCGCGGAGCCATCCGCGCGGCGGTCGGCACCCGCTGACCTCCGCCGGGTGATCCCCTACCCCCATGGTTGCCGAGCCCCGGGTCACCCACCCGGGGCTCGGCAGTGTGCGCGTCCGGGCGGTCGCGCGGCGGTATGCCTTGACATCACATGATCCCCCGAACACCTTCCATTCCTGACGTGTCATCAGGATCCCTCGGCCGTCATTCCCTTGCCTCCACACACCGCCTGGAGACCGCCCATGACGTCCTCCCTTCCCTCCCGCCGCAGTGTCCTGGCCGGGACCGGTGCCGGGGTGCTCGCCGCCACCGTGCTGCCCGCCGGGACCGCCGCGGCCGCCGCCCAGGACGGGCCCCCGCTCGGCGAGTACGACGTCGTCGTGGTCGGCTCCGGTGCGGCCGGAATGACCGCCGCGCTCACCGCAGCCCGGCGCGGCCTGAGCGTGGTCGTGGTCGAGAAGGCTCCCACCTTCGGCGGATCGGCGGCGCGCTCGGGGGCCGGGATCTGGCTGCCGAACAATTCGGTGATCCTCGGCGCGGGCGTCCCCGACACCCCGCAGAAGGCGACGGAGTACCTCGCGGCCGTGGTGGGGGACGAAGTGCCGGCCGACCGGCAGGCCGCGTTCCTGGCCGACGGGCCGCGGATGCTCGACTTCGTGATGGCCAACAGCCCGCTCAGGTTCCGCTTCATGGAGGGGTACAGCGACTACTACCCCGACCTGCCCGGCGGGCTGCCGAACGGCCGGTCCATCGAACCGGACCAGATCGACGGCCACGTCCTCGGCGCCGAACTCGCCCGCCTGAACCCGGCGTACATGCCCGTCCCGGCCGGGATGGTGGTGTTCAGCCAGGACTACAAGTGGCTGAACCTGGCGGCGGTGAGCGCCAAGGGGCTCGCCGTGTCCACCGAATGCCTGGCCCGGGGCACGAAGGCCGCCCTGCGCGGGGAGAAGCCGCTGACCATGGGCCAGGCCCTGGCGGCCGGGCTGCGCGCAGGTTTGCAGCGGGCGGGGGTACCGGTGTGGCTGAACAGCCCGCTGGTGGACCTGGTCGAGGAGGGCGGCGCCGTGACGGGGGTCGTGGTGGAGAAGGAGGGCGTACGGGGAACCGTACGGGCCCGGCGCGGCGTGGTCGTCGGCTCGGGCGGCTTCGAGCACAACGCGCAGATGCGGGCGCAGTACCAGCAGCAGCCGATCGGCACCCAGTGGTCGGTGGGTGCGAAGGAGAACACCGGGGACGGGATCAGGGCCGGTCAGCGGGCCGGGGCGGCGCTGGCGCTGATGGAGGACGCGTGGTGGGGGCCGTCGATCCCGCTGCCCGCGGAGCCGTACTTCTGTCTCGCCGAACGGACCCTGCCGGGCGGCCTGATCGTGAACCGCAACGGCGCGAGGTTCGTCAACGAGGCGGCCCCGTACAGCGATGTGGTGCACGTGATGTACGAGAAGGACCGGGGCGCGGTCGGCTCGCACATCCCCGCGTGGCTGATCGTGGATCAGAATTACCGTAACAAGTACCTGTTCAAGGACATCCTGCCGACGCTCGTCTTCCCCGACTCCTGGTACGAGGCGGGCGCGGCGAAGAAGGCGTGGACCTGGGACGCGCTGGCGGGCCAGATCGGGGTTCCGGCGGCGGCGCTGCGCGCGACGCTGAACCGCTTCAACGCGCAGGCGTGGCACGGGACCGACACCGACTTCCACCGCGGAGACACGGCGTACGACCACTACTACACGGACCCGAACGTGCAGCCGAACTCGTGCCTGGCACCCATCTGGGCGCCGCCGTTCTACGCGTTCAAGATCGTGCCGGGGGATCTGGGCACGAAGGGCGGCATCGTCACGGACGCGCGGGCCCGGGCCCTGCGGCCGGACGGCTCGGTGATCCGGGGCCTGTACGCGGCCGGCAACGCGAGCGCGGCGGTGATGGGCCACAGCTACGCGGGGGCCGGGTCGACGATCGGCCCCGCGATGACGTTCGGCTACGTGGCGGCCAACGCCATCGCGGACGCGTGACGTCGCAGGGCGCGCACGGTGCCGGTGGTGCGCACGGTGCGCGCGGTGCCGGTGATCAGCCCTGCTGGAAGAGCTCGGCGGGGAGCGGCTTCAGGAGCGCGTAGAGGTCATCGGTGATCGGTCGGTCCCAGCTGGCGATGGTGACCAGCACGTTGTCGCTGCGGTCGAACTGGACGCAGGAGATGCGGGACTCCGACAGCTTGATCTTCCGGACGATGAGGAGGTTGTCGCCCTGCATGACGGGGCAGTCCTCGGCGCCGGTGACCTCGACGTCCTCGTCGTTCTCCAGGGCGTCGAGGAGCTGGGCCACCTCGAAGGGGATCTGCCCGTCGGAGAGGTCCCGGGCGGGGGAACCCTCGGGGAGGTTCCCGATGATCATCGCGGGGCCGCGTCCGCCGAACAGGTCGTAGCGGAGGAAGACACCCTGGCAGCTGCCGTCGGGCGCGGGCAGCAGCCCGGCCCCGAGATTGCCCGGCCAGTCCCCCGGGTCCATGGCCAGGACGTCGAAGTCCGGGCCGGCGGGTGTGGCGGCGCGGTGGCGGCGGAGGAAGGACATGCCGCCATGGTACGTGGCCGGGCGCAGTTTTCCGGCCCGGGGCCCCTCATCCGGCTCCGCCGCCGGCCGGGTCCCGGCGGGGCTGCCGCCGGGGTCCGCGGGTCAGACGGGTGGGACCAGCATGAAGTAGTGCGGCAGCAGACCGGTGTCGCCGGAGACCCGCAGGGCCGTGGGCGGGAGCCGGTGCCAGAGGAAGAGGGCCAGGTCCGAGGCCGTCCCGGCGGCCTCGACGTCCACCGGGGCGGTGGGATCGGGGTCCGTCAGAACCTCGTCCCCGGCGAAGGCGACCGTCCATGATTGCGGGCCGTCCGTACGCCGGAAGCGGTACCGCTCCCCCGTGCCCGGCGGCGTCACCCGCCAGGACCGCCGGGCCGGGGCCATCACCTCGAAGGTCTGGGCCACGGCGTCGGCGGCCAGCGCGGGGGCCAGCGGGCCCGCCTCCCCCGTCACGGATGCGGCGTCCCAGCGGTGGAGTGCCAGCTCGATCGTCTGCATCCGCAGCCAGAAACCCGAGGTCTGCTCCGGCGCCCAGGTCCACACGGGCGCCTCGGGCCCGAGCTCGCGGAACAGGGCCGCCAGCTCTCCCGCGCCCCGCGCGAACCACTCCGTCAGCTCCTCGGGCACCGGTCCCCGGTTCGGTGCCCGGTCGGGCGCCGGCCAGGCGGCCCGTACCCGCGGGTCGGCGGGGAGTCCGTAGAGGGAGAGGTCGGTGGCGTCCGGGGCCCCGGTCAGGCGTTCGCGCAGGATGTGGCCGACGTAGCGGTGCACGCTCCCCAGGTGCCCGACGAGGTCGGAGACCGACCAGCCGGGGCACGAGGGGACCAGCGGCGTCTCTCCGCCCGGTTCGAGCGCGCGGCGGACGGCCTGGTCGAAGGCGGCGGCCTCGCTCCTGAAGTGTGAGAGCCGGGTCATGTGGTCCATGGGGATCACTCTGCGCGGGTGCGGCGGCGACCTCTCATCCTGAGCCGCGGGCGGAGCCCGCCAGAGCGGCGGGCAGCCCGGGGCGGTCCGTGCCGAGCTTGCGGCAGGCCGCGGACAGTTCCCAGTCCGGTTCGGCCGCGCCGGCCGGGGACGGGGCGCGCTCGGCCCGGTCCACCCGGTCGGCCCGGTCGGCGAGCTCCGCCGCGGCCGCCCGCTCCGCCGCACGGAGCTCCTCCGCCGTGAGCCCGTCCTTCCAGGAGGACCGGCACGGCAGGCCGCCGCCCAGCCCCAGCAGGGCATCGGCCGCCTCCGCCTCCAGGGCGTCCGCGCCGCATTCCCGGGCCGTCACCACGGCCCGTTCCAGCAGCTCCGCGTCCCGCAGCGTGGCGCCCAGCGCGGCCTGTGCGCGGGCCAGTTCGTACCCCGCCGGGGAGGCTGCCAGCAGGGCCACCGCCTCCCGGAGCAGTTCCACCCGGTCCTCGGGCGCCGCGACCTCCGCCGCCACGCGCAGGGCCTGGCCGATGCCCGAGGCGGTGCCGAAGGCCCGGGCCCGCCGGACCGCGTCACCGGCCAGGGCCCGGGCGCGGTCCGGGTCCTGCGCCGACACCGCGCGGGCCAGGTGCTGCTGCCACGGGCACCACGCCGGGTTCTGGATGCCGCGCGGGGTCAGCCGCCGGTCCACCGCCTCCAGTTCGGCGGTGGCGCCCTTGGTGTCGCCGCGGGCCAGCAGCAGTTCGGCGTAGACGGTCTGCGAGTCCGGGAAGACCACGGCCGCCGGGAAGGGCGCCCGGTACTCGTGCTCCTGGGCCAGCTCCCAGGCCTCGTCGGCCCGTCCCCGCGCCAGCAGGGTCGTGACGAGGATGGCTATGGCGTACCAGTGCACGGGCGTACGGCGGCCCACGCGCTCGGCGAGCCGCAGCCCGGCCCGGGCCAGTTCCTCGGCCTCCACGAGCCGCCCGCGCCGGTAGCGGACGTACGCGCGCAGGCTGTACGCGAAGGAGAGGTGGGCGCCGCGCCAGCCCTGCCGCTCGAACTCGGCGGTGCCCGCGTGGAACAGCTGCTCCGCCCGCCACGGCCGGTCGGCGTACATGTGGGCCATCGCGGTGAGCACCGGGACCTCGAAGCCGCGGTCCTCGTGGGCCCAGCTGAAGACCTGCCGCAGGGTCCGCCCGGCGTGGTGCAGGACCACTTCGACCGGTTCGCCTCGCAGGCAGGCGTCCCAGGCGCGCAGGCCGATGATGTACCGCTCGGTGAGGTCGCGGCCGGTCAGCCGGTCGGCGAGCCTGGCCAGCCTGCGGGAGCGGGCCGGGGAGTCGGGCTCGGCGGCGTTGAAGGCGTCCCACATGAACTGCTCGGACTGGAGCCGCAGCCGGGCGCGGACGTCCGCTGTGTACGGGATCTCCCGCGCCAGTGCTTCGGAGGCCTCGGCGAGGTGGTCGCTGTGCGCGAGGACCTGGGCGAGCCGTATGACGATGCCCTGGCGCAGCGCCGGGTCCTCGACCGGTTCGGCGAGGGCGGCGCGCAGGTGGTTGACGGTGTTGGCGGGTTCGGTGAGCAGGGAGGCGCAGCCGAGTTCGTACAGGACGGCCGCGCGTTCGTCGAAGTCCGGGGGTTCGCGCAGGGCGCGGGCGAGCTGGCGGCGGGCGGCCTCGGGGGCACCGGCCCGGAGGTTCTCGGCGGCGGCCTCGCGCAGGGTGCGTACCACCCACGGGTCGTTCTCGGGGTGGGTCTCCAGGAGGTGGCGGGCCGCGGCGGAGGAGCCGAGTCCGGCGTCGACGACGGCCACGGCGGCCTTGCCGTGCAGGGCCACGCGCAGGGCGTCGGGGATGGAGCGGTAGAGGGCGGTGGCGATGAGGGGGTGGACGAACTCCAGCCCGGCCTCGGGTTCTTCCGCCGCGTCCGGCCCGGTGGCGGCGCCGGCCGCTCCCGCGGCGGCCAGGATGCGGGCGTCCCGCAGCCTCCCGGTGGCGTCGGCGGCCTCCTCGGTGCCGAGGGCGGCGACCCGGGCGGCGAGTTCCCGCGGGATGGCGGTGCCGAGGACGGCGCAGGCCCAGGCGAAGCGGACGGTGGAGGGGCCGAGGCGGTCGAGGCGGGCGACGAGGCCGCTGCCGCGCTGGGCGGCGGCGAGGTCGCGCAGGAGCGGGGCGCTCGCGGAGACCGGGGCGAGGGCCTTGTCCCGGACCTTGGCGGTGAGTTCGACGGCTTCGAAGGGGTTGCCGGTGGTGACGGACCAGAGCTCGTGGCAGAAGGCGTCCTCGGCGTGCTCGCCGAGCGCCTCCCGGACCAGGGCGGCGACGGCGGCGGGGGTGAGCGGCGCGAGGGGCAGCGGGCGCTGTCCCGCCCGGCCGGGCAGCGTACGGAAGGCGTCGGCGTGCGCGGGCAGTTCGTCGGGGCGGTAGGCGACGACGAGGAGCAGCGGGAGGTGTTCGGTGCGCGGGGTGAAGGCGGCGAGCCAGCCGAGGGATTCGGGGTCGGCCCAGTGGGCGTCGTCGAGGACGAGGGTGACGGGGGCCCTTTTGACGACGAGGTGGGTCAGGACCCAGTCGAGTCCGTCGCGCAGGCCCTGGGGGTCGGGCGGGGCGCCCTGTTCGGGGGCGCAGAGCCCGAGGGCCGGGCCGACGATGGTGTACCAGCCGCCGAGTGCGGCGCGCAGTTCCACCTCGGAGGTGCCGGCGAGCTGGGGCTGGATGAGCTGGCGGGCGACGTGGAAGGGCTGGCTCTGCTCCTGTTCGCCGCCGCGGGCGGCGAGGACGGTGCAGGAGCGGGTGTGGGCGCGTCGGCGCACTTCCGCGAGCAGGGTGGTCTTGCCGAGGCCGGCAGGGCCGGAGAAGGCGAGCAGCGCACCGCCGGAGTCGGGTCCCGGGCCGCTGAGCTGGTCCAGGGCCTCGTCCACGGTGGCGAGTTCGGCCTCGCGTTCGATCATCGTGCGGTGTCTGCGGGCACGGTGTTCCGTCATGGCTGGTACCCCCCAGGCCTGTTCAGAGGATCAGCGTACGCCCGCGCGCACCAGGAGGGATCCCGGTACGGGGAATGCATCCGATCTTCTGTGCGGGACCCGTTCCGGGGTGTAGGGGCGGGGGTGGGGCAGGGAGTTGCGAGGGGGTTGCGGGAAGGGGGTCAGTCCTGCGCGGAGCGTTCCGCGAGGCCCTCCAGGACGGCGACGGCCTCGGCGGCCCGGTCGGCGGCCACGAAGAGGTGGTCGTGGTGGTAGCCGGCGATGACGTTGCAGCTCAGTCCGTGTGCGCCGAGTTCCGTGGCGAAGGCGGCGGTGAGGCCCACGGCGTCGAGGGCGGAGTGGATCCGCAGGGTGATCCAGCCGGCGGTGTAGTCGTAGGCGAGACCGGCCGCGTCGGCGTCCTCCTGGCGCAGGACCAGGGTGAGCCCCTCGGCTTCCAGGACGGTGGCGACGGGGGCGGTCCCCGGCGGGACCGTCGTACCGGGGACGGTGCAGAACACGTACCGTCCCTCGTGCAGCTCGGGCCGCATGCCGCTCAGCAGTTTCCGCAGGTCGCTCTCTCCGCTCATGCGGCCACCCTAACGCCGGTCCCTGTAGAGCCGCCGGTGCCACCAGGCGTACGGACTGCCGCTCCAGTCGGCCCGGTGCGCGGCGGCCGGATCGGGGTCGGGGAAGGTGCGGCGGCGGAACTCCTCGTCCAGCAGGCGCAGTACGCGGCCCAGCGCGCGCCGGGCGTCCGGCGGCAGGGCCCGGTAGTGGTCGGCCAGCTCGTCCCGGACGACGGCGACGTCGTCCAGCGCGCAGCCGGGGCAGGCCGGGCACCCCGAGGGGACCAGCCACAGCCGGCGGCCGGGGGTGCGCAGGAAGCGCCGGTACATGCTCAGCAGGCCCGCGACGTCTCCGGCGCGGGCGCCCAGGGTCCGGTGGACCCCCGCGCTCGCGGCGGGAGACAGCCGGTCCACGGGCGGCATTGCCCACGCCCAGGCAGGTGGTCTGCTGCGTTCGGAGGTTGCTCGTGCGGCGCGCAGCGCGCCGGGCCGCTTACGCGGCATCGCCCTTTCGGCGGATGATCACCATGCGGCCCATGCTGCCCGGGCTCCGGGCGCGCGGCAAGGGATGTGCGGGGCGCGGCTGCCGGGCGGGCGGCAGGTCGCATGGGCTCAGCGGGCGGCGGGTCGGCACGGGCCCGGCGCGGCCAACTGGCGGGCCCGGCTGCGGCCGTACGTACCGGCGGCCACCGGGGCGGCGGCTCCCCGCCCCGGTGGTGCGCCGCGCACCCGGCTACGTCAGGTCGAACTCCCCGCCCCGGGCGTCCAGGACGAACTTGTTCCATTCGTCCGGCGCGAAGATGAGCGAAGGGCTTTCGGGGCGCTCGCTGTTGCGCATGGCGACGAACCCCTCGACGAAGGCGATCTGGACGTCACCCGCTCCCCCGCTGCTCGACCGCCAGTCCGCCTCGGTGAGATCGAGGTCCGGCTTGCCCCAGCCAGCGAGGGGCTGTGAAGTCATGCTCTCGGCCACGTGCGTGCTCCTCCCGGTACGTCGTCCGGGGGCCAGGTTAACCACCGCAGCGGGTGCCGCACAGGCCACTGTGAGTCACCCGTGACCGGTCCGGCACCCCGCCCGCACGCCCCGCCGTGTTCAGGAGGCGGGCGGTTCGGCTCCCACCAGCCACATCGCGAAGAACTGCGCGCCGCCGCCGTACGCGTGCCCCAGGGCGCGGCGGGCGCCCGGAACCTGGTGCTCCCCGGCCTGGCCGCGGACCTGGAGGGCCGCCTCGGCGAAGCGGATCATGCCGGAGGCGCCGATGGGGTTGGTGGACAGGACCCCGCCCGACGGGTTCACGGGAAGGTCCCCGTCGAGTTCGGTGACCCCGGCCTCCGTGAGCTTCCAGCCCTCCCCCTCCGCCGCGAAGCCGAGGTTCTCCAGCCACATCGGCTCGTACCAGGAGAACGGCACGTACATCTCCACCGCGTCGATCTCCCGCCGCGGGTCGGTGATCCCGGCCTGCCGGTAGACGTCGGCCGCGCAGTCCTTGCCGGCCTGCGGGGAGACGAAGTCCTTGCCCGCGAAGAGGGTGGGCTCGCTGCGCATCGCCCCTCCGTGCACCCACGCCGGCGGCCTCGGCGAACGGGCCGCGCCCGCCCGGTCGGTGAGGATCATGGCGCAGGCGCCGTCCGAGGAGGGGCAGGTCTCGGAGTACCTGATCGGGTCCCACAGCATCGGCGATGCCTGGACCTTCTCCAGGGTGAGGTCGTGCTCGTGCAGGTGGGCGTACGGGTTCTTCAGCGCGTTGCGCCGGTCCTTGTACGCGACCAGCGAGCCCACCGTGTCGGGCGCGCCGGTGCGTCGCATGTACGCGCGCACGTGCGGGGCGAAGAAGCCGCCCGCGCCGGCGAGCAGCGGCTGCTGGAAGGGGACGGGGAGGGAGAGCCCCCACATGGCGTTGGACTCGGACTGTTTCTCGAAGGCGAGGGTGAGGACGGTGCGGTGGACGCGGGCCGCGACCAGGTTGGAGGCGACCAGGGCGGTGGACCCGCCGACCGAACCGGCCGTGTGCACGCGGAGCATGGGCTTGCCGACCGCGCCGAGCGCGTCCGCCAGGTACAGCTCCGGCATCATCACGCCCTCGAAGAAGTCGGGGGCCTTGCCGATGACGACCGCGTCGATGTCCGCCCAGGTCAGTCCGGCGTCGGCGAGGGCGCGCACCGCCGCCTCCCGGACCAGTCCGGCGATGGAGACGTCGTGGCGGGCGGCGACGTGCTTGGTCTGGCCGATGCCGATGACGGCGACCGGCTCCTTGCCCGAGGTGCTCATGCTCGGTCCCCTTCCAGGACGGCGACCAGGTTCTGCTGGAGGCAGGGGCCTGAGGTGGCGTGGGCAACGGCCCGGTCCGACTCGCCTCGGTGGATCCGGGCGGCGGCCTCGCCGATCCGGATCAGGCCCGCGGCCATGACGGGGTTGGCGGCGAGCGCGCCGCCGGAGGGGTTGACCGCCACGTCCTCGCCGAGGCCGAGGGCCTTGCGGAGCACGACCTCCTGGGAGGAGAACGGCGCGTGCAGTTCCGCCGTGTCGACGGGGGCTTCGAAGAATCCGGCGCGCTCGGCGGCGGTCCGGGTGGACGGGGAGTCGGTGAGGTCGCGCAGGCCGAGGCCGTGCGCCTCGATGCGGTGGTCGATGCCGGTGATCCAGGCGGGGCGCCCGCACAGCCGCCGGGCGGTGTCCCCGGCGGCGAGGATCACGGCCGCGGCGCCGTCGCCGACGGGCGGGCAGTCCCCGGTGCGCAGCGGCGCCACCTGGTAGTCGCCCTGCGGGACGGCGCCGGTGAGCTGGGCGTGCGGGTTGGCCTCGGCGGCGGTCCGGCTGCGGGCGCCGATGGCGGCCAGGGCGCTCTCGTCGGTCTCGCCCGCGTCGATCAGGGCCTGGGCCTGGAGGGCGGCCAGGGCCACCGAGTCGGGCCAGAGCGGGGCGAGGTAGTACGGGTCGAGCTGGCGGGTCAGTACGTCGCGTACCGACCCCGGGGAGGACTTCCCGTACGAATAGACGAGCGCGGTGTCGGCCTCACCGGTCTGGATCTTGACCCAGGCCTCGTAGAGGGCCCAGGCGCCGTCCATCTCGACGTGCGACTCGGAGATCGGCGGCCAGGCGCCGACCCCGTCGAGGGTCATGGTGAAGGAGAAGGCCCGGCCCGCGAGGTAGTCGCTGGAGCCGGAGCAGGTGAAGCCGATCTCCTTGGCCTTCAGCCCGGTCTGCGCCAGCACCTGGTGGAGCACCGGCATGACCATCTCGACTTCGCTGAGCTCGTCGGTGTGGCGCAGGTGGTCGCTCTGCGCGAAGGCGACGACGGCCACGTCGCGTGCGTACCTGTGCGTCGGCGGCATCAGATGAGCTCCTTGTACGCGTCGTAGTCCGCGTCCGGCTCGCCGGTGGGACGGTAGTGGTCGGGGTATCGGCCGCCTTCGGTCCAGACGGGTTCGACGCGCAGGCCCATGCGGACCTGGTCGTAGGGGATGCCGCCGATCCGGCCGTGCAGGGCGAGCCCGGCGCCGTCGAGGGCGATGTGGGCGTAGACGTAGGGGACCTCGATGTCGAGGTTGCGGGCCTTGATGTTGACGATGCAGTACGTGGTGACCGTGCCGGCCGGGCCGACCTCGACCTGGTCGGTGGTGGCGACCCCGCAGGTGGGGCAGGCGCCGCGCGGGGGGACGTACACCTTGTGGCAGGAGGGGCAGCGCTCGCCCACGGTCTTCCGCTCGGACAGGCCTTTGATGTAGGCGGTCTGGGCGCGGCCGGGGCTGTAGGTGTAGTCCAGGCGGGCCTCGGCGACGATGCCGGTGACGGCGTCCGCGAAGACGCCGTCGTGCGGGGTGCCGTGGCCGGCGGCCGGGCCGTCGTAGGGCTCGAAGCAGGCGATGTCGGTGATGGCCCCGGACCATTCGGCGGCCCATCGCACCCGCACCCGCATGCCCGTGCGCACGGATTCGGGCCCGGGGACGTCGAGGGCGTGCAGGAGGGCGGTGTCCGCGCCGTCGAGCCGGACCAGTACCCAGGCGAAGGGGGTGCCGAGGGGCTGGTGGGGGCGGGGCCGGCCGTTCCAGGCCCAGGTGGTGACGGTACCGGTGGCACCGACCTCGACGAGCTCGCGGATCTCCTCGGCGGTGACGGGGTCGTACTCGGCGGGCGGGACCATCACCTTCCCGTCGGAGGTCCTGACCCCGAGCACGACGCCCTCGCGCAGGCCGGTCAGAAAGGCACTCTGCACGGGCCCGAGGGACCGGGTGAAGGGAAACTCGACGACGAGGGGCGCCCGAAGCACTTCGGGCGGGGACGCGGCGGCTGTCATGAGCGGCTCTCCGATGTTCAGAACGGGAAGGGGTAACAAGGTCTGCGTGGGGCCAGATCCAGCCCCACCGACGTCCGAAGCACGGGGCCCGGGGCGGAGCCCCAATTCCAGCCCCACCGGCGTTTGCGCGGGGTCCGGAGCAGCGCCCCAAATCCAGCCCCGCCGGCGTTTGAGGCGCGGGGTCCGGGGCAGAGCCCCGGCAACGGCGCCGCACCCACGTCCGGACCGGCACCACAGCCCCCGCCCTGCCCAGCACTGACAAGGCCCGGCCCCAGCACACCGCACCGGCCTACTCCCGCCGATACACCGCCGGCCTCTTCTCCGCAAAGGCTCGCGCCCCCTCCTTCGCGTCCGCCGTGTCGAAGACCGGCCACCCGCGGACGAGTTCCGCGGCCAGCCCCTCCGTCTCCGTCATCTCGGCGGTCGCGTAGACGGACGCCTTGACGGCCTCCACGGCGAGCGGCCCGCACGCGTTGATCTGCTCGGCGATCCCGAGGGCCTTGTCCAGCGCCGTCCCGTCGGGCACCACCTGCCCGACCAGGCCGATCCGCGCCGCCTCCCCGGCGGAGTACGGGCGCCCGGTCAGCAGCATCTCCAGCGCGTGCGTGCGCGGGATCTGGCGCGGCAGCCGCACCGTGGAGCCGCCGATCGGGAAGAGCCCCCGCTTGACCTCGAACAGCCCGAAGGTGGCGCCCTCGCCCGCGACCCGGATGTCGGTTCCCTGGAGGATCTCGGTCCCGCCGGCCACGCAGTACCCCTCCACCGCCGCGATCACCGGCTTGCGCGGCCGGTGGTGGCGGAGCATCGCCTTCCAGTGCAGGTCGGGGTCGGACCTCAGCCGGTCCCGGTACTGGTCGCCCGCCATGCCCTTCCCGGCCAGCGCCTTGAGGTCCATGCCGGCGCAGAAGTCCCCGCCCGCACCGGTCAGGACGACCGAGCGGACCGTGTCGTCGGCGTCCGCCTCCAGCCAGCCGTCGTACAGGCCCACCAGCAGCGGCAGCGAGAGCGCGTTCTTCGCCTCTGGCCTGTTCATGGTGAGCACCAGCGTGGCGCCGTGCCGTTCCACGGTCAGGTGTTCTGTCCCACCCATTGCCGTCCTCCCGTCTCAAGACCTAGAACAGGTTGCAGGAGGGGAGAGTGCAGTTCAATAGTTTTCTGACACCCAGTCAGTTTTCTTGGACGGCTCCCTTCCCAGTTCGGTTCGGCGGCGCTCTAATGACCGCCGAGCAGACCAGCCATGGGGCCAGCCATGGGAACTCCCGCGGTCAGGAGGAACGGTGGAGTACAACCTTGCCGATCTGTTCGAGTCGGTCGTGGACGTGGTCCCGGACCGCGAGGCCCTCGTGTACGTGGACCACCCCGGGACCGGCGCCGAGCGCCGCCTGACGTACGCGGAACTGGACGCGGCGGCGAACCGGATCGCGCACCACCTGCTGGACCGCGGGCTGAAGCCCGGTGAGCACCTGGGGCTGCACCTCTACAACGGGATCGAGTACCTGCAGACCGTCCTGGCCTGCCTGAAGGCCCGGCTGGTGCCGGTGAACGTCAACTACCGGTACGTCGAGGAGGAGCTGGTCTACCTCTACAACGACGCCGACCTCGCCGCGCTGGTCTTCGAGGGCGAGTTCACCGAGCGGGTCGCCGCCGCGCTGCCGCAGACGACGAAGCTCCGCCACCTGATCCGGGTCGGCGCGGCCCCGGAGGATGCCCCCGAGCCCTCGCCGGCGCCGGTCGCGTTCGAGGACGCCGAGGCGGCCGGTTCACCCGGCCGCGGCTTCCCGCCCCGCAGCCCCGACGACCTGTTCATCATCTACACCGGCGGCACGACCGGCATGCCCAAGGGCGTCATGTGGCGGGCCGAGGACCTGTTCTTCGCCGGGCTGTTCGGCGGCGAGCCCTCGGGAGAGCCGGTGAAACGGCCCGAGGAGCTGGCCGAGCGGGTCGCGGCGCGCGGGGCCGGTCTCACCTTCTTCCCGGCTCCCCCGCTGATGCACGGCACGTCGACGCTGACCTCGTTCATCGCCTTCAACTACGGCCAGCGGGTCGTCATCCACCGCAAGTACGCGCCCGAGGAGGTGCTCCGCACCATCGAGAAGGAGAAGGTGTCGAGCGTGTCCCTGGTGGGCGACGCGATGCTCAGGCCCCTCATCGACGCACTGAACGGACCGCTCAAGGGGACGGACCTGTCCTCGCTGTTCAGCGTCTCCTCCTCCGGCGCGATCATGTCGGAGACGGTGCGGGCCGAGTTCCAGCGGCTCGTCCCGAACGTGCTGCTCCTGAACAACTTCGGATCGTCGGAGTCCGGATCGAACGGCAGGGCGACGGACGACTCCAGCCCGGAGAAGGGCTTCCGGCTCGAGGTCAACGACCGTACGCAGGTGGTCGACCCGGTGACGCACGAGCCCGTCGCCGTGGGCGAACCCGGGCGTCTGGCGCAGCGCGGCCACGTACCGCTCGGCTACTACAACGACCCGGCCAAGACCGCGGAGACCTTCTTCCAGAAGGGCGCGGAGCGCTGGGTACTGCTGGGGGACATGGCGACCGTCGACGAGGAGGGCATCGTCACGGTCCTCGGCCGCGGTTCGCAGTGCATCAACACGGGCGGCGAGAAGGTGTACCCGGAGGAGGTCGAGCAGGCGCTGAAGTCGCATCCGGACGTGTACGACGCGCTGGTCGCCGGTGTCGCGGACCCCACCTGGGGCAGTCACGTGGCCGCGGTGGTGCAGGTCCGCGCGGGCGCGCCGGCTCCGACGCTGGACGAGATCCAGAGCCACTGCCGCACCCGGCTGGCGGGCTACAAGATCCCCCGGCAGCTGGTGATCGCGCCCGCCATCCAGCGCTCCCCGAGCGGGAAGGCGGACTACCGCTGGGCAAAGACGGTGGCGACGGAGGCGGACACGGCCCGCTGACACCGCGACGGGGCCCGGCCCTCACCGGGCCCCACCGGCCCCACTCGCCTCACCGGCCTCCTAGCGCTGCGGCCGGAAAGGCCGGTGGGCCTTTCCGGGGACACCCCCTAGGCTCCCGTGGCCAGGAAGCGCTCCACCCGGGCCGCGAACCAGGCGGCGTCGTCCAGCCACGGGAAGTGCCCGGCCGCCGGCTGGACCTCGGCCGACCCCTTCGGGAAGAGCACCGCGATCCGGGCCGCGAGGGCCGGCGGCGGGTTGCCGTCCACCTCTCCGGCCAGGACCAGGACCTCGCACGCCACGCGGGCCATGGCCGCCCGGGTGGCGGCCGGGTCGAAGGCGCCCGGGCCCCCGTAGGCCTCGGCAGCCTTCTCGTTCTGCTGCCGCTCGCCCGCCGCGTACGAAGCACGCGCGGCGGCGTCCCAGCGGCCGTAGAACAGCGGCGCGGCCAGGTCCCAGTCCGCGTCCCCGTGGTCGGCGCCGGCGAGGATCCGGGCGTAGGCCGCTATGGCCGCGTCGTACGGCTCGGCGCCCGCCCGCAGCCGGGCCGCCGCCAGCCGCTGTTCGGCCGTGGCGGAGAGGTCGACGGCCTGCGCGTTGGGGGTCACCAGGACGAGCCGCCGCAGCCGCTCGGGGTGCGCCGCCGCGTAGAGCTGGGCAAGGCCGGCCCCGGCGGAGTGGGCGAGGAGGTCCACGCGCTCCAGGCCGAGGTGGACCCGTAGCGCCTCGACGTCGGCGACCTGGTGGTCGACTCGGTACGTGGACTCGTCCGCCGGTACCGCGGAGTCACCGGTACCGCGCAGGTCGAGCAGGACCAGCCGCCGCCCGGCGGACAGTCCGCCGAGGTCGCCCAGGTACTCCGAGGCCCGCATGGCACCGCCGGGGAGGCAGACGAGCGGATCGCCCTGACCCCGGACGTGGTAGGCGAGTGCGGTTCCGTCATGGGTGGTGAAGATCGGCATGGGGCCATGAAATCAGGCGATCACCCGTTCGAGTCATTGATTTACCCGCCGGGGTCCGGCAATCTACCGAATGATCGGTCGGGTAGCCCACGGTGAGGTGACGGCATGACGGCGTACGCGGATCTCCATGACGAAGGCGAGCGGCTGGGCCGCGACGAGCTGGCCGCGCTCCAGCTGACGCGGCTGCGCGCCACCCTGCACCGGGTCTACGAACGGGTGCCGTTCTACCGGCAGGCCTTCGACAAGGCCGGCGTGCACCCCGACGACTGCCGGTCCCTCGCCGATCTCGCCCTCTTCCCCTTCACCACCAAGGCCGATCTGCGCGAGCAGTACCCCTTCGGCATGTTCGCGGTACCGCGCTCCGAGGTGCGCCGCGTGCACGCCTCCAGCGGGACCACCGGGCGACCCACCGTCGTCGGGTACACCGACGGGGACCTCTCCACCTGGGCCGATGTCGTGGCACGGTCCCTGCGCGCCGCGGGCGCCCGCCCGGGCCAGCTCGTCCACATCGCCTACGGCTACGGGCTGTTCACCGGCGGGCTCGGCGCGCACTACGGCGCGGAGCGGCTGGGCTGTACGGTCGTCCCCGCTTCCGGCGGGATGACCGACCGCCAGGTCCGGCTCATCCAGGACTTCCGCCCGGAGGTCATCATGGTGACACCCTCGTACATGCTGACCCTGCTGGACGAGATGGAGCGCCAGGGGCTGGACCCGCGCGCGACCTCGCTGCGGACGGGCGTCTTCGGAGCGGAGCCCTGGACCGAGGAGATGCGCCGGGAGATCGAGGAACGGCTCGGCATCGAGGCGGTGGACATATACGGCCTGTCCGAGGTCATCGGACCGGGCGTGGCACAGGAGTGCGTGGAGACCAAGGACGGCCTGCACATCTGGGAGGACCACTTCTACCCCGAGGTGGTCGATCCGCTGACGGGCGCGGTGCTGCCGGAGGGCGAGCCCGGGGAGCTGGTGTTCACCTCCCTCACCAAGGAGGCCATGCCGGTCGTCCGCTACCGCACCCGGGACCTGACGCGGCTGCTGCCCGGCACCGCCCGCCCGGCCTTCCGCCGGATGGAGAAGGTCACCGGCCGCAGCGACGACATGATCATCCTGCGCGGGGTGAACATGTACCCGACCCAGATCGAGGAGATCCTGCTACGGACGGCCGGTCTGGCCCCGCACTTCCAGCTGCGGCTGACCCGGGAAGGCCGGATGGACGCCCTGACGGTCCGGGTGGAGGCCCGGCGGGACACCGGTTCCGCCCAGCGGGAGGCCGCGGCGGCCGACGTGGTCCGGGCGGTGAAGGAGAGCGTCGGGGTCTCCGTGGGGGTGGAGGTGGTCGACCCCGAGACGCTGGAGCGATCGGTGGGGAAGATCAGACGGCTGGTGGACCTCCGCGACGGGAGCTAGACGAGTAAGTCCGAAGTGGCGTCGTCCGCCCGCAGGGCGTGCCTGGCACCTCCCCGCAGACGCCACTTCGGACTTACTCGTCTAGTAGGGCTCCGCGAACGACTCGAACGCCTCCGGGCGATGGAAACCACCCCTTCGGGCCTACTTGGGGACCGCTGCCGGGAGCCGGGAGGGCCACGCGGGTAGGGCATGAAGCGTGACCTCGACCCTCCGGCGGCTCCACGACCGACTCCAGGGCTCCCCTGCCGGGCTGGCCTGGAGCCGCGGCCGGGAGATGGAGCTGATGCACCGGGCGATGGGCTTCGCCGCCCTCGGGTTCCTCACCCTGGTGCCGCTGCTGGTGGTCGTCGCAGCCGCCGCACCCGGCAGCGGCTCCGGCTTCGGCCGGTGGCTCGGCCAGGCCCTCGGGGTCACGGAGGTCTCGCGCGGCCGGGTCGAGTTGCTGTTCGGCGCGGCCGACCTCGCCCTGGAGCGGACCACCGCCTTCGGACTGGCCGCCCTCGCCGTCTTCGGCCTGACGTTCGGCTCGGCGGTCCAGACCGGCTACGAGAAGGTCTGGGACCTGCCGACCGCCCGCTGGCACACCATGTGGCGGCACGTCATCTGGCTCGCCCTGCTGGTCTGCTACCTCGCCCTGCTCGTCGAGATCCCGGCGCCGGCCGACGACGCCTTCGGCACCGTGCTCGGCACCCTGGGCGACCTCATCGGCACCTGCGTGTTCTTCTGGGGCTCGCAGCGGCTGCTGCTCGGCGGCCGGGTCCGCTGGCGCGCGCTGGTGCCGGGGGCGGTGGCGACCAGCCTCGGCCTGCTGGGGCTGCGGATCTTCTCCCAGCTGGTCTTCTCCCCGCTGATCGCCTCGAACGCCGTCACGTACGGCCCCTTCGGCACCCTCCTCGTCGTCCAGTCCTGGCTGGTAGGCGTCGGTTTCGTGGTCTACGGCGGCGCCCTCGTGGGGCGCCTGCTGCACGAGTACCTCACGCTCAAGCGCCTGCGCGACAGCGGGATCCTGCCCGCCGACGACCCGGGCCCGCACGTTCCCGGCCCCCACGACCCCGGACGGGGCTGAGCGGCCGGACCGCGACCCGGGGCCGCCCGCACCGCCCCAGGGGGCTCCCTCAGTCGGCCGCGCCGGGAGCCCCGGCGAAGCGGTCCCGGAGTTCCCGCTTGAGGATCTTGCCGCTGGCGTTGCGCGGAAGCTCGGTCACGAACAGCACCCGCTTCGGGGCCTTGAAGTGGGCCAGCCTCTCCCGGGCGTACGCCAGCAGTTCCGCCTCCGTCACCTCCCCGCGCGGCACCACCACCGCCGTGACGGCCTCGATCCACCGCTCGTGGGGCAGCCCGATCACCGCCGCCTCGGCCACCCCCGGGTGGCTGTACAGCGCGTCCTCGACCTGCCGCGAGGCGACGAGGACACCGCCCGAGTTGATGACGTCCTTCACCCGGTCGACGACCGTGAAGTACCCCTGCGCGTCCCGCACCGCGAGGTCGCCCGAGCGGAACCAGCCGTCCCGGAAGGCCTCCCGCGTGGCCTCCGGGTCGTCCCAGTAGCCCAGGCACAGCTGCGGAGAGCGGTACACCACCTCGCCCACCGTGCCCGCCGGGACCTCGCCGCCGTGCTCGTCGACGACCTTCGCCTCGACATGGCGTACCGGACGCCCGCAGGAGTCCAGCCTCCCCTCGTGCTCCTTCGGCCCCAGCACCGTGGCCAGCGGACCGATCTCGCTCTGCCCGAAGCAGTTGTAGAAGCCGAGCCCCGGCAGCCGGGCCCGTAGCCGCTCCAGGACCGGGACCGGCATGACCGAGGCACCGTAATACGCCTTGCACAGCACGCCCAGCTCGCGCCGCTCGAAGTCCGGATGGTTGGCCAGGGAGATCCACACCGTGGGCGGGGCGAAGAGGCTGTCCGCCCGGCCCGCTTCCACCAGGTCGAAGATCTCCTCCGCGACGGGCGCGTCCAGGATCGTGTTCTCCGCCCCCACCGCCAGGTACGGCAGCAGGAAGACGTGCATCTGCGCCGAATGGTAGAGCGGCAGCGAGTGCACCGGCCGGTCCCCCTCGGCCAGGTCCAGCGCCTCGATGGCGCTCTCGTACTCGTGGGCCAGCGCCTCGTGCGTCATCATCGCGCCCTTGGGCAGGGCGGTGGTCCCGGAGGTGTAGAGCAGCTGCACCACGGTGTCCGGGGTGCTGCCGCCTTCGTACGGTGTCTGCGGCGCCTGCGGATCGGCCAGGTCCCGCAGCGGCCGGACCGCGTACTCCGCCGGCACCTTGCCGGCCAGATCCGGGTCGGCGAGCACCAGCGAGCTTCCCGAGTTCCGCAGGATGTGTCCGAGGTCCTCACCGGTCAGGTTCTGGTTGACCGGGACGTGGACGAGCCCCGCACGGGCGCAGGCGAGGAAGGCGATCAGGTAGGCGTCGGAGTTGTGCGCGAAGGTGGCGACCCGGTCGCCGGGGGCCAGACCGTAGCCCTCCCTGAGCAGCGCCGCGGCGGTGGAGACCGCCGAGTCGAGCCGGGCGTAGCTCCAGCTCCGTTCCCGGTAGCGGACCGCCGTCCGGTCCGGGGTCCGCTCCGCGCTGTCCCGCACCAGTCCGTCGACCGTGTTCTGCCGCACTGCCTTCATGACGCGAACCTCGTCTCCCTCATGGGACACCAAACGGGATGCTGACAGGTCATCGGATCACCTGCATGAGTGCGGGGCAACCCGAACACCACCGGTTTCGCGAGCAACCACGCCCGACCGCAGGCTACTTGGGACATTTGGGCAGCGGCACCGAGGCGTTCGGGGGGGGGCGGGACCGCCCGGCGGCCCGCTACGGGCTGATGGCGAGGAAGATGAAACCCGCGAACAGCACGAGGTGGACGCCGGCCTGGAGCAGCGTGGCGCGGCCCGGCGCGATGGTGAGGGCGCTGACCACGACCGTGAGGGCGAGCAGCACCATGTGGATCGGGCCGAGGCCGAGGGCGAGGGGGCCGGAGAGCCATACCGAGGCCAGGGCGATGGCGGGAATGGTCAGGCCGATACTGGCGATGGCGGAGCCGTAGGCCAGGTTCAGGCTGGTCTGGACGCGGCCGCGGCGGGCCGCGCGGACGGCGGCCAGGGTCTCGGGCAGCAGCACGAGCAGGGCGATGATCACACCGACGACGGCGTTCGGCAGGCCCGCGTTGGCGACGCCCGTCTCGATGGTCGGGGAGACGGCCTTGGCGTTGCCGACGACGGCGACGAGCGCGACGAGGAGCAGGCCGAGGCTGATCAGCGCGGCGCGGGCGGTCGGCGGCTCGGCGTGGTCGGCGTCCTCGGCATCGGCATCGGCATCGGCCGCGGTGATCGCCGTGGCGGGCGCGGCCGGGGTGGCAGGCATGGCCGGAGTAGCCGGAGTAGAAGCCGCCGGGGTGGCCGGCCGGGCGGATTCCGTGCGGTGGGGCCTGGTGTCCACGGGCAGGAAGTAGTCCCGGTGGCGGACCGTCTGCACGGTGATGAAGAGCCCGTAGAGCGCGAGCGAGGCGACCGCCGCGAAGGTCAGCTGGGCCGTGGAGAACTCGGGGCCGGGCTTGCTGGTGGTGAAGGTCGGCAGGACGAGACTGAGGACGGCCAGCGTGGCGACGGTGGCAAGGGCGGCGCCGGAGCCCTCGGCGTTGAAGACGGCCACGCGGTTGCGCAGGGCGCCGGCGAGCAGGGACATGCCGACGATGCCGTTGCAGGTGATCATGACGGCGGCGAAGACGGTGTCCCGGGCGAGGGAGGAGGCCTTGGCACCCCCGTCGGCCATCAGGGTGACGATGAGAGCCACTTCGATGACGGTGACGGCGACGGCGAGCACCAGGGAACCGAAGGGTTCGCCGACCCGGAGGGCGACGACCTCGGCGTGGTGGACGGCCGCCAGGACCGCGCCCGCGAGGCAGAGCGAGACCAGGGCCACCGCCCATGGGGGCAGATCACGTCCCCAGCTGAAGACGAGCGCGGCCAGGGCCACCACGGGGACCACGACGGTCCAGTCGGTCAGGGGGGATCTGTGCGTAGCCGTACTCATATCAGCCAAGTTGCCAGAACTGTTCCCCGGGTGCGGTGCAAGGCGCGCGTCCAGGCCTTGACGTGGTGGTTCGCACGGGGGCTCCGGGCGCGGCGGCCGCCCGGCCGTCCGCCGGCCGGCCCGGCGGCCGAGTCCGCCTCCCAGGATCGGCCGAAGAACGGCTGGCCCCGGGAGGCCGGTAGCAGATGGAATGCCGGTGTTGCCGCCGATCGGGCGGTATGCGCTGTCGCCTCATCCCCCGGCCGTCCACCGATGCCGGGGCCGACGACCAGGAGACCGCTTTGCGCCGCACATCCGGCTTACGCACCGCCCTCCTCGCCCTGACCGCCGCGCTGGCCGCGGCCGTGACCGCCGCCGCACCGGCCGGAGCCGCTCCGGCCGACGGCTCCGGCTCCGCGGCCCCCGCTGCCGCTCCCGCTTCCGCCGCCTCCGTGGGCCCCGTGGTCGTCTACCTCACCGGCATCGGCGGCGGCCCGCAGAACATCGCGGCGGCCGCGGCCTACGACTCCCTCAACCGGCAGGCGGCCGAGTACGGCTTCAACGGGTCGCAGTGCCGGGTGACCCTGGGGCCCGTCTACCAGTACATCACCGCGAACTACTGGCAGGCCATGATCAAGGCCACCTGCAGCGGCGAACCGGCGGTGAGCACGCCCACCCGCAGCCTCAACCGGCTGATCGGCCCGAACGGCGAGCACATCAGCACCATCTGGAACGTCCCGCCGGGTTACACGGTCGAGGGCAGCCTCGGCCAGCTCTACACGAGCCCGCGTGAGGGCACGGTCCCGCTGTACCACTGCGTCGTCCGCAAGGACAACTTCCTCTCGGCGGACGTCAACTGCGAGGGCCAGACCTACGTGTCCCGGCTCGGCTGGTTCTACCCGGGCCAGCCCTCGGGCGTGGGGAGCATGCCGCTGATGCGGTGCATGGTCGGGAAGCAGCGCGAGTTCTTCGAGTCGAACACCACGAACTGCGAGGGCCAGACCTCCGGCGGCCAGCTGGGCTGGATCTTCACGGGCTGACCCCGGCGCGGACCGGACGAACGGCGTCCCGGCCCGGGCGTCCGCAGGTCCCGGCCCGGGGGCGCCGCAGGTCCCGGCCCGGGCGTCCGCGCCCGGGCCCGGACGTACGGCCGCCCCGTCACAACGCGCGCTCGTGGCCCTCCCAGTAGGGGTCGCGCAGCCGCCGCTTGTACAGCTTGCCGTTGGGGTCGCGCGGCATCGTCTCGATGAAGTCGACCGTCTTGGGCCGCTTGTACCCGGCCAGTTGGCGCTCGCAGTGGTGCAGGATCTCGGCGGCCAGCGCGTCGCCCGCCGCGAATCCCTCGGCCGGTTCGATGACCGCCTTGACCTCCTCGCCCCAGGAGGCGTGCGGGATGCCGAAGGCGGCGGCGTCGGCGACGGCCGGGTGGGTGAGCAGGGCCGACTCGATCTCGGCCGGGTAGATGTTCACCCCGCCCGAGATGATCATGTCGATCTTGCGGTCGCGGAGGAAGAGGTACCCCTCCTCGTCGATCAGCCCCAGGTCGCCGACGGTGAAGAAGTCGCCGATGCGGTTCTTCTTCGTCTTGCCCTCGTCCTTGTGGTAGCTGAACCCGCCGGTGTTCATCTTCAGGTAGACCGTGCCGAGTTCGCCCGGCGGCAGCCGGTTGCCGTCGTCGTCGAAGACGGCCAGCTCGCTGATGGGCCAGGCCCTGCCGACGGTTCCCGGCTTCTTCAGCCAGTCCTCGGCGGTCGCGAAGGCTCCGCCGCCCTCGCTCGCCGCGTAGTACTCCTCCACGCACCGCCCCCACCAGTCGATCATCGCCCGTTTGACGTGGTCGGGGCAGGGCGCGGCGCCGTGGATGGCGTGCCGCATGGAGGAGACGTCGTAGGCGTCCTTCACCTCCTGCGGGAGCGCGAGCAGCCGGTGGAACTGCGTCGGGACCATGTGCGTGTGCGTGCAGGCGTGTTCGTCGATCAGGCGCAGCATCTCCTGCGGGCTCCACTTGTCCATCAGGACCAGGGGGTGCCCGATGTGCAGGGCAGCGCCCGCGAACTGGAGCACGGCCGTGTGGTAGAGCGGCGAGCAGACCAGGTGGACGTTGCCGTCGAAGGGGCGGATGCCGAAGATCCCGAGGAAGCCGCCGAGGTACGTCTCCTCCGGGAGCTTGCCGGGCAGCGGGCGGCGGATGCCGCGGGGGCGGCCGGTGGTGCCGGAGGTGTAGTTCATGACCCAGCCGAGGGTGCGCTCCTCGGGGACCGTCCCGGGCTGCCCCTGGAGGAGTTCCCCGTACGAGCGGAAGCCCGGGACCGCTCCGACGGCGTAGCGGTGGCTCGCGGGCAGGGCCGCCTCGTCGGCCGCGGCGGTGGCGGCCTCGGCGAAGCGCTCGTGGGCGATCAGGACCTTGGCGCCGGAGTCGGAGACGATCCAGGCGATCTCGGGGCCGACGAGGTGGTGGTTGACGGGGACGAGGTAGAAGCCGGCCTGGGAGGCGGCGAGGTAGGCGGTGAGGAACTCGACGCCGTTGGGGAGGACCACGGCGAAGACGTCGCCGCGCCGCAGGCCCGCGGCGCGCAGTCCGTGGACGAGCCGGTTGACGTCGGCGTGCAGCCGTCCCGCGCTCCACTCCTCGCCTTCGGCGGTGATCAGGACGGTGCGGGCCGGGTCGGCGACCGCCTGGGCCCAGAACCCGTTGGGCGGCTGCTGCTGCGGGGTGTTGTCGGTCATCTCCCGGCCTCCTCAGGCTCGTCCGGCGATGCGGTTGATGCGGTCGACGGCCTTCTCGAACCCGCGGGTCAGGTCGTCGAAGACGGCCTGGACGGAGCGTTCGGTGTTCATCCGGCCGACGATCTGGCCGACGGGAGTGCCGAGCAGCGGCTGGACCTCGTACTTCTGGATCCGGGAGACGGCCTCGGCGACGAGGAGCCCCTGGAGCGGCATGGGGAGCGCCCCGGGGCCCTCCGGGTCGTCCCAGGCGTCGGTCCACTCGGTGCGCAGCTGGCGGGCGGGCTTGCCGGTGAGGGCGCGGGAGCGGACGGTGTCGCCGGAGCCCGCGGCGAGCAGTTTCTCGGTCAGGGCGCGGGAGTGGAGGTCGGCCTCGGTGGTGGTGAGCCACAGGGATCCGAGCCAGGCGCCCTGGGCGCCGAGGGCGAGTCCGGCGGCGATCTGCTCGCCGCTGCCGATACCGCCCGCGGCGAGGACCGGGAGGGGGGCGACGGCCTCGACGATCTCGGGGACGAGGACCATGGTGGCGATGTCGCCGGTGTGGCCGCCGGCCTCGTAGCCCTGGGCGACGACGATGTCGATGCCGGCTTCGGCGTGGCGGCGGGCGTGCTTGGCGCTGCCGGCGAGGGCGGCGACGAGGACGTCGTGGTCGTGGGCGCGCCGGATGACATCGGCGGGCGGGGAACCGAGGGCGTTCGCCAGGAGTTTGATGGGGTAGTCGAAGGCGACGTCCAGTTGGTTGCGGGCGACCTGTTCCATCCAGCCCGTGATCCGCCAGCCGGATGCCTCGCCCTCGGCGAGTTCGGGCACGTGGTGTTTGGCGAGGGTGTCGCGGACGAAATCGCGGTGCCCGGCCGGGATCATGGCCTCGATGTCGGCCTCGCTGATGCCGTCGACGGCCTTCTTGGCGGGCATGACGACGTCGAGTCCGTAGGGCTTGCCGTCGGTGTGCTCCTGCATCCAGTCGAGGTCGCGCTTCAGGTCGTCGGGGGCAGTGTAGCGGACCGCGCCGAGTACGCCGAAGCCGCCCGCGCGGGTGATCGCGGCGGCGACCGCGGGGAAGGGTGTGAAGCCGAAGATGGCGTGCTCGACTCCCAGTTTCTTGCTCAGCTCCGTCTCCATGGGCCGCAGGATGCCGCAGCCCGGCATCCGAGGGAAGAGATTTTCTGATGCAGTGTCAGATTCTTTAACGGGCCGATCGGTGCGGGGCCCGCCTCGGGGCGGGCAGATACCCACTAGCGTGCGGCGCAGCCGGCGCCTGTGGCACTGAAACCGGGGCCGCGAACACATCCCGGCCCCGTCGGCGTTTGAGCGCGGGGTCCAGGGCGGAGCCCCGCGAAACGGCGCCGCAGGCAAATCCGGCCCCGCCGGCGTTTGAGGCGCGGGGTCTGGGGCGGAGCCCCGGGAAACGGCGCCGCAGGCCGACTCGGACAGGAACGGGAGGACCGCACATGGCAGCAGGCACGGGGGCCGGCGCGACGGAGAGCGGAGAAGTGGCCGCCACGAGTGGACATGGGCTGAGCCGGCGGCGGCTGGGGGCCCGGCTGCTGGCCCTCGGCGGGGTGCTCGTCCTGCACGCCGCGCTGCCCGGCGCCGCGGGGGCGGCGGGCAGCCCGGCCGAGCGGCGCGCACTCCAGGGGCTACGGCTGCGGTACGGATCCGCGCGCCAGGCCGGACTGCTGGAGCGGCACCTCGAGGAAGCGGCGGACGAGGCACGGCGGTTCCTGGGCCCGTCACCCGAACACCCCCACTACGCCGGGGCCGTGGTCCTCGCCGGCCGCGGCCGCACCGTCGCCCTGCACCGCGCGATGGGCGACGCCGTCCGGTACGCGGACTACGACGGCCGGACCGACCGGGTCCGGGAGTTCCCGGCCGCCGAGCGGATCTCGATGGCCGAGGACACCGTCTTCGACCTGGCCTCGCTGACGAAGCTGTTCACCTCCGTCCTGGCCGTGCAGCAGATGGAACGGGGGCGGCTGGAGCTGGAGGCCCCGGTGCGCCGCTACCTGCCGGAGTTCACGGGCGGCGGGAAGGAGGTCATCACGGTCCGTCAGCTGCTCACGCACACCTCGGGGCTGCGCTCCTGGGCGCCCTTCTACAAGGAGTCCACCCGGGAGGGCCGGCTGAGGCTGCTGTGGTCGGTGCGGCCTCAGGAGACCCCGGGGACGGTGTACCGCTACTCCGACCTCAACCTCATCACGCTGCAACTGCTCTTGGAACAGATCACCGGCCGCACTTTGGATGTCCTGCTCCACGACGAGATCACCGCTCCGCTCGGGATGCACCGCACTCGTTTCAACCCGCCGCTCTCCTGGCGCCGCGTCACCGCCGCCACCGAGGTGCAGCGCCCGCCCTGGTCCGGCCTGGACCGCGGGCTGGTGTGGGGAGAGGTCCACGACGAGAACGCGTATGCGCTGGGCGGCGTCGCGGGCCACGCCGGGATCTTCGGCACCGCCTGGGACCTGGCCGTCCTCGCCCGCACCCTGCTCGACGGCGGGGCCTACGCGGGCAGGCGCATCCTGCGCCCCGCCTCCGTGGAACTGCTCTTCACCGACTACAACACCTCCTTCCCCGGTGACGACCACGGTCTCGGCTTCGAGCTCTACCAGCACTGGTACATGGGCGCCATGGCCACCCCGCACTCCGCCGGCCACACCGGTTTCACCGGGACCTCCCTGGTCCTCGACCCCTCCACGGACTCCTTCCTCGTCCTGCTCGGCAACTCCGTCCACCCCGTGCGCACCTGGCGGGCCGGCAGCGCCCCGCGGGTCGCCGTGGGCAACCGCTTCGCCCGCGCCGTCCCGGTCCGCACCCGGCACGGCGGCCCGGCCTGGTTCTCCGGGATGACGCCCGGCGGCTCGGGCACCATCACCCTGCCGCCGGTGACCCCGGCCACCGGCGCCGCCCGGCTGCGGTGCGCGGTGTGGTGGGACACCGTTCCGGGCGAGGGGGCCTTCCACCTGGAGGTCTCCGCCGACGGCGAGAGCTGGGAGCCGCTGCCGTTCCGCACGGTACGGTCCACCGGCGGGGCCCCCGAGGAGTGGCCGCTGGGCAAGGCCGGAGGCTGGTCCGGCCGCATCTGGCACCGCCTCGAAGCCCCGCTCACCGCCACCTGGGCGGGCCGCGAGGTGCGGCTGCGCTTCCGGCACACCGCGACCGGCCGCTACGTGGGCCGCGGGGTCTACGTGGACGTCGTACGCGTGGCGGAGCCGGTGGCCCTGCTCTTCGCGGAGGACCGCCCGGCCGACGCCGCCCGCATCCAGGCCGACGGCTGGAGCAGGTCCTCGGACTAACCGCCGCGGGGACCCGACCCGGGGCGATCGACACCCCGGCCGGACTTCGGTCCGCCGCCCTAACGGCGGACCGACCGCCAGATGTGCTCGGGCAGCGCGCCGGCGGCTTCCTCCAGCTCCAGGTCCCCTACGGTGAGCCAGCGGCGGACGACACCGACGACCGGCCCCAGGACGAGGGATTCGATCACGGGGGTGGAGAGTTCGGCGAGTTCGCCGGATTCCTGGTGCGCGTGGATCCAGAGGGCGATCGGTGTCAGCCGAGCCTCCTGGGAATCACGGATCTCCCGCGCGTGGGCCATGCCCTCACGGTCCGCGGTGACGGAGTGCATGAGGCGGGCTGCGTCCGGATGGGCTTGCGCGAAGTCCAAGTAGGCCAGGACCACGGCATGAATACCGGAGCGGGCGTCGACTGCCTGGACCAACGCTGTCACCAGTGTCTTCAGGAGTTGTTCCAACGAACGCTGCGCGAGCGCGGCGACCACGCCGTCGAGACTGCCGAAGTGGTGGTAGATGCTGCCGGAACTGACCCCGCTGGCTTTGGTGATGGCGCCGAGGGTGAGCCCGGATTCGCCCGACGAGGCGTACAGGCGGAGCGCTGCGTCCAGGACCTGTTCGACGGTGGCTTCGCCGCGTTGTTGCTTCGGGCTCATCGAGCAGTCGTCCTTGGTCTCGTATCGGCAGATCTCTCTGTCCTCGTCGTGCACAGCTTAGAACACTTTTTTAGAATTCTTTCTAGAAAGACTTTCAGTTTGCCAAGTGGGGCCTCACACTGGCTTCGTGCCGGAGACGAGTACGCCTGTGATGCAGAGCCGCCGCGTGCCAATGGGTGCGATCACGAGGGCGGTGCACCTGCCTGACCAGCACCCCGGACGCAGTCGCCGCGGCTTCGCCGACGAGGCTGCGGAGGACCGGCCGGTGGACGGGACGCGTCGGGGGGCAGCCAGGTGAAGCCGGGACACATCAGCCGCCGGACATTACTGAGGCTGGGCATCGGAGCGGGCGCCGCACTCACCACCGCCGGGTGCAGCGCGGGCGACGGCGGGCGGGGCGGCAGCAGTCCCCGCAGCAGCGGGAGCGCCGGTACGGCCCGTCCACCGCATACGTGGCGACACGCCACCGGAAGCTGGGTGCAAGCATCACCGGTGGTCGCCGACGGGGTGGTGTACATCGGCAGCCACGACAAGAGCCTGTACGCGCTGGACGCGAGCACCGGCGCCCCGCACTGGGCCTTCGCCACCGGCGACGCGGTTCGATCGTCGACCGCCGTCGCCGACGGAGCGGTGTACTTCGGCAGCGGGGACATGAACCTGTACGCGGTGGACGCTGCCACCGGGCTCAAGAGGTGGTCCTTCACCACCGGCAGCTGGGTCCATTCGACGCCTGTGATCGCCGACGGGACCGTGTACTTCGGCAGCCACGACGCGAACGTATACGCCCTCGACGCCGCTACCTGCACCAAGAAGTGGGTCTTCCCCACCGGAAAGTGGATCTCATCCTCTCCAGCGGTCGCGGACGGGGTGGTGTACATCAGCAGCTTCGACGGGAACGTGTACGCCCTCGACGCCGCCACCGGTTCCAGAAGGTGGGTCTTTCCAACCGGGCAGTACGTCGCCGCGTCGCCCGCCGTGGTCGACGGGGTGGTGTACATCGGAGCCCGAGACGAGAACCTGTACGCGCTGGACGCCGCGACGGGCAGCCAGAAGTGGGCCTCCCCCGTCGGGGGATGGGTCAGCGGAACCGCCGCGGTCGTCGATGGGACGGTGTACATCGGTGAGGGCAGGTACGTACACGCCTTGGATGCCACGACCGGCACCAAGAAGTGGGGGTTCCGGACGCGTGGCGCGGTCTTCTCGTCGCTGACCGCGGTGGGCGGGGTGGTGTACGCCGGCAGCCTCGACAGGAACGTGTACGCCATCGACGCCGCCACCGGCACCAAGAAGTGGGCGTTCGCCACCGGGGACGAGGTCCACTCGCCCCCGACCGTCGCCGGCGGACTCGTGTACGTCGGCAGCAACGACGGGAACGTGTACGCCCTGGACGCGGCCACCGGCGCGGGACCGGCACTGCCCACTCCAACCGACGCCGCTCCGGCCGAGACACCCACGGCCTGGACCTAGGGAAACGGGGCCGAGACGGTTCGGCCGTAGACGCTCATACGAACACATCGGAATCCCGGGGGACTCCATGACCACGACTCCACCCATTCCACCCACTCCACCCACTCCACCGCCGCCACCTCCTGACCCGGACACACCGGAGCACTCAGCAGGAACCCCTGCGCCGGCCCCGGCCACTCCGGCCGGCCGGATCCACAACGGGGCTCCGACGGCCGGCTCGGAGGAGCCCGCACCGCCGCCCGGTCCGACCGCATGGAACGCGCTGGCCGACGACCGCCTGCCGGGGTTCCGGGGGCTCGCACCGAAGCACCGGGCGCTGTACGTGGCCGTCGCGGCTGCCGTGATCGTGGGAGGGATCCTGTTCGCGTACTACGCGAACTTCGGCCTGGACCAGGCCACGTCGAACGACCGGGCACGCTCGGAGAAGAAAGCCGAGAAGGCCGTCGACCGCGAGCAACCCGCCTTCGTCTCCACCATCACCCCGCACGACTACGAACAAGAGGGGGGCGATCCGATCACCATCGTCCTGGACAGGCCGCTGACCGCGGGTGAGCAGGCCACCCTCACGAGCCTCAACGGAGGGCAGCCGAAAGAAGTCTGGGCGTTCATGAAACCCCTCGGCGGGCGCATCATCGAGTATCCCCTGCTCCTTCAGAAGCCCTTGGCGGGCGGCCATCGAATGCCACGGGGCATCATGGCGCAGACGTTCAACCTGAACCTGAACAGCGACCGCAGCGCCGGACTCACCATCAACAGCATGACCGCGGTCAAGGACGCGTGCACCGCACCGACCGCGCGGACGGTGATCGACATGCCACCGGCCGGGTCCAACACCCGCCCGGGCCTGCTGTGGGACATGAGCGGCGGCCAGGCGGACAAGCCGGAGGGGCCGTACGTCCTCGACGAGGGTGACGACCAGGGCCAGCTGTACTTCCGCCACAACGCCATCGACCTGGGCAACGGCCAGTCGAACATGGCCCTGCGGGTCCAGGCCGTGGTCACCGACCAGACGTGCAAGTGGCACATCAACGCCTCGTACACGGACACCACCGGGCAGCACGAGCAGCGCATCCCGACAGTCGCGGCCGGCATCACCACGGAGGCGGTGCCACCGAACCCCGTCCAGTACTTCGGACACGTCATCTCCCAAGGCTGGGGCTGCATCGGTGAGATGACCCAGCAGGGCTGCACCGCCACCAAAACCCTGGAACGCGTACAACCCGGCAGGGGCAACTGATCCCTTGACTCCCCATCAGGCGGGATCAGACGACACACCTACGACGCGACGATTGGATGTCTCCATGAGTGACCACTCAGGGGCGGCGGACCCGCGCCAGGCGGGTCGTATGCGGCGGCGGGCCTTCCTGGCGGCTGGCGGCCTGGGGGCAGCCGCAGCCGTGGCGGTCCCCGTGGGCATCTGGCTCAGCTCCGGCTCGACGGACGAGGGGGCCGGGAGCGGGCCGAAGGACGGGAAACCTGCCAGCGACGGACCTGCTGGCCTGGAGCTCGCGCCGACGGCGACGATCGAGGTCGGCGCGACCGACCTGTTCCCTCGCATCACATACAGCCCGGACGGGAAGATCCTGGCCGTTGCCCTCAAGACCAGCGTCACCCTGTGGGATGCGGCCTCCCGGGCGGAAATCACCACATTGGCACCGAAGGACGCGATGTTCACCCAGGACCTCGTGTTCGCGGGCGGCCTGCTCGCTCTCGGCTATCTGAAGCCACCGACTCTGGAAAACCGCGTGGCCAGCGATGTCGGCGGGATCGCAGTCTGGGACGTCGCCACGCGGAAGGAGGTCGCAGCGGTCACCTCACCCTCCGAGGGCCTGCCCTTGGAGGGCATGTCGGCGGTGGCGCTCAGCCCGGACGGCAGGCTGGTGGCCGGCGCCCGGAACGCGGGTGACGGCATCGGCAAGGTCCCTGTCTGGGACGTACGTTCCGGTGCACACGTCAAGGACTTGCTGGTCGGAGCGGGCGAGGGCACCCGCCTGAGCAGCGTGCGGAGCGTCGCCTTCAGCCCGGACGGGAAGATGCTGGCCGCGGGGTACGGCGGCGGGCCCAAGGGCGGTGTGATCCTGTTCGACACCTCCACCTGGTCGCAGATCGCCACCCTGCCACTGGACAACGCGGGCGCCCTCGGGGTGATCGACCTCGCCTTCACCCCGGACGGCAAGACCCTGGTCGGGGCCTTCGGCAGAATCGCCGTCTGGGACGTCGCCTCACGCAAACTCACAGCCACCCTCGGGACCGAGGATGAGCATTACCAGATGGCAATGAGCCCGGACGGCTCCTTCATTGCCACCTCCAGAGGCGGCCCCACCCCGAACGGAGTCATCACGCTGCGGGCCCTGCCGTCCCTCAAGGAGATCACCTCCGTGCCGGCCGGCCCCAACGGCGCCACCCACATCACCTTCCACCCGGACGGCCACACGCTCGCCACCTCCGCCTCAGCCCCCGAGGCCTACTCCACCGTGCAACTGTGGAACGTCAAGCGACGGGCCACATGACCGCGGAGGACCCCGGAGGACCGTGGCATCAGTGCCGTACGAGGCAGAAGGGGTGCCCGGCCGGATCGGCGTAGACGCGCCAGCCGGGCTCGCCGGAGCCCTGCCCCGAGCCGTCGTCGAGGAGCGTGGCACCGCAGGCCAGTACCCGCTCCTGCGCGCGGTCCAGGTCCGGCACGCCGAAGTCCAGGTGGAACTGCTGCGGCCGGGCGGGGTCCGGCCAGCTCGGCGGCCGGTGGTCCGCCACCCGCTGGAAGGCGAACACGGAGCCCGAGGGCGTGTGCAGGGTCGCCCAGCCCTCGTCGACCGCCCACCGCCGGTCCGGCTGGTTGACGGCGCCGCCCAGCAGGGACCGGTAGAACTCCGCGAGCTCCAGCGGGTCGGGGCAGTCCAGGACCACGCACTGCAGTTCAGCGATCATGGCCGGATCCTACCCAGCCCCGGTCGGGGCGAGGGCCGCGGCGATCATCCGCCGGGCGACGCAGGCCAGTTCGGCCAGGTCCGGAGCCGAACGCGAGCGGGCGAGGGAGCCGGCCAGCCGGTCGTAGAGGAGCCCGTCCGTCCAGGCCACCAGCAGTTCGGCCGCCTCCCTGGGCCGCTCCGCCCCGAGCGCGGCGAGCAGACCCGCGGCCCGGGCCCGGGGCTCCTCCCCGGCCCGTCGGAACTCCGTCTCCAGCTCTGGGTTGCGGGCCGCCTCCAGGCCGAGTTCGAAACGGGCCAGCTGGCGCTCGCGCCCCGCCGTCAGCCAGCGGTACAGCAGTCCCGTGAGCATCGCGACGGCCGCCTCGAGGTCCCCCGGCTCCGGCGCCGGCCCGTCCCCGCCGCCCGCTGCCCCGCCGCCCTCCTCGCCACCGCCGTCCTGACCGCCGCCGCGCTCCGCGCCCGCGTCGAGGTCGTGGAGATCCAGCTCCGCCAGCCGCCGGTAGCAGGCACCGATCAGCGCCGTCCGCGTACGGAAGTAGTAGGAGGTACTGCCCGCCGGCAGTCCGGCCGTGCCGTCGACGGCACGGTGCGTGAGGCCGCGCAGCCCGGAGGCGGCCACGAGGCCGATCGCCGTGTCCGCGATCAGCGTCCGGCGGTCCGCCGCGGGCGAGGTCGTGTGAGGGGTGGACATAACCGAACTCTACAGCTGTAGAGTGACCAGGACATCGATCCTCTACGCCTGTAGAGGGTCCGGGCGGAACGGGAAGGTGCGCCATGCCGGATCTGGAGCGTCATGCGGTCGTGGCAGGTGCCGGGATCGGCGGACTCACCGCGGCCGTGGCCCTGCACCGCCGCGGCTGGCGGGTCACCGTGTGCGAGCGGGCGCCCGGGCCGAACGCCGTCGGCGCCGGGATCCTCCTCGCCCCCAACGCCCTGCGCGCCTTCGACGCCATCGGCTTCGACGCCGCCATCGCCGCGGGCCCCACGGCGGGCCCCACGGCGGGCCCCGCCGCGATGGGCCTGCGCCGCCCCGGGGGCGCATGGCTGAACCGCACCGACGGCGCCGCGCTGGCCGCCCGGTACGGCCGGGCACCGCTCGCCGTGCACCGCTCGGCCCTCGTCGCCGCTCTGGCCGCCGCGCTCCCCGACGGCGCGGTCCGGTACGCCGCCGCCGTCACCGGTGTCGACGACGCCGACGGCTCCCCGGTGGTCCGTACCCGCGCCGGGGACTTCGGCGCCGACCTCGTCCTCGCCGCCGACGGCATACACAGCCCGCTCCGCCGCCAGTACTTCCCCACCCACCCCGGGCTGCGCTACAGCGGGGAGACCGCCTGGCGCACCGTGCTGCCGGCGGCGGCGGGCGCGGACGCAGGCCCCGCCGCCGACGTCATCGAGACCTGGGGCCGCGGCGAGCGCTTCGGCGTCGTCCCGCTCGCCGACGGCCGGCTCTACCTCTTCGCCACCGCCGTCGTCCCGGAGGGGTACCGCCCCGCGGACCCGCGCGCCGAGTTCCTGCGCCGCTTCGGCACCTGGCACGACCCGATCCCGGCCCTGCTGGAACGGATCGACCCGTCCGCCGTGCTCCAGCACGACCTGTACGACCTGGCCGCCCCCCTCCCGCAGTACCACCGGGGCCGACTCGCCTGGCTCGGCGACGCCGCCCACGCCATGACCCCCAACCTCGGCCAGGGCGGCTGCCAGGCCATCGAGGACGCCGTCGTCCTGGCCCATCTGCTGGAGACCCGGGAGGTGCCGGCCGCGCTCGCCGCCTACAGCGCGGTCCGCCTCGCCCGTACCGACGCCATCCGCGTGCGGTCCCGTCGCGCGGGGCGGATCGCCGCCCTCACCCACCCCCTCGCCGTCGCCTGCCGGGACCTCGCCGTCCGTGCCGCCCCGGCGGGCTTCGCGCTGCGGGCACTGGACGACCTCTTCGACGGATTCACGCTCCCGGCCCCTGCCGTGCCGGCGGCGCGTGCGGCATAACCCCGTGCCCCTCCGCGTTGACACTCGTTGGTGAGGTTCGTTGACGGTTCAACACGAAGGAAGGCCGACCCATGAACACCGACATCGACTGGGACAACCCGACCGACCCCAAGCCCGGCTGGACGCTGGACCACATCAGGCAGTACGTCGGCTCGAACGGGGCCGAGGGCCAGTACTGGAACGGTACCCAGACCCTCCTCCTCACCACCCTGGGCCGGGTTTCCGGCAAGCCGGTGCGGACCCCGCTCATCTACGGTGAGGCCGACGGCCGTTACCTCCTCGTCGCGTCCAACGGGGGCGCCGTCGCGGACCCGCTCTGGTACCGGAACCTGTCCGCGCACCCCGAGGTCCGCGTCCAGGTCGGCCCCGAGGTCCTCCAGGGCACGGCCCGTACGGCGACCTCCGAGGAACGCGCCGCGTACTGGCCGCTGATGGTCAAGCACTGGGCCCCGTACGACGAGTACCAGGCCAGGACGGACCGCGAGATCCCGATCGTGGTCATCGAGCCCGCGCGCTAGGGGGTGTCCGCCGGGAGACGGCCGCGGGGGCGCTGCCGCCGGGACACGCGTCCGGGTCAGTGCCCCAGCACGGCCATCGCCGCGTTGTGGCCGGGGACCCCGCTGACTCCGCCGCCGCGCGCCGCGCCCGCCCCGCACAGCAGTACGTTGCGGTAGGCGGTCGCCACGCCCCACCGGCCGGCCCCGGTACCGGCCCCGACGCCGTCCCCGTCCTCGTCCCCGTACGGCCAGGACAGGTCCCGGTGGAAGATGTGCCCGCCGGGCAGGCGCAGTTCGCGTTCCAGGTCCAGCGGGGTCTTGGCCTCGATGCACGGGCGGCCGTCCGCGTCGAAGGCCAGGCAGTCGGTGAGCGGTTCGGCCAGGTGCGCGTCGAGCTGCGCGAGGGTGGCCGTCAGCAGGACCTCGCGCGTCTGCCGGTTGTCGTGTCCGAACAGCCGGGCCGGGGTGTGCAGGCCGAACAGCGTGAGGGTCTGGTAGCCCTGCTCCGCCAGCTCCGGTCCCAGGATCGTCGGGTCGGTCAGCGAGTGGCAGTAGATCTCCGAGGGCGGGACCGAGGGCAGTTCCCCGGCGGCGGCCTCCGCGTGGGCCCGGGCCAGTTCGGCGTACCCCTCGGCGATGTGGAAGGTGCCGCCGAAGGCCTCGCGCGGGTCGACGGCGGTGTCCCGCAGCCGGGGCAGCCGCCGCAGCAGCATGTTGACCTTGAGCTGGGCCCCCTCGGGTGCGGGCTCCGCCGGCGCCTGCCCGAGGAGTTCGGCCAGGGCCCGGGGCGAGGCGTTCACCAGCACCGTGCGGCCGACGACGCTCCCCTCCCCCGTGGCCGTACGGAACACCACCTCGGCCGGAGCGGTCCCGTCCGTGTCGATCCGCAGGACCTCGTGGCCGGTGGCGATCTCCGCCCCGGCCTCGCGGGCGGCGGCGGCCAGGGCGTCCGTCAGCGCGCCCATGCCGCCGACCGGGACGTCCCAGTCACCCGTCCCGCCGCCGATGACGTGGTAGAGGAAGCAGCGGTTCTGCGCGAGCGAGGGGTCGTGCGCATCCGCGAAGGTGCCGATCAGCCCGTCCGTGAGGACCACCCCGCGGACCAGGTCGTCGGCGAAGTACCGCTCCACCGCCTGTCCCAGCGGCTCCTCGAACAGCATCCGCCAGGCGGCCTCGTCGTCGATCCGCGCCCGCAGCTCCGCCCGGGTGGGCAGCGGCTCGGTCAGGGTCGGGAAGACCTTCCGGGCGAGCCGCCCGGTGGTTCCGTAGAAGGCGCGCCAGCTCTCGTACTCCCGCTCCGAGCCGGTCAGCCGGGCGAAGGACTCCCGGGTGCGCTGCTCGCCGCCGCCGACGAGCAGGCCGCCGGGCCGCCCGTCGCGCTCGACGGGCGTGTACGAAGAGATGGTCCGCCTGCGCACCTCGAACCGCAGGTCCAGGTCGCGCACGATCTTCGCCGGGAGCAGCGAGACGAGGTACGAGTACCGCGAAAGGCGGGCGTCGACGCCGACGAAGGGGCGGCTGGAGATCGCCGCCCCGCCGGTGTTCCCGAGCCGTTCCAGGACGAGGACCGATCTGCCCGCCCGGGCCAGGTACGCGGCGGCCACCAGGCCGTTGTGCCCGCCGCCCACGATCACGTCGTCGTACACGTCCCGCCCGAAGGTCGTCATGGCTCTTGGTAGCACACCTGGCCGAGCCGCTCCAGGCAGTACGCCTCGTCGGCGTGGGCCAGGGCCGTGTCGGGGTGCTCGTCGCCGAGGCCCCGTTCGCGGATGCCCGAGAGGTCGCGGTAGATGGGCAGGGCCTCCTCCCAGCGGCCCAGCCGGCCGAGGCCGACGGCGAGTTCGCGACGGCTGACCAGGGTGTCCGGGTGCTCCGCGCCGAGGGTCTCGGCCCGGGCGGCGGCCACCTGCCGGGCCTCCGCGACGGCCTCCTCCCAGCGCTCCAGCCGGCCCAGGTTGACGCCGAGGACGTGGCGGGCGCGCAGGGTCTCGGGGTCGGCGGTCCCGTACGCCCGGGTGCGGTCGCGGACCAGGGCCCGGAACAGGTCGAGGGCCTGAGCGCACTTGCCGGTGCGGCCGAGGGCGATGCCGACCTCGTAGCGCGCGGCGAGGGTGTCGGGGTGGTCCCGGCCGAGGACGCGTTCCCGTACGGCGGCGACGTGGCGGAAACCGGCCAGGGCCTCCTCCCAGCGCTCCAGCCGGCCCAGCGCGTACGCCACCTCGTACCGGGTCAGCAGGGTGTCGGCGTGCTCCGCGCCCAGCACGGCCGTCCGGGCGGCGGCGACCTCCTCGGCGGCGGCGTGGGCGTCCCCGAACCGGCCGAGGGCCCCCAGCGCGCAGGCCAGGTTGTGGCGGCAGCGCAGGGTGTCGGGGTGGCGCGGGCCCGCCGTCCGCTCGCGGGCGACGAGCACCGCCCGGTAGGTCTCGTACGCCTCCTGGTGGCGGCCGAGCCGGCCCAGTTCGTACGCCGTCTCCTGGCGCGCGGCAAGGGTGTCGGGGTGGTCCGGGCCGAGGACGCGGGCGCGCCCGTCGGCCACGGTCAGGTACACGGCGAGGGCGGCCTCGGGCCGGCCGGCGCGGCTGAGGGAGAAGGCGCGGGTGTGCCCGGCGGCGAGGGCCGCGGCGCCGGACCCGTCGGCACCGGGGCCGTCCGGGCGGGGGGCTTCCAGCCAGGGGGCGCGCGGGATCCCGTAGGCGACGGTGAGCCGCGGGTCCTCGGCGGGTTCGGGGCGGACGATCCGCTGCGGGCCGTCGGGGTGCGCGGGGCCCTGCTGCGTGGGGTGAGGGATGCCGTTGTGCCCGGTGGGACGGCCGTCGAGGCGGGCGGCCGTCCAGGAGCCGGTGAGCACGGCCCATGCGCCGCTCGCGGGGCGGGCGTCGGTCCCGGCCTTGCGGCCGGCGGTCATCCCCCGGGCCCAGTCCGGGAGCGGCCCCCGGGCGCCGGGCAGGCCGACGCGGCCGGCACGTTCCTCGACGAGCCGGCGGTGCAGGTGGCGGGCGTCGCCCGGACGGTCCTCGGGGCGCTTGGCCAGCAGGTCGAGGACCACCCGTTCGAAGTAGCCGGGCAGTTCGGGGCGGTGCTCGCGGAGCGGCACCGGCGGGGTGTCGCGGTGGCCGACCAGCACCGACCAGGAGTCGCCGAGGTCGAAGGGCGGGGCGCCGGTCGCGATCTCGTACAGGACGCAGCCGAGGGAGTAGAGGTCACTGCGGTGGTCGACCTCGCCGCCCGCGATCTGCTCGGGCGACATGTAGTGCGGGGTGCCCATGGCCATGCCGCCGCCGGTGAGTTTGGCGGTGAAGCCGATGTCGTGGGCGAGGCGGGCGATCCCGAAGTCGCAGATCTTCACGGTGCCGTCGGTGAGGCGCATGATGTTGGCGGGTTTCAGGTCGCGGTGGACCACGCCCTGGTCGTGCGTGTAGCCCAGGGCGGCGGCCATCTGCTCCGCGATGTCGACGACCACGTCGACGGGGAGCGGGCGCGCCTCGTTGTCCTCCAGGAGCTGGCTGAGGTTGCGGCCTTCGAGCAGTTCCATGACGAGGTAGAGGCAGCCGCCCGCGGCACTGTCGTCACCGAAGTCGTGCACGACGGTGACCCCGCGGTGCTGGAGGGCGGCCGCGACGCGCGCCTCGCGGCGGAACCGCTCGCGCAGCACCTGGGTGAAGTGCGCGTCCTGCTCGGCGCCGATCGGCTTGAGGCACTTCACCGCGACCTGCCGGCCCAGCGATTCGTCCCGGGCCCGCCACACCTCGCCCATGCCGCCGCGCCCGATCAGATCGAGCGACCGGTACCGGCCCTGGATCAGTCTGGACTCCGCCATGTCTTGAAGCCGCCCCCGTCGTCGTGCTGTGCCCTCCCCGGCCCGTCCAGTATGGCCGCTGATGTACGCAGTGTGTACGGCGAAGGGCGGCTCCCGGGGCCCATGCGACGCATCGCTTTCAAGATGTGACCTGGCGGCAGCTGCCAGCGCAGACCTGCGGGAATGCTGCGCAGCACGCGGCCGGTGAGACGCATGCGCCGGGTGACGACGCGCGGGGCCGGTGCGGGCCGCCCGTACAGCTGGTGCGCCCAGCCGGGGAGGGAACCGTACGCGAGGCCGGCGAGCGGGCGCCAGAGCAGGTTCCGGCCGGGGACGAGGGCCGGGGGGACGGGCGGGCTGCGCAGGAAGGCGTCCACGGCCCGGGCGTCGGGCCCGGCGGCGAGGCCGGGGCGGACCGCCTCGAAGTACGCCGCCAGCTCCGCGGTGCCGGCGGGCACCCCGGCCGGGTCGAGTCCGACCAGGCGGGCGTTGACCCGGTTCTCGTCGACGTAGCGGTCGGCCTGGGCCGGGGTGAGGGGGATGCCGGAGCGGCGCAGGACGTGCAGGAAGCTGTCGATCTGCGCGCAGTGGATCCACAGCAGCAGCTCGGGGTCGTCTACGGGGAAGCTCCGGCCGGTGGCCGGGTCGGTCGCGGACAGCCTCCGGTGGATCCCGCGGACCCGCGCACCGGCCCGCTCGGCGTCCTCGGTGGTGCCGTAGGTGAGGGTGCCGACGAAGTCGGCCGTCCGCAGCAGCCGCCCCCAGGCATCGCGCTCGAAGGAGGAGTTCTCCAGCACGCCGCGCACGGCCCGCGGATGCAGGGCTTGCAGGTACAGCGCGCGCACCCCGGCGATCCACATCATCGGATCCCCGTGACACTGCCAGGTCACGGACCGGGGCCCGTAGAGCCCGGGGTCGGGTACAGCCACGCCTGAGCCTCCCGGGGACCATGGGGTCGGATGCCGTCCCGTGTGGTGTACCCGGGCCGGTGCCCCGGCATACCGGCCGACGCCGTCCGGCACGGCCGAGCCGGTGGGACGGCCGGTGCGGGCACCCGCGTGGCGCTCCCCGGAGAGGGAGCCGAGAATGGGATCGGGGGCGAGCGGGAAGTTGGTCCTGTTCCCGCCATGCCGTAGGGATCCAGGTGATGACGCATGTGCCGATGGCTCGCGTATTCGGGAACTCCCATGCTGCTCGACACCATCCTGTACAAACCGGCCCACTCGCTGATCGACCAGAGCCTGCACTCCAAACTCGGCGTGGAGACCACGAACGGCGACGGCTTCGGTGTCGGCTGGTACTCGGAGGGCAACGACTCTCCGGGCCTCCTCAGGGACGTGGGTCCCGCCTGGAACAACCGCAACCTGCGGGAGATGGCGGACCATGTGAGCTCCCCGCTGTTCTTCGCGCACATCCGGGCGTCGACCGGCACGGCGGTGCAGCAGTCGAACTGTCACCCGTTCCGGCACGGCCGCTGGATGTTCATGCACAACGGCTCCATCTCCGGTTTCCACCTCATGCGCCGTGAACTCACCCTGCTCGTCGACCCCGCCCTGTACGCGGACATCGGGGGGACCACGGACTCCGAGGTGCTGTTCTACCTGGCCCTCACCTTCGGCCTGGACGAGGACCCGCCCGCCGCCGTCGCGAGGATGGCGGGAGTGGTGGAGCGCGTCGGCCGTGAGCACGGCGTGGAGTTCCCCCTCCAGATGACGCTCGCCATCACCGACGGCGCACACGTCTGGGCCTTCCGGTACTCCAGCCAGCACACGTCCCGGTCGCTGTTCTACAGCAGCCGGGTGGACGCACTGCGCCGTCTGCACCCCGATGTCGCCTTCCTGCGGGACCTCTCCGAGGAGACGCGCCTCATCGTCTCCGAGCCCCTCGGCGACCTGCCCGGCGCCTGGAACGAGGTACCGGAGAGCAGCTACGGCATCGTCCGGGCAGGTGGGGCGGACGAGATGCACACCTTCGCCCCGCTGCCGGCGTGACGCACGTGTGACCGCGGGCGCCGGCCGGCGAGTGCCGGGCCTTCCCGCATCCGGCTACCGGTCGACCAGCGCGTACAGGCCGGACACCGCGGCGCCGCGCCGCCGCTTGGCCTCGATCGTCGTCATGCCCGCGTGCAGGCCGGTCGCGCCGTGGGCATAGGCGTCTTCGGCCGGCAGGTAGTACATGAGGTTGAAGTACAGGTGGGGCGCCGGATGCCGCCGGTCGACGGCGACCGCACGGATCCACGTCGTGGCCCCGTAGTGGTAGTAGAGGCAGAACCCGATCATCCGCCGCCTGTCGTAGGCGGCCACCACGCGCGCTTCGCCGCCCATCGCCGCCGCCTGCCGCTTCAGCAGCGCGGTCATCGCGTCGGTCCCGTCCCGGTCGTGCCCGTGATCCTGCTGGTGTCCGGCGAGCAGGACCCCGGCGTCCTCGAAGCAGTCCGCGAGCGCCTGGTGGCGCACATCGAGCCCGGCCGCGGCGAAGGCACGGCGTTCGCGGCGGATGCCGGCACGGCGCTGCGAGGGCAGGGAGGCGATGTAGTCGTCGATCCCTGCCCCGGGCAGGGGGATGAGAGCGTCGTCCTCCAGGTGGAGGGGGCGTTCGGGGTAGAAGCGGGCGAGCCGGGTGGTGGCCGGGGTGGTGAGGTAGGGCCACCAGTGCGTTGTGTCGTTCCGGTCGGCGAAGTGGCGTGCGGCGTCCCGGAGGAGGACGAGGCAGGCGTCGCGCTGTACGGCCTCCAGGCCGGGGGCGGTGAGCGGGGTGTTGTGGTAGCCGCGCCGCGCTCCGGCGATCACGCGGGGCCGCAGGTGTGAGGGCAGTACGGTGCCCGGCTGGTAGGAGTCGTTCGGCTCGTCCCGCACCAGGTAGAGGGGCGCGGCGGCGAGCAGGTCGCCCGTGCGGTCCCGCACGAGCGCGTACGCGCACGTGGCGGTGGGGTCTTCTTCTTCGCCGGCGAGCCACTGGTGGGAGAGGTAGAAGCCGGCCGGCCGGGCGAGCCGCTCCCACTCGGCGGCCGGGACGGCGTGGATGGATTCGACGATGCTCGTGATCAACGGGGTTTCCTCCGGCGGTGGCGGTTGGGGGCCTTCAGGGCGGGCGCGGCGAACATGGCGATCAGGCAGGCGGCGCCTTCGGCACCCCACGGCACGAGGGGCCCGGCTTCCAGCAGCAGGGTGAACAGGGCCGGAGCGGCGACCATGCCGATGGCCCAGGAGAACTGGTACAGACCCTGCGTGAAGCCCCCGGCCGCCTCGGGGGTGAGGCTCACGGACAGTTCGCTCAATGCCGGGCCGAGGAGGATCTCAGCCACGCTGAACAGCACGATCGCGAAGACGAGGGCCGCCCAGGCGGTGAAGGCGAGAGAGGGCAGCGCTGGCAGGGCGAACGCCCCCATCCCGACCGCCATGATCAGGTATCCGGCCGCCACGGCGCGGCGGGGCACCTTCGGCGCCAGGTGCGCGGTGACGGCTGTCGAACACCCGGAGACGATGACGGTGTTGATGACGAACAGCACGCTCGCCGCCGACGCGGGAAGCCCCAGGGCGCGGGTGGTGTAGATGGCGACGAGCACGGCGAGGACGGCCTGGGCGAGGACGTAGGGGATGTTCACGGACACGAGGAGCAGGTAGCGGCGGGCGTGGTCGGCCCGGGTCACCAGCGCACTGGGCGGCGTGGCCCGCGACTGCGGTGGAGCGGTGGTGAGGGCGGCGAAGCAGGCGGCGGCCAGCAGGTAGGTCGCGGCGTCGACCGCGATCAGCCACCACAGCGAGCCCTTCCCGAACACCGTCAGGGCCCCCGCCGCGGCGGCGGCCCCCGCGGCGAGGCCGATGTTGCGCAGGGAGCCGGTGAACGCGAACCACGACCGGCGCTCCTCGGGTTCGGTGACGTGCGTGATCAGGGTGCGCTGCGCGGTGAAGTACATGTTGATCCCGGCCTGCACCAGCACGTACACGCCGACGACGTGCCACAGCTCGCCGGCGAACAGGAACAGGGTGAACCCGGCGGCGGAGAGGATGTTCGCCCACACCACGACCCGTTTCGGCCCCACGCGGTCCATGAGGCGTCCGGCGAGGAACGTGACCGGCAGCGCGATGGCCTGCCCCACCGTCATCGCCAGGCCCACCTGCGCCAGCGGCAGGCCTTGCACGTCGGTGAAGTACAGCAGCCCCAGCGGCAGGAGCATGCCGTTGCCGACGGAGTCGATCAGGTTGCCGGTGATGAAGAGGCCGTGCCCGCGCAGCACCGGCACGCCCAGGCGCTCCGCGGCGCGGGGGCGGCGGCGCGTGTCCGCGGCCGCGCTCACGGGCTCAGCAGGGAGCTGATCTTGCCCATGACATCGGCCGCGGGGAAGCCGGTCGCCCCGTGGAGTTCCGTCAGGGCCTTCACCGTCCTGTCCTCCTCGCCTTCGGCGAGGGTGACCACGACGATGTCCCCGTGGGAGGTGCCGTCGATGACCAGCTCATGCGCGGTGACCACCGCAACGCGGTTGCGGAGCTCGGCCACCACCGCCGGAGGCATGCGGCCCCCGGCGAGGAATTCGATCGCCCACCCGGCCCGTTGCACCGTGTCGCCGGCCGGCGGGAGACCGCGGGCCATGCGGGCGAGGGAGGTGAAGGTGTTCGTGCCCGACGCGGCGCACGACAGTGTGGTGGCGCCGCCGATGCGCGGGTTGACCTCCAGGATCACGAACTGGCCGCCGGTATAGACCATATCGACGTTGACCGACCCGCACACTCCCAGGTTCCCGCACAGGGTGATCAGGGTGCGGGCCACTTCGGCGAACGCGGCGTCCGCCGTCCGACGGGGCCCGCACCAGCGCAGGTCGGCGAAGGTGAACACCGGTTCCGCCCCGGCGCGTCCGGTCCAGCACAACGGCAGGACCCGGTAGGAGCCGGGCCGCCCCACGATGTCCACGCTGCACAGGTCGCCTTCGACGACCTGTTCCACCACCGCCGACACCTCAGGCGGGGACGCGAGGTAGGCGTCCAGGTCGGCGGCGGAGTGCAGGGTGCGGATGCCCATGCTGGTCGAGTCCCACGCGGGCTTGGACATCAGCGGGTAGCCGATCCGTTCGGCCTGCACGCGCAGCGCGTCCCGGTAGCCGGGCGCCGGCAGGCCCCGCCCCGCCAGCAGACCGGAGTCGGCGCGGAACCCGTCCGGCACCTTCAGCCCGGCCTGTGCGCAGAGCTTCTTGGTCTCCCACTTGTCCACCAGCAGCATCGTCGCCGCGAGCGGTGTCATGACCGTCGGGATGCCCACGGCGTCCAGGAAGGCCTTGGCTACGGCATCGCGCAGCGCGTTCTCGCACGGCAGCGAGATCGACACCGCCGCATCCGCCCCCCAGGCGGCGACCGCATCCGCGAGCTCCCGCGGAGTCACCCCCCGGTCAAGCCGTTCCCGGTACCCGGGGAAGTCCTCGTCACCGGGGCTGCCGCTGGTGTGGAACAGCCCGGCCTCGATCCCGTCGGCCGCGAGCCCGCGTACGGCCTGCTGGATGTAGGGGTCGGCACGCTGGATGCCCACCGACCGCAAGAACGCCATCTTCTGCACCGGTTCAGCCCACTTCCACGCGGGACCCGGCGGCCACCTGATCTGCCAGGTCGCATGCTTGGTCAACCGTTTCCGCGCGGGCCACCACGTGCCCGATCCGGCAGGCCGAATCCGCCGGCTCCGGCACCGTGTCCCCGGGCTGAAGGTGCAACTCGCTGTGCGTACCGGGTGCTTGCGGGATGAACACCTCCCGTAGCACCCCGCCGTGCTGGGGCAGCAGGAACCGGATCGCCGCCGCGTCCGTAGCGGAAGCGGCGGTGTCGGGGACCCGGCCGAGCACGGCCTGGAGGTAGGCCACGGCTTCACTCACGCCCGTCGCGGCCTCGATGATCTCGCACAGGTTGTCCCCCGGCAGGCGGGCGCCGGTCTCGATCACATACGGCGTCTCCGTGCCCGGGGGGATCTTCACCTCCGTGTGCGCGATCCCGTTGCGCACGCCGACGGCGAGCGCTGCCCGCGCCGCGGTGTGCTGCACCCTCCTGGCGAGCGGCGGAGCCAGACCGGAGGGGCAGGTGTGCCCGGTCTCGATCCGGTGCCGGCCCTGGGTGGTGTCCTTCCTGACGACCGGCAGAGGGTAGGCCACCCCGTCCGCGACCACCGTTTCGCACGAGTACTCCTCCCCGGGGACGTACTCCTGCACCAGAGCCCGCGTGTCGAGCTTCAGGCCGTGCGGATAGGCGTGCGTGTACTGCTGGGCCGCACCGATCGCGGAGGCGAGCCGGTCCGGGCCGTCCACCACGGACACGCCCCACGAGCCGCCCTGCTCCGCCGGCTTCACCACCAGCGGCCGGCCCAGCCCGTGCGACCGCGCCGCCTCGTGCGCCTCGGCCACGTCCCGCACGACCGTCCAGCGGGGGGCGGGGATCCCGGCCGCGGCGAACGCCTCACCCATGAGGATCTTGTTCCTGGCCGCCCGCGCGAGCAGAGGATCGTTTCCGGGCAGGCCGACCCGTTGGGCGAGCAGCGCGGCGAGCGGGGTGAACAGCTCGAAGCAGGCAGCGACACCCGCGATGGCGTGCTGCCGGCAGAAGGCGTCCATGTCTTCCAGGGCTCTCGGGGTATCCGCGAGATCCGTCGCGCACACCCCCGCGAGGGCCGATCGCAGCCAGTCCGGGTAGCCGTCGTGGATGTCCTTGTGAGTGGCCGCGTACAGGCGCAGCCCCAGCCGGTCAGCGGCCTCCACGAGGAAACGCCCCGCGTTCCCCATCGGCTCGATCACCAGAACTCCCGGCCCGCGCGGGCCCGTACCGATTCTCATTCCACCAGCAAAGCCGCGGAGGGAGGGTAGCGGCTATGGGCCTGACAGACGAAAACAACTTGCCTCACAGCATGATGTTTTGGAGCAAAGCCCAGTCAATTGGTCAGTAACCCCACGGCATTTGGTGCTCACAGCCCATGGAGCCGCACAAGCGTCCCGTGATCGGATCGCCACGCCAGGTAAACCGCACCGCGACCCGAACGGGGAACGAGCACCGTGACCAGCCTGCGCCAGCAGCTCGCCGACCACATCGACCAGGGCGTCATCCCGCCCTACCAGTACTCCTACCCGCCCCGCTCCACGTACCGCCCCCTCCCGGAGGGCAAGTGGACCATCCCCGACGTGTGGGCCGCCGACCTCGCCAACTACCAGGTCCCCGAACTCAACCTCTACCTGCACGTCCCCTTCTGCGACCGCAAATGCGGCTTCTGCAACCTCTACACCGTCATCAGCACCGACGAGGACGTCTTCGACGCGTACACCGACGCCCTGTGTACGCAGATCCGGGATCACGCCGAGATCATCCAGGCCCGGCGCCTGCGCACCGTCTACATCGGCGGCGGCACCCCCGCCCTGCTCAAGCCCCGCCACTTCGAGCAGATCTTCGCCACCATCGGTGGCATCTACCCCAACTGGCGCTCCACGGTCGAAGAGGTCGCCGTCGAAGCCACCCCGTCCTCCATCGCCGACGAACCCGACGAGTTCAAGGCCCTCATCGAGATGGGCCTCACCCGCGCCAACGTCGGCATCCAGTCCCTCGTCCCCCGCGAGATCCGCGAAGCCGGCCGCGGCGGCGAGGACGAAGGCGTCATCCGCCGAGCCATCCACACCGCACACGAACTCGGGCTGCCGGACCTGTCCACCGACCTCATCATGGGCTTCGCCGGACAGACCCCCGAGACCTGGCGCCACAGCGTGAACGAACTGGCGAAACTCCGGCCCACCACCATCAGCACCTACTTCCTCACGGTGCGGCCGGACGCCTGGTTCTCCAAGACCGGCTCCTACCAGTACATGTGGCAGCCCGAGCTGTACGAGCGCTACGACTACGCCCGCCAGGTCTTCCTCGAGCACGGCTACGTCCAGGAAGGCTCCGTCCGCTACAAGAGGCCCGGCCGCGGCGGCTACGTCCAGAAGGTGCTCACCTTCCACGGCGTCCCCCTGCTCGGCCTCGGCGTCGGCGCCCGCTCGTACACCAGCGTGCTCGACTACATGACCGGCAGCGTGAAGCCCTCGACGGCCGAGGTCGCGGACTACATCAAGAAGGCCAGGAACCACGAGATCGTCCCCGTCACCGGCATCGAACTGACCGGCGAGGAAATCGTCCGCAAGCGCCTCGTCCTCGACTCCTTCGACCTCGACCTCACCGAACTCGACCGCTTCGGCTACCAGAAGCACGCCGCCGAGTTCGAACCCGTCCTCGACGCGGCCGAGTCCAACGGGCTCATCCACCGCATCGGCCGCCGCATCCAGCTCACCCCCAGGGGCTTCAAGTACCGCGACGTCCTGTCCTGGATGTTCTACTCCGAGCCCGTCAAGGGCCTCGACCGTGAGTACTACGAGAACCTCCACGCGGCGAACGCCCGAGCCCAGCGGAACATGGGAGCAACCCCCGTACGCATCACCGGCATCGACCTGCGCGGGGACGCCGCATGAGCGACCTGTACGTCGCGGCGGGCGGCGGCGGAGACCCCATCGGCACCCTCATCGCCGCCCGCACCATCACCCTTGACCCGGCCCCACCGCTGATCGCCACCTACGCATGGGAACGCCCCGAGGTCGACCCCACCCCCAGACCCCTCGGGAGACGGGACTTCGCCGGGCTCGCCCCCGCAGCCGGCGGCGCCGCGGCATTCACGCCTGCCACCCGCGCCCGCCTCCCGGCCGGATCCACCATGCCGGGCCTCGCCAGGGATCTGCCGGCCCGGCTGCTGCTGCTCGACCCCGCCCAGGGGCTCTCCGCCCTGTCCCGACAGGTCGAATCCATGGCCGAGGCCGCAGGCGGCCGGATCCGCATCGTCGACATCGGCGGCGACATCCTCACCCACGGCAACGAGCCCACCCTGTGCAGCCCGTTCGGGGACGCCTACACCCTCGCCGCCTGCCACCTCACCGGCGTCCCCACCACCGTCTACGTCGCAGGCCCCGGCCTCGACGGGGAAATCGGCGAAGAGACCCTCCTCGAACGCCTCGCCGGACGCCACCACCCCCTCACCCCCGGCCGGGGCGCGGCCGCAGCAGCCGCCCCCGCGCTGGCCTGGCACCCCTCCGAGGCATCCGCGCTGTGGGCCGCGGCCGTCCACGGCGCCCGCGGCGCCGTCCGCACCGTCAACGGCACCATCCACCTCACCGAGGTCTCCCCCCTGCTGTACCACCTGCCGCTCCACGAAGCCATCGGCCACAACCCGGTCGCACAGGCCCTCCTCGACGAGCGTCCGGCAACCCTGGACGAGGCGGCCGACCTCTCCCACCGGATCACCGGCATCCACGGGCTGGAGCACGAACGCAGCCGGACACCCCGGCACGACCCGCCCGCCGGCGGGACCGCCTGCCTCGACGTGGACGAGGTCATGAAGACCCTCCGCGAAGCGGCCGACGGAGCCGACCACGTCACCCTCCGGTACGCGGCCCGCGCCCTAGGCCTCACCTGGACAGACATCCCGGCCCTCCGAGACGTCCTCGGCACCGGCACCGGCACCCCACTGCTCCAGCTCACCTGAACCGCACGCCGAAGGGCCCGGCACACCGTAGCCGTGCCGGGCCCTTCGCCCCTGGCCGCGCCGGTACGGCCACAGCACTAGCGCCGGACGCGGGGCATGCCCAGGCCGATCCAGGAGATGATCTCGCGCTGGACCTCGTTGTTGCCGCCGCCGAAGGTGAAGATCACGGCGCTGCGGTAACCGCGTTCGAGTTCGCCGTGCAGGACCGCTCCGGCGGAGCCGTCCTTGAGGGAGCCGGCCGCGCCGACGACCTCCATCAGCCAGGCGTACGCGTCCCTGCGGGCCTCGGAGCCGTAGACCTTGACGGCGGAGGCGTCCTGCGGGGTGAGGGTGCCGTCCTGGACCGCGTTGACCATCTGCCAGTTGAGCAGCTTCATCGCGTCGAGCCGGGCGTGGGTGCGGGCGAGGCGGCCGCGGACCCAGGAGAGGTCGATGACCCGGCGGCCGTCGGCGAGCTTCGTCCCGGCGGCCCAGCGCTGGACGTCGTGCAGGGCGCGGATGGCCATCGTGCCGTGGGCGGCGAGGGTGACGCGCTCGTGGTTGAGCTGGTTGGTGATCAGGCGCCAGCCCTTGTTCTCCTGGCCGACGCGGTGGCCGGCGGGGACGCGGATGTTCTCGTAGTAGCTGGCGGTCGTGTCGTGCGAGGCGAGGGTGTTGATGAGGGTGCAGGAGTAGCCGGGGTCGGAGGTCGGCACGAGGAGCATGGTGATGCCCTTGTGCGAGGGCGCGTCCGGGTCCGTGCGGACGGCGAGCCAGACCCAGTCGGCGGTGTCGCCGTTGGTGGTCCAGATCTTCTGCCCGTTGACGACGTACGTGCCGCTCTCCTCGTCGCCCTCGCGGACGGCCTTGCACTTGAGCGCAGCGAGGTCGGTGCCCGCGTCGGGCTCGCTGTAGCCGATCGCGAAGTCGATCTCGCCCGAGAGGATCTTCGGCAGGAAGTACGCCTTCTGCTCGTCGCTGCCGAACTGCATGATGGTCGGCCCGACGGTGTTGAGGGCCATCAGGGGCAGTGGTACGACGGCCTGCGCGGCCTCGTCGAAGAAGATGAACTGGTCCATCGGGGACATTCCGCGGCCCCCGTACTCCTTGGGCCAGCCGACACCGAGCCAGCCGTCGGCGCCGAGCCGGCGGATGGTCTCCCGGTAGAAGCGCTTCTGCGCGGCGGGGTCCTCGTAGCGGGCGTAGACGTCCTCGGGCACCAACTCGGCGAAGTAGGCGCGCAGCTCCGCGCGCAACTGCTGCTGCTCTGGCGTGTATTCGAGGTGCACGGCCCCTCCGGGAGTCTCGCGGTCCAGCCGGTCGCTGTGGCGGCGGGGGCAGACTAGAACCTGTTCCAAGAATCCGGAAGGGCTGCACGCCACCGAACTGCCGGACAGCCGCCTGGCGGCGTGGAGGCGCCGGTGCCGGCGAGGACCTGGTGGCGCGGGTGCCGATACGAGGGCCCCTCGCGCGGCCGCGCGCCCTCAGATGCCCACGGCCCCGTCGATCCGCTCCCGGAGCAGGTCCGCGTGCCCGTTGTGCCGGGCGTACTCCTCGACCATGTGGACGAGGACCCAGCGCAGGGAGACCGTCCCGCGCCACGCGTCGTCGCCCTCGACGTCGAGGTGGGGGGCCTCGGCCACGAAGCGCTCGGCGAAGGCCACTTCGGCGCGCCACGCCGCCCAGGCCTCCTCGACGGCGCCGGGGACGCGCAGTGCGGTGCCGAAGGCCCCGTCGGGATCCGCCGCCGAGGAGAAGCGGGGCTCGACGTCCTGCCCCGCCAGGACCTTCCTGAACCAGCGGCTTTCCACGTCGGCGAGGTGGCGCACCAGGCCGAGCAGGGAGAGCGTGGACGGTTCCACGGCCTGCCGGCACAACTCCTCCCCCATGCCCGCGCACTTGAGCTCCAGGGTCGCGCGCTGGTCGGCCAGGAAGGCGGCCAGCACGCGTCGTTCGTCCCCGGTCGCCGGGCCCGTGAAGCGGTGGTCCGGCCCGGCGGAGACGGGGAAGATCCCGGCTCTGCTGCTTCCGTTCGTCATACCGGCGATTATGCGCGGTGGGACGGGAGGCGGAACGGGCGGCCGTAGCGCGGGACGAGACGGGTGCGGCACACGCCCGGCGACAGGCGCGGCGCCCGTTGTGATCGTCCCCCTGTGCCGGTCAGTTGAGGGCGCTGATCATGGCCTCGGCGGTCACCGCCATCGCCGCGCGGGCCGCCGTCAGGTAGGGCCGGGGGTCCGCCGGGGTCAGGTGGGTGCGGATGGCCTCGGTCATGGCCACGTTCAGCGCCGTACCGATGTTGACCTTGCGGATGCCTCCCGCGACGGCCGCCGCGAGCTCCGCGTCCGGCAGCCCCGAGGAACCGTGCAGCACCAGCGGTACGTCCACCGACTTGGCCAGGCGGGCCAGCAGCGCGTGGTCCAGGGCGGCGGTCCGGCTGGTCATCGCGTGGCTGCTGCCGATGGCGACGGCCAGCGCGTCGACCCCCGAGTCGGCGACGAACCGCCGTGCCTCGTCGGGGTCCGTACGCGCCCCGGGCGCGTGCGGGTCCAGTGGCGCGGCGCCGTTCTTTCCGCCCACCTCGCCCAGCTCCGCTTCGATCCACAGCCCGTTGGCGTGGGCCCAGTCGGCGGCGGAGCGGGTGGTCTCCAGGTTCTCGCCGTACGGCAGGTGCGCGGCGTCGTACATGACGGAGCTGAATCCGGCGTCGCAGGCCTGCCGCAGCAGGTCCGGGCTCTTGACGTGGTCCAGGTGCAGGCCGACCGGGACCGCTGAGGCTTCCGCGCAGGCGGCGGCCGCGCGGGAGATGGGCAGCAGCTGCCCGCCGCGGAACTTCACCGCGTTTTCGCTCAGTTGCAGGATGACGGGCAGTCCGGCCGCCTCCGCCCCGGCCACCACGGCCTCGGCGTGCTCCAGCGTGATGATGTTGAACGCGGCGACGGCGCGGCCCGCGGCGGCCGCCTCCAGGACGAGCGGACCGGCGGGAACGAGGCTCATCGGACCGCCTCCTCGCCCGTGGTCAGGATCACCGAGCGGGTCAGGTTGCGCGGCGCGTCCGGATCCAGCCCCTGATGGGCGGCCACGGCGAGCGCCAGCCGGTGCACCCGGACCAGCTCGGCCAGCGGGTCCAGCCGGCCGGCCACCCACTGGGAGCCGGTGTCGCGGACCTGCTCGGCGAGCCCGTCGGGGGCCTCGTCGAGCGACCAGGTGACCGTACCGGGCCCCGAGATGCTGATCGGGCCGTGCCGGTACTCCATCGCCGGGTAGGACTCCGCCCAGGACAGCGAGGCCTCGCGCATCTTCAGCGCCGCCTCGTGCGCGAGGCCCACGCTCCAGCCCCGGCCGAGGAAGGTGAACTGGCCCCGGCCCTGGAGCTCCGCGGGCAGCGGCTCGGCCAGCGCGGTCCGGGCGTCGGCCACGACGCCCGCGCCGTGCAGCCCGAGGTGGGCGCGCAGCAGGGTCAGGGCGGTGGTCGCGAAGCGGGTCTGCACGACCGACTGTTCGTCGGCGAAGTCGAGTACGACCAGCTCGTCGGCGACCGTCATCACGGGGGTCGCCGGATCGCCGATGACCGCGGTCGTCGGGACGCCCGCGTCGCGCAGCCGGGCCAGCAGGTCCAGCACCTCGGTCGTGGTCCCCGACCGGGTGAGGGCGACGACCCGGTCGTAGCGCCGGTGGCGGGGGAACTCCGAGGCGGGGAAGGCGTCGGTCTCCCCCTCCCCCGCCTCCTCGCGCAGCGCCGCGGCCGCCTGGGCCATGTAATACGAGGTCCCGCAGCCGACGATCGCGGTACGCTCCCCCCGCTGCGGGAGCACCGCCCGCCGGGCCGGGGCCAGTTCGGCGGCCCGCTCCCAGCATTCGGGCTGCGTGCCCAACTCGTACGCGACGTGACTCATACAGGCTCCCTGATACGGCGAATGGGTCTGGATGGTGTTTTGTCTGGACGGCGCCTGGGGCGCGGATGCGTTTTCCTGCAAGGTAGCTGCCATTTTCACGCAACTTCAAGCATCTACGGGGTGATCCGCCTGAGTTAATGTCGGCGGGTAGGCCGATGGAGCCGATGGGGCCGATGGAGAAACACCGAAGGGGGCGGCCGATGACCCGCAAGGAGCGCTGGCAGGCACTTCTGGATCTGCTGGTGGACCGGGGCGAGCTGGAGGTGGAGCCGGCGGCGGAGGCCCTCGGCGTGTCCGCCGCGACCATCCGCCGCGACCTCGACCAGCTCGCCGAGCAGCAGCTGCTGGTCCGCACGCGGGGCGGGGCGGTGCTGCACGGGGTCTCGTACGAACTCCCCCTGCGCTACCGCACGTCGCGCCGCGCCGCCGAGAAGCGCCGGATCAGCGAGGCGGTGGCGGCCCTGGTCACCCCGGGCGAAGTGATCGGCCTGACGGGCGGCACCACGACCACCGAGGTGGCCCGCGCCCTGGTCGGACGCCCCGACCTGGCCACGGGCACGCCCGCGCTGACCGTGGTGACCAACGCCCTCAACATCGCGGGCGAGCTGGTGATCCGCCCGCAGTTCAAGATCGTGCTGACCGGAGGCGTCGCCCGCCCCCAGTCGTACGAACTCACGGGCCCCCTCGCCGAGCAGGTCCTCGGGCAGCTCAGTGTGGACACGGCGGTCCTCGGCGTCGACGGCTTCGACCCGGCGGACGGCGCGGCGACCCGCCACGAGGACGAGGCGTCGATCAACCGCCTGCTGTGCGAACGGGCCCACCGGGTGGTGATCGCGGCGGACTCCAGCAAACTCGGCGCACGCGCCTTCGCCCGCATCTGCGCGACCTCGTCGGTGGACGTCCTGGTGACGGACACGGGCCTGACCCCCGATGTGGCGGCGGCGTTCGAGGCGGCGGGCGTGGAGGTGCTGCGGGTGTAGGGGGTCAGGCGCGGAGGGGGTCAGGTGCGGGAGGGGGCGGGGTCCGGGAGTAGGACAGGTGCTCCGGGGAGCGTGTGCCCGCGGGGCCTGATCAGGGATGGTTCGGGGGTTTCCCGTCAGTCCCGTGGTCTCTCCGTGTCGGGCCGGCCCCTCAATGCGTGGGCAGGCGCTCCGACTCCCGGACGAGGGCCGCCAGGACCGGCGCGATCAGGGGATGGGACTGGGCGCCGCGGCGGGTGGCCGCGAAGACCCGGCGGGTCGCGGACGCGCCGGTGACCGGGCGGACCTGGACCTCCTTGAGGTCCATGCCCCGGAGCGCCGAGCGCGGTACGAGGGCTACCCCGGCCCCCGCGCCGACCAGGGCGGTCACCGCGCGGAAGTCGTCGGAGGAGTGGCGCAGCCGGGGCTGGAAGCCCGCGAGTTCGCACGCCAGCAGCGTTACGTCGTGGCACGGGTTGCCCGGGTACTGGCCCACCCAGTCCGAGTCGGAGAGGTCCGCCAGCGACACCGCGGGCAGCGCGGCCAGCGGGTGCGCGGAGGGCAGGACCGCGTCGAAGGGCTCCGCGTACAGCGGGAGGACCGAGAGCCGGGCGTCGTCGGCCCCCGGGCCGCCGCGGTACTCGACCGCCAGGGCGAGGTCCGCCTCGCCGTCCAGGAGCATCGGCAGGCTCTGGTCGCCCTCGGCGTCCCGTACCCGCAGCCGGATGCCCGGGTGCTCCAGCGCGAGGCGGGCGATCGCCGGGGCCAGGACCTCGGCGATGCCCGTGGCGAAGGCCGCCACCGTGACCTCGCCCGCCGAGCCGCCCGCGTACGCCGCGAGTTCGGCCTCCGCCCGCTCCAGCTGGGCCAGCACCTCGTTGGCGTGCCCGACCAGGATCTCCCCGGCCGCGGTGAGCCGTACGCCCCGGCCGCTGCGGGTGAGCAGCGCGTGGCCGGTCTCCTGCTCCAGCGCCGCGAGCTGCTGGGAGACGGCGGAGGGGGTGAGGTACAGGGCTGCGGCCGCGGCGGTCACCGTACGGTGGTCCGCCACGGCACGCAGGATGCGCAGCCGGCGGGGGTCGATCACCCCGCCATTGTCTCAGGCCGCTAGGACCTCCCGGGCCCCGCGCGAAGCGCGGGCCCCACCGGCCCCACGGGCCTCAGCAGGCCTGCTGGTCCCTCAGGCCTTGGTGGCCGCCAGTGCCGCGCGGGCGTCGACGAAGGCCGCCACCGCACGCTCCACGTCCGCCGTGGAGTGGGCGGCCGAGAGCTGCACGCGGATGCGGGCCGCGCCGAGCGGGACCACCGGGTAGGAGAAGCCGATCACGTACACCCCGCGCTCCAGCAGCAGCTCCGCCATCTTGGCCGCCTCCGCCGCGTCGCCGATCATCACCGGGGCGATGGCATGGTCGCCGGGCAGGATCTCGAAGCCGGCCTCGGTCATCTTCGTGCGGAACAGCGCGGTGTTGGCGGCGAGGTGCTCGCGCAGGTCGCCGGCCGACTCCAGCAGGTCGAGGACCTTGAGGGAGGCCGCCGCGATGACCGGGGCGAGGGAGTTGGAGAAGAGGTACGGGCGCGAACGCTGGCGCAGCAGCTCCACGATCTCGGCGCGGGCCGCGACGTAGCCGCCGGAGGCTCCGCCGAGGGCCTTGCCGAGGGTGCCGGTGATGATGTCGACGCGGTCCATGACCCCGTGCAGTTCCGGGGTGCCGCGGCCGCCGGGGCCGACGAAGCCGACGGCGTGGGAGTCGTCGACCATGACCATGGCGTCGTAGCGCTCCGCCAGGTCGCAGATCTCCGCGAGGGGGGCGACGTACCCGTCCATCGAGAACACGCCGTCGGTGACGATCAGCTTGCGGCGGGCGCCGCCTTCGGTGGCCTCCTTCAGGCGCGTCTCCAGCTCGGCCATGTCGCGGTTGGCGTAGCGGAAGCGGCGGGCCTTCGACAGACGGATGCCGTCGATGATCGAGGCGTGGTTGAGGGCGTCGGAGATGACGGCGTCCTCGGCGCCGAGGAGGGTTTCGAAGACGCCGCCGTTGGCGTCGAAGCAGGAGGAGTAGAGGATGGTGTCCTCCTGGCCGAGGAAGGCCGACAGCCGTGCCTCCAGCTCCTTGTGCACCTCCTGCGTGCCGCAGATGAAGCGGACCGAGGCCATGCCGTAGCCCCAGCGGTCCAGTGCGTCCTTCGCGGCGGCGACGACCTCGGGATGGTCGGCCAGACCGAGGTAGTTGTTGGCGCAGAAGTTGAGGACCTCGCCGGGGGCGCCGCCCGAGGTGACGGCGACGGCCGCGTTCTGCGGGGTGCCGATGACGCGCTCGGGCTTGTGCAGACCGGCGGCGCGGATCTCGTCGAGGGTGGAGCGCAGGTCCTCGCGGACGGACTCGAACATGTGCGGTTCTCCTTGCGGCGGAGGGCGGCGGGCGAAACGGAGCGGGAGAGACAAAGGGGGGCCGGACCCCGCGGAGGGGGGAGGGTGTGCGGGGTCCGGCCGGAGGGAGATGGCCTGTTGGGGGCCGGACGGGCTGGCCGGGCCGGCCGGGCACAGCCCGTCGGTCGGGCCGGTCGGGCCGGGCCCGGCGGTCGGTCGGGCCGGTCTGGCCGCTACGCCGTCCAGTCCAGGATGATCTTGCCGCTGCGGGCCGTGGACGCCTCGTCGAAGGCGGCCTCGAAGTCGCGGTGCGAGTAGCGGCCGGTGATGACCGGGCTCAGGTCGAGCCCGCCTTCGAGCAGCACCGTCATCGCGTACCAGGTCTCGAACATCTCGCGGCCGTAAATGCCCTTGATGGTGATCATCGAGGTGACGACCTTGGCCCAGTCCACCGGGAACTCCTGCGCCGGCAGGCCCAGCATGGCGATGCGGCCGCCGTGCGTCATGTTGTCGATCATGTCGCGCATCGCCTCGGGGCGGCCGGACATCTCCAGGCCGATGTCGAAGCCCTCGCGCAGGCCGAGCGTCCGCTGGGCGTCGGCGATGGAGGACTCGGCGACGTTCACGGCGAGGGTGGCGCCCGCCTTGCGGGCGATCTCCAGGCGCTCGGGGCTGATGTCGGTGATGACCACGCTGCGCGCGCCGGCGTGCCGGGCGACGGCCGCCGCCATGATGCCGATCGGGCCGGCGCCGGTGATCAGCACGTCCTCGCCGACCAGCGGGAAGGACAGCGCGGTGTGCACGGCGTTGCCGAAGGGGTCGAAGATCGCGGCCACGTCCAGGTCGACCGCGGTGCGGTGGACCCACACGTTCTGGGCGGGCAGCACGACGTACTCGGCGAAGGCGCCGTCGCGGCCGACGCCGAGCCCGACGGTGCTGCGGCACAGGTGGCGGCGGCCGGCCAGGCAGTTGCGGCACTTGCCGCACACCAGGTGGCCCTCGCCGCTGACGAGCGCGCCGATCTCGATGTCGCGGACGTCCGCGCCGAGCGCGGCGACCTCGCCGACGAACTCGTGGCCGAGGACGAGCGGGGTCTTGACCGCGCCCTGCGCCCAGCCGTCCCAGGCGCGGATGTGCAGGTCGGTTCCGCAGATGCCGGTGCGCAGCACCTTGATCAGCACGTCGCCGGGGCCGTACTCGGGCTCGGGAACGTCCATGAGCCACAGTCCGGGCTCGGCCTTGTGCTTGACGAGTGCCTTCATGGGGGTGGCTCCAGGCATGCGGAAGGGGGCGCCGTACGGCGCGGGGGCGCGGTCGGCGTCGGTGACGGGCACCAATCTGCCGAGATGCGTGGTGATCAGTCCATCGAGACTTTCTTAAGCGGGTCGACAGCCCAGCTTCACACCTATGCTCCTCAGGTGACGGGGCAGGGCCCGGGCCGGTGACGGCTGGGGGAAAAGGGGAGGTGAGGGGCGTGCCGAGTCTGCGCAGCAGGGCGCTGTCGGCGGCGCTGATCGCGGCGGGACGGCGAAGACGGTTCGCGAGCGCCGAGGCGGTACGGACCCGGGTGGCCCATTCCGCCCGCCGGCCGGCGTCCCATCTGCCGCCGCGGTCGCTGGGGCGGGTCGCGGAGATCTCGCGGACGTTCGTCGGCGCCTGGCCCGTGTACGACGTCTCCCCGCGGGAGGCGGAGCCGATGGCGCAGGTGCTGTACGTGCACGGCGGCGGCTACGTCAACGAGCTGGTCCGCCCGCACTGGGCGATGATCCGGACGCTGGTCACGCGGGCCCGGGCGCGGGTGGTCGTACCGGCGTACATCCTCGCCCCGCGCGGGACCGCCGACCGGACAGTCCCGGTGGCCGCCGATCTGCTCAGCGGCCTGATCGCGAGCGGCGGCGCGGGCGGGACGGTGCTCATCGGGGACTCCGCCGGTGCCGGGCTGGCGCTGGCCGCGGCCCAGCGGCTGCGTGACCGGACCGGGGCGCAGCCCTCCCGGATCGTGCTGATCTCGCCGTGGCTCGACCTGACCATGAGCCATCCGGACCAGGCGGCGATCGAGGCCGGCGATCCGATGCTGGCCCGCTCGGGGCTGCGGGAGGCGGGAAGGCTGTACGCGGGGACCCTGGCCGCGGACGATCCCCGGGTGAGCCCGTTGCGCGGGTCCTTCGAGGGGCTGGCGCCGCTGACGGTGTTCACGGGGACGCGGGACCTGCTGACCACGGACAGCAGGGAGCTGGTGCGCCGGGCTCGCGCGGACGGGACGGAGGTGGAGTTCCACGAGGAGGCGGGGCTGCCGCACGGGTACCCGCTGCTGCCGGTGCCGGAGGGGCGGGCGGCGCGCGACCGGATCGTGCAGCTGACCCGGTCGGCGGGGCAGGGGTGACCGCGACCGGCCGACGCCACTTGCCGTCACTGCCTACGCCGTGCAGGTCATCAGCGAGCTGATCGGCCAGGCGCGGTACGCCGTCCAGTACGCCTCGTCGCGGACGGGGTCGGCGGGCGGGGTGCGGTTCGGCTGCCAGCCGACCGTGCTGAAGCCCGCCTCGACGGCCGCTTCGGCGAGGTCGGTGTGGGCCCACTCGTGGAACTCGAAGGGAACCGGCGGGTCGATCAGGAAGTGCGCCTTGAGCAGGGGCGCGTCTCCGGCGTGGATCCGGTCGAGGATGCGGACCCCGTACGGCGACCAGTCCACGCGGGGGAACGCCCCTGCGTTGGGCACGATGGCGAGGAGCCGTCCGCCGGGGCGCAGGCTGGCGCGGACGGACCGGAACATCGCGTGCAGCGAGGTGCGGTCGGGGGTGTGGTTGAAGGGGTAGACGGCTGTGGCGAGGTCGAAGGGCCCGAGGTCGGGGAGGCCGGCGGCGTCGGCGACGTGGTACTCGATGTCCGGCCGGTCCTGCGCCTCCTCGTGCTCGCGCGCCAGCTTGATCATCTCCTCGGAGACGTCCACGCCCACCGCCCGGCGGGCGCCGCCGCGGGCCAGCAGCCGGGTGTTGTAGCCGTATCCGCAGGCCAGGTCGAGGGTGTCCAGGCCGCGTACCCCGCCGAGCGCGTCGAGCGCACCGTGCAGGGTGTACATGTCGGCGGCCGAGAAGGCGGCCGTGGTCGTGGACTCCGCGTACCGCTCGCCGAGGATGTCGTACTGGAACCTCATGCTGTGCCTTCCGGGTCCGGCCGGGGGGTGGGGGTGCGACGCGTCCGTATCGTGCCCCGCGCCGCGTCCGGATCACGGCCCGTACGGTTGTACGTCCCCCGGACGAGGGAAGCGGTCGGCCTATCGCGGCTGCTCAGGGCCTGAGGCGCTCAGGACCCGGCGCGACCGGGACGGGACGGAGCGGCCGGCTCCGGGGTGCGGGCAGCACCGCCGAGGGCGCATCCTGGCGGTGTGACGGCGAGACCGGACAGTGACGGCCCCGCCCCTGACGCCACAGCCACAGCCGCGGCGACAGCCACGACTGCGGCCACGGCCTCCGTGCTCACGCGGGCGGCCGTCGACGCGGTGGCGGCGGTCGACGGGTACGCGGGCGGGGTCTACCTGCGCTCACGCACCGAGGGGCTGCTCCTGATGGCCGTGCTGGCGGGCCTTCCCGGGCGGCTGTTCCGGCCCTGGTCGCGGATGCACGTGAACCGCCCGTACCCGGTGGCCGAGGCGTACCGCTCGCGGCAGTCGGTGCACCTGCCGGACGCGGAGTCGTCGATGCGCCGGTTCCCGCAGCTGATGGCCGGGCTCCCCTTCCCGTTCGCCTCGCTGTACGAACCGGTGACGGCCGGGACGCAGCGGTTCGGCGTGCTGCTGGTGCTGCGCGAGGCGACCCCCGGGGTCCCGGTGAGCGCCTTGGACCGGGAGCGGCTGCGTGAGGCCGCGGACGGGCTGGGCCAGGAGCTCGCCGCGCTGGCGGCCGCGGGGGCGCCGGTGGTGTGGGAGGGCGATCCGCTGCTGGTGGACCCGCCCTCCGGCGGCGAGGACGCCCGGGAGGCCGCGGACCGGCTGCCGCAGGCGCTGCTCTCCGTCGACCGGCACGGCCGGATCCGCTTCCTCAACGCCGCCGCCGCGGACCTCATCGGCCTCGGCGAGGGCCGGCTGCGGGGCCAGGTGGTGTGGGAGGCGCTGCCCTGGCTCGGGCATCCCGCGTTCGAGGACCACTTCCGGGCCGTGTTCATGTCCACCGAGCCGGTGCACTTCTCCGCCCGGCGCGGCGGGGACCCGGCCGGGGACTGGATGTCGGTGGGGCTCTACCCGGGGCGCTCCGGAGTGACACTGACGATCGGGGCGGAGGAGCGGCCCTCCTACGCACCCTCGTCGGTGGCCCGGCCCGGCGCGGGTCTCGGCTCCCCCGCCGACCGGGCTTCCGCGCTCTACCGGCCGGTGGCCCTCGCCATCGCGCTGACCGAGGCGGTCACGGCCCGTCAGGTGTCGGCGGTGGTCACCGAGGAGCTGCTGCCGGCGTTCGGCGGCCGCCAGCTGGCGATCTACATGCTCGACGAGCGGCATCTGCACCTCGCCTGGGAGACCGGCTTCCCCAAGGGCTTCCTCGACGGGTTCGACGGGGTCGGGCTCGATGTGCGGCTGCCGGGTGTGGAGTGCCTGACCTCGGGGCGGCCACTGTTCTTCGAGTCGATGGAGCACCTGGCCGCCGCCTACCCGGGCATCCCGCTGGACGCCAGCGTCGGGGCCCGGGCCTTCCTGCCGCTGATCGCCTCGGGGCGGCCGGTCGGCTCGTGCATCCTCGGCTTCGACGTGCCGCGCGGCTTCAGCCCGGAGGAGCGCACGGTGCTGACCGCGCTGGCCGGGCTGATCGCGCAGGCGCTGGAGCGGGCACGGCGTTACGACAGCGAGGCGGCGCTCGCGCGCGGGCTCCAGGCGGCCCTGCTGCCGCGCCGGCTGCCGGTGCGCGAGCGCCTGGAGACGGTCGGCCGCTACCTCCCCGGAACACAGGGGATGGACGTCGGCGGCGACTGGTACGACGTGGTGGAGACGGGCTCCGGGCTGCTGGCCCTGGTCATCGGCGACGTGCAGGGCCACGGTGTGGCGGCCGCGGCGACGATGGGCCAGCTCCGCAGCGCGGTACGGGCCTTCGCGCTCAGCGGAAGCACCCCGCAGCGGGTGATGAGCGGGACCAACCAGTTGCTCATCGACCTGGATCCGGGCCAGTTCGCGAGCTGCTGCTACGTGTTGCTGGATCCGGCCTCGGGCTCCGCCACGGCCGTCCGCGCCGGGCACCCCCAGCCGTTGCTGCGTCATCCCGGCGGCCGGACGGAGGTGCTGGACCTGCCGGGCGGGGTGGTGCTCGGCATCGACCCGGAGGCCACGTATCCGGTCGCCGAGCTGCGGCTGGCGCGGGGCGCGGTGCTGGCCCTGTTCACGGACGGGCTGGTGGAGAAGCCGGGCACGGACATCGACGTGGGGATCGAGCGGCTCCGGCTGGCCCTGGCCGCGGCTCCGTCGGCCCCGCTGACCGAGACCGCCGACCTGCTGATCGGCGGGGCGGGCGACGCAGACCGGCCGGACGACATCGCCCTGCTGCTGGCGTCCCGGACGAACGGGCCGGACGCGCCCGGTGCGGCGCGGCGGAGGCCACGAGGGTGAAGGTGTGGCCTGACGGGTCAGACGGGTCCGACCCGTCAGGCGCGCTCGTCGGGCTTGGCCGGCGGCTCGCCCAGGGCCAGGGTGAGGGCGGTGTTCACCAGGCCGACGTGGCTGAACGCCTGGGGGAAGTTGCCGAGCTGGCGCCCGGCGATCGGGTCGTACTCCTCGGCGAGCAGTCCCACGTCGTTGCGTACGGCCAGCAACCGCTCGAAGAGGTCCTGGGCCTCCTTGCCCCGGCCCGTCAGGTGCAGGGCGTCCGCCAGCCAGAACGAGCAGGCCAGGAAGGCCCCTTCGTCACCGGGCAGCCCGTCGACGGCGGGGCCTTCGGTGCTGTAGCGGCGGACCAGGCCGCTGCGGCCGAGTTCCTCCCGTACCGCGTCGACCGTCCCGATGACGCGGGGGTCCTCCGGCGGCAGGAAGCCGACGCGGGGGATCAGCAGGGTCGCGGCGTCCAGTTCGCGGGAGCCGTAGTACTGGGTGAAGGTGTTGCGCTCGGCGTCGTAGCCCTTCTCGCACACGTCCCGGTGCACCTCGTCCCGCATGCCCCGCCAGCGCACCACGTCGCCGGGGATGGAGGGGTCGTTCTCAAGGGCCCGCACGGCCCGGTCCGCGGCGACCCACGCCATCACCTTGGAGTGCACGAAGTGGCGGCGCGGGCCGCGCACCTCCCACAGGCCCTCGTCGGGGCGGCGCCAGTTCTGCTCCAGGAAGTCGAGGAGGGCGAGCTGGATCTTCCAGGCGTGCTGCTCGGAGGCGAGGCCGGCGGACCTCGCCAGGTGCAGGGAGTCCAGGACCTCTCCGTACACGTCCAGCTGGAGCTGGTCGACGGCCGCGTTGCCCACCCGTACGGGGGCGGAGGAGGCGTAGCCGCGCAGCCAGGGCAGCTCGGCCTCGGGGATCCGCCGCTCGCCGGCGATCCCGTACATGATCTGGAGGTCGGCGGGGTCACCGGCGACGGCGCGCAGCAGCCAGGCGCGCCAGGCGCGGGCCTCGTCGAGGAAGCCGGTCGCGACGAGTGTGCCGAGGGTGAGGGTGGAGTCGCGCAGCCAGCAGTAGCGGTAGTCCCAGTTGCGGACGCCGCCGAGTTCCTCGGGAAGGGAGGTGGTGGCCGCGGCGACGATTCCGCCGGTCGGGGCGTACGTGAGGGCCTTGAGGGTGATCAGGGAGCGGGTCACCGCCTCCCGGTAGGGGCCTTCGTAGCGGCACTGCGCGGTCCATTCCCCCCAGTCGGCGATGCCCTGCTCCAGGGCTTCGTACGGGTCGATGGGCGCGGGGCGCGGCTCGTGCGAGGGGTGCCAGGTGAGGACGAAGGCCACGCGCTGCCCGGCGGCGACGGGGAACTGGGAGCGGGTGCTGTTGGCCTCGCCCCAGGTGCGGACGGGGGGTTCGCTGCGGAACCAGGCGGAGTCGGGTCCGGCGACGGCGACCCGGTCGCCGTCGCTGCGGCGCACCCAGGGGACGACGTGGCCGTAGTCGAAGCGCAGGCGCAGGGTGCTGAGCATCCTGACCCTGCCGCTGATTCCTTCGACGATGCGGATGACGTCGGGGGCGACTTCGCGCTGCGGCATGAAGTCGATGACCTTGACGGTGCCGGTGTCGGTCTCCCAGAGGGATTCCAGGATCAGCGTGCCGTCGACGTAGGTCCGGCGGGTGCACTGCTCGCCGTCGGCGGCGGCGAGGGGGGCGAGGCGCCAGTGGCCGTTCTCCTCGTCTCCGAGGAGCTTGGCGAAGCAGGCTCCCGAGTCGAAGCGCGGCAGGCACAGCCAGTCGATGGACCCGTCGCGGCCGACCAGCCCACTGGTCATCAGGTCGCCGATGAGTGCGTAGTCTTCGATGGGTTGTGTCATTTGTGCGCTCTTCCCCCGAATGCCCGGAGCCAATCAGCGCAGGCTCCGGGCACCCCGCACGCGGACTTCCTCGTCTAGACGAGGCGCCACTTCGGACTTACTCGTCTAGTTCTTGACGAGGAGGAGCGCTCCGCCGAGGGCCAGGCCGAGGGTGACGGCGAGGGCGCCGTGGGCCAGGCGGTGGCCGCGCAGCACGGGCAGGAAGCGGTCGAAGGCGTAGCGGCCGGGGCCGGTGAGGGCGAGGGCGGCGGCGCCGGCGGTCAGGAGCAGTTCGTACTCGATGCCCTTGGGGGCGAAGAAGGCCCCGGTGCCGTGGACGACGATCGCGTTGACGAGGGTGCCGACGAGGGCCGCGGCGGCGAGCGGGGTGAGCAGGCCGGCGGCGAGGGCGAGCCCGCCCAGGGTCTCGGTCAGACCGGCGAGGACGGCCATGGCGTCGCCGGCGGGGTAGCCGCTGGCGGTGAAGAACTGGCCGGTGCCGCTGATGCCGCCGCCGCCGAACCAGCCGAAGAGCTTCTGGGAGCCGTGGGCGGCCATGGTCAGGCCGAGGACGATGCGCAGGAGCAGCAGGCCGGCGTCGTACCCGGCGGTGGAGGGGGCGGCCGGGGCTGTAACTGCGGAGGCCTGCGGCTTCGTCGTGGTGACGGAGGGGCTGGTCATGGGGGGATCCTTCCGGTCGGGCGGCCCGGGGAAGCGGGGACAGCGTTGACTGGGTTGTTCAAATTCGAACCGCCGGACACCGACCATAACCATTGATTCAAATTGGAACAACCTGTGTAGGCTGGGGCCATGGCTGAAACGAGATGGCTGGACGACCGCGAGATGCGGGCCTGGAGCGGCTTCCTGGCCGCGTCGGCCCTGGTGAACCGCCGCCTCGACCAGCAGCTCAAGGACGACTCCGGGCTCTCGCACCCGCAGTACGAGATCCTCGTACGCCTCGCCGCGGCGCCCGGGCGCGAACTGCGCATGACCGAGCTCGCGAACGGGCTGATCAACTCCAAGAGCGGGCTGACCTACCAGATCACGCAGATGGAGAAGGCCGGGCTGGTCCGCCGCCGCAGCTGCCCCTCCGACGTGCGCGGGGTCTTCGCCGTCCTGACCGATGCGGGCAGCGCCCGGCTGGACGAGGCCGCGCCCGGGCACGTGGCGACGGTCCGGAAGGTCCTCGTGGACGTACTGACCCCCGAGCAGCTCGACGCGATCGCCGCCGGGCTGGGCGAGGTCAGCCGCCGCCTGCGCGAACAGGACAGCTGAACCGCCCACCGCCCTGGCGGCAGGGTCACCTCACTGACAGCAGCGTCACCGCACTGACAGCGGGGTCACCGCACTGACAGCGGGGTCACCGCACCGATATCGGGACCGGGAATCGGGGTATAAGGGCGGCATGGACGGAAAGGTCTGGCTCACGGTGGTCGCGCTCGTCGCGGTCGCGCTGGCGGTCGCCGCCGCCGTGCTGCTCGTACGGGTCCTCAAGGCGCGGCGACTGCTGCTCGACTCGGGGATCCCGCTGCGCGACAAGGCGCTCTTCTGGGCCGCGGTGATCTACACGGTCTCGCCCGTGGATCTGGTTCCGGACCCGGTGTACCTGGACGACATCGGCGTACTGCTGCTGGCCCTGCGGTCACTGCACGCGGCCGCGGCCGCGATCCGGCCGGCGAAGGAGCCCGGGGCCCTGTAGGCCGCGGGTCAGCGGTGCCGGCTTCAGAGCACGCCCCGGGGGCGGAACTGGATGCTGATGCGCGGGCCGACAGCCCTCGTCGACTTCGGTACGGCGTGCTCCATGGTCCGCTGGCAGGAGCCGCCCATGACGACGAGGTCGCCGTGCCCCAGGGGCAGCCGCAGCAGCGTGGGACCGCCCGCCCGGGAGCGGAAGGCGAGGTCGCGCGGGTCCCCGACCGAGACGATCGCGACCATGGTGTCCTCGGTGGAGGAGCGGCCGGTGCGGTCGCCGTGCCAGGCGACGCTGTCGCGGCCGTCGCGGTAGAGGCAGAGCCCGGCGGTGGTGAAGGGTTCGCCGAGCTCGGCGGCGTAGTGGCGGGTCAGCGCCTCGCGCGCCTCCACGAGAGAGGGGTGCGGCAGCTGCGCGCCCTCGCCGTAGAAGGCGAGGAGGCGGGGAACGTCGACCTCACGCTCGTACATCTGCCGCCGCTCGGCGCGCCAGGGCACCTCGGCCGCCAGCCGTTCGAACAGCGCGTCGGCGCCGAGGAGCCAGCCGGGCAGCCGGTCGACCCAGGCCCCGTCCCCGAGCTCGGTCCGCCGCACACCGGCGAGCGGACCGGGCCGGATCTCGTCGCCCTGGTCGAAGAGGGAGCCCTGGAGACCGTGGAGGCCATGGAGCGTGTGCATGGACCCAGCGTAACCCCACTCTCGAACACCTGCGCGAATTTGTGTGCGGCCGGGTCACCGCGCCGGAGACGGGGGCGCCTGCTGGGCCGGCGACGGGGACGTCGGCGAGGCCGTCGGCTCGGCCTTCGGCTGGACCGGCTTGTGCCCGGGGTACACGTGCCCGGGGGAAACGATGCGGGTGATCGCCTCGCCGAAGAGGGTGCTGGGCTCCTGACCCTCGTGCAGCACGTCGGTGTTGAGCAGGACGACCATGGTCGCCTGGGCCTCGGGCAGGTAGACGGTCAGCGTTTCGTATCCGGGCAGCGAGCCGTTGTGGCCGATCCAGCCCTGGACGTCGAAGATGCCCAGCCCGTACCCGGCACCCGGGATGCCGATCGAGGTGGTCTTCAGGCGCTCCGCCTGGGTCTCGGGCGTCAGCAGCGCGCCCGTCGCGAGGGTGCGCGCCCAGCTGCGCAGGTCCATCAGGTCGGAGATCATCGCCCCCGCGGACCAGGCCCAGGACGGGTTCCAGTCCGTCGCCTCCACGATCTCGCCCGAGGTGAGCTGGTCGGTGTAGCCCTGCGGATGGGGGGCCGGGAAGTACGCGTCGGTGGGGAAGAGCGTCTTGCGCAGCCCGGCCGGCTCCAGCACTTCCTGCCGGATGAACTCCCCGAGCGGCAGGCCGCCCACCTTCTCCACCACGAGTCCGACCAGGATCAGGTTGGTGTTGGAGTACTGGAACTCCGCACCCGGCGCGAACTCCACCGGATGCTTGAACGCGTAGTCCAGCAACTGCTGTGGCTTCATGGGACGTTCGGGGTCGGCGGCGAGCGCCTTGCCGAAGTCCTCGTCCTCGCTGTAGTTGAAGAGTCCGCTCCGCATTCCCGCCAGCTGGCGCAGGGTGATGCGGTCCCCGTTCGGAACGCCGTCGATGTACTTGCCGATGGGGTCGTCGAGGGCGACCTTGCCCTGGTCGACCAGTTCGAGGAGCGCGGTGACCGTGAACGTCTTGGTCTCGCTGCCGATCCGGATGTTGAAACCGGTCTGCATGGGAGCGCCCGTGGCCTTGTCGGCGACGCCGAAGGTCCTGACGTAACTCCCCTTGCCCGGGGCCCACAGCCCCACGACGACGCCCGGCACCCGGGCCTCGCGCAGGGTCTGCTGCACGGCGGCGTCCAGCTTCGCCGCGACGGCCGGGGTGAGTCGGAGGAACTCCGTCTCGCCGTCCGGGGAGGGCGAGGGGGATGCGGTGGCCGAGGGTCCAGGGGTGGGCGCACCGTACGCCGGGGCCGCTACTGCGGGGGCGACCAGCAGGCCCGCGGCGGCAGCGGCCGCCACACAGGTCCTGCGCAGCCGTGTGTGCGAACGACTCACAGCACGCCTCCTGTCCTGCCGTACGAGGAGCAAGGCGATGGCGGGACAACATCACCAGCCTAGACACGCCCCTCGCTCCGTCGCGCGGCGGAGCGCCCGCGGCCCCGCACGGACCGCCCCTGACTTCGCCTCACATGGCCTCACCCCGCCTCGCCTCGTCTCGTCTCGCCTCGTCTCGCCTCACGGGGCGATCGCGCGCAGTCTCCGCCGCAGCGCCGCTCGCATCCGTGCACAGTCGCGCACGGACGCACCTCTCGTGCTCCGGCCGCCTTAGGGTGTGCCCATGGGAACAGGCACGCACATGGCAGGTGCACAGGCTGCGCAGGAGCGGGGCGACCGGCTCGAGGTCGCCGCGTCCGTGCTGGCCCTGCTCGCGGACCGGACCCGGCTGGCGCTGATGGAACGGCTCGGCCGGGGCGAGGCCGATGTCACCACGCTCACCGAGGCGTGCGGCGCGGCCCGGCCTTCCGTCAGCCAGCACCTCGCCAAGCTCCGCCTGGCCGGGCTGGTCACCACCCGCAAGGACGGGCGCCGCGTCGTCTACTCCCTGCGGCACGGGCACCTGAGGCGCCTGGTGGACGAGGCGCTGAACGTCGCGGACCACCAGCTCGGCTCGCTCCCGCCGCACGACTAGGCGAGTCGGACTTACTCGCCTAGCCCCTCCCGGTTCATTTCGTTCGGACGCTCCCCCACACGTGCTCAGGTACGCACATGTTGTCTACGATGGTTCCACTGGTCTCAGTACTCCGCCGACCGGGACGGGTCCATGCTGTCCGTATTGCGCAACGGCACGTACCGCCGACTGTTCACTGCCCAGGTCATCGCCCTGGTGGGTACCGGGCTGGCCACCGTCGCCCTGAGCCTGCTCGCCCATGACATCGCGGGCGGCGACGCCTCCGCGGTCCTCGGTACCGCGCTGGCCATCAAGATGGCCGCCTACGTCGCCCTCTCCCCCGTGATCGCCGCCGCGGCGGACCGTGTGCCGCGCCGTGCCCTGCTGGTGACCGCGGACCTCCTCCGGGCCGGGGTCGCGGTGGTCCTGCCCTTCGTCGACCGGGTGGGGCAGGTCTACTTCCTGGTCTTCCTGCTCCAGGCGGCGTCGGCGGCATTCACGCCCGCCTTCCAGGCCGTCGTCCCCGAGGTCCTGCCCGACGAACGCGACTACACGCGGGCCCTGTCGATGAGCCGGCTCGCCTACGACCTGGAGAGCCTGTTCAGCCCGGCCCTGGCCGCGGCCCTGCTGACCCTGGTCTCCCACCGCTGGCTGTTCCTCGGTACGGCCGTCGGCTTCGCGGCCTCCGCGGCGCTCGTCGTCTCCGCCGCCCTCCCCCGGCGCGCGCCGCTCGCACGCGGCGGCCGGGTCCGGGCCGGGGCCGCCTCCGGCGCCCGGCTGTTCTGGGCCACCCCGCGGCTGCGGGCCCTGCTGGCCCTGGACCTCGCGGTGGCCGCCGCCGGGGCCCTCGTCCTCGTCACCACGGTCGGCCTGGTCCGCGACCACTTCGGCCGGCCCGCCGGCTCCGTCTCCCTCGCCCTCGGCGCGTACGGGGCGGGTTCCGTGATCGCCGCGCTGTGCCTTCCGCGTCTGCTGGGCCGCTTCAGCGACCGCGCGGTGATGCTCCCCGCCGCGCTCGCCCTGCCCGTCGTCCTGGCCGGCGTGGCCGCCGTCACGGCCGCCGCCCCGGGGTCCGGTCTCCGGTCGTGGTCCTGGTACGCGGTACTCGCGGCCTGGGCCGCGATCGGCGCCGCCAGCTCCGTAGTACTGACCCCCGGCGGCCGCGTCCTCCGCCGCTCGGCCGCCGACGCGGACCTGCCCGCCGCGTTCGCCGCGCGGTTCTCCCTCTCCCACGGCTGCTGGCTGCTCACCTACCCGCTCGCCGGGTGGCTCGCCGCGGGGGCGGGCCTTGCGGTGACCGCCGTCGTCCTCGGCGTCATCGCGCTGGCCTCCGCCACGGCCGCGGCCGTGATCTGGCCCGCCCGCGACCCGTCCCACCTCGAACACGCCCACCCGGACCTGCCGCGGGGCCACCCCCACCTCACGGACGCCCGCGCGGCCTCGCACGGCGGGCGGCACGGCCACCACTACGTCATCGACCGGTACCACCCGCGCTGGCCGAGCTGAGCGGTGTCCGAGACACGCTCGCTGGTGCTGTGTCAGGCGTCCCAGGACCTGGGGCGTGCCAGCGCCTCCCACTCGCCGCGGAGCAGCGACAGGACCGCTACGTCGAGCCGGCGTCCGCGGTGCAGACAGGCGGAGCGGCGTATGCCCTCCTGGACGAACCCGGCCCTGGCGAGGACGGTGAGCGCGGCCGTGTTGGTGGTGTGGGTGACTGCCTGGAGGCGCTGCATGGGCAGTTCACCGAAGGCGAAGTCCGTCAGCGCGTCGAGCGCGTCGGTGCCATGACTCCGGCCCCGGTAGCCGGGGTCCATCATCAGGAGGACCTCCGCCGTCCCGTCGACCATGTCCTGGTCGACCAGGGCGATGTGGCCGATCGGGGTGCCGTCGGGGAGCAGGACGAGGAAGTCGTCCCGGTCGTGATCGTCCCGGTCACGCTCCAGCCGTTCGCGGAGCGCCGAGAGCGAACGCGGCCAGAGGCCGATCTCGTGGGCGGCCACCGGGTCGGACCGCCAGCCGTGCATCAGCTCGGCGTCGTCGACGTCGAGCGGCGCGAAGGCGACTGCCCTCCCCCGCCAGCACGGCACCCTGCCCGTCGCCACGTCCGCGTCGGCCCCTGCGTCCGCGTCATCGCGCTCGCTGCCCATCTCGTTCTCGCTCACGGCCGGATGCTACGGGCCGACGGCCGGGGCGACCACCGAATTGCGCAGCAGCGACGGGTAGGCGGGCCGGGGGATTCAGCACGCTCCGCCGCGGCTGCGGGTTTCGTAGCGGGTGATGCGTTCCCGGAACCAGCCGATCAGCCAGAGGTGGCTGCGCACCGCGCCGACTCCGTAAGGTGCGGACTCGCCGTGCCGGGTCAGGCGGCAGCGCAGGATCAGGGGCGACTCGGTGTAGTTCGTGGTCGTGGTGAGCCAGGCGAACACGTCCTCGATCGGGGCGTCGATGACACGTTCGACCGGCGGTGCCCGGTGAGGGCGTCCTCAGTCATGGCCCACCCCCACCACGCGCGGGCGCTGGTACCCCGGCATCACAGGCGGCTCCTCTCTTCGGCTGCCCATCGAGACACGGCGCACCGGCGAACCGTGACGGCCCGCCGCTGTGATTCAGTTCACAGCGACGGAGCGGAAGGGAGTCGGGATACCTGGATACCGGGGTACTGGCGGGGTACCGGGCTACCGGCGCCCTGGCCTTGCTACTTCAGGCCGATCTCCTCGCACGCGGCCCTGACCCTGTCGGTGCAGATCTCGGCGACCGTGTAGACGCCGTCGTCGACCACCGTGGACTTGACGTTGGCCTTGGTCAGGGCGACGCCGGGGATGAGCACCGACGGCACGCCCTTGGTGGTCGGGCTGTCGACCATCTGGTTGATGATCCCGTCGATCTTCTCTCCCTGGGCGAGCGCCACGGCCATCTCCGCCGCGGCCGCGGCCTCGGGGGCGTACGGCTTGTAGACGGTCATGAACTGCTCGCCCGCGACGATCCGCTGCACACCGGCGAGTTCGGCGTCCTGGCCGGTGACCGGGGGGAGGGCCGTGACCCCGGCGGCCTTGAGGGCGGCGATGATGCCGCCCGCCATGCCGTCGTTGGCGGAGTAGACGCCGGCGATCTTGCCCTTGCCGAGCGCCGAGAGGGCGGCCGCCATGTTCGCGTTGGCGTTCTCCGGCTTCCACTCGACGGTGTCGTACTCCTTGCCGATGTTCACCTTGCCGTCGAGGACGAAGTGCGCGCCGGACTTGAAGAGCTTGGCGTTCGGGTCGGTGACCGAACCGTTCACCATGACGATCTGGCTGTCCTTGGCCTTGTCGCCCAGTGCCTCCAGGAGCGCCATGCCCTGGACCTTGCCGACGTCCTCGTTGTCGAAGGAGGTGTAGGCGTCGATCGGGCCCTCGGCGAGCCGGTCGTAGGCGACGACCGGAATACCGGCCTCCTTGGCCTTCTTGACCGCGCCGGCTATGGCCTTGGCGTCGACCGCGTCGATGATGAGGACGTTCACCTTCTTGGCGATCATTTCGTCGACCTGGGAATTCTGCAGGGCGGCGTCCTGCTTGGCATTGGCGTAGACCACTTCGCCCTTGCCGCGCGTGAGTTTGCCGACCTCCTTCTCGATCAGCGGCTTGTCGAACTTCTCGTAGCGTGCGGTCCCGTTCTCCGGCAGGAGCAGGCCGACTCTGACCGCGTCACGCCCGGCCGCTCCTCCGTCGGTGCCCTCCGCGCCGCCACAGGCGGCCAGCGAGAGGGTGACCGCGGAAGCGGCGACAGCAACGACCGCACGACCCAGATGTGTATTCACGATGTAAACCCCCCTGATGAGGCCGTGTCTTTGCGGCCGGATAGAGGGAGTCAACTCGGCGCCGCGAACATCGTCAAGAAGTGAATTCTTAATGAGATAGCAACGTTGTCATCGGCCCTCCATCCTTCTGGGTTCCAGTCTTCTATGCGCCTTTTCTGCCCTATTGGCTCGATGGAAGCAGTTCAACTTATGAAAAGAAGGAGGGGGGCGTCAGCGCCGATACGCGCCGCGGCCGTCAGCGGTACCGGTGCGCGGCCGGCTCATAGACTGACGGCGCGTCATCGAATGCGGCCAGAGGTCGGCAGCAGGGCCGCCAGGACCTGCTTTCAGGCGTCTGACCTGCGCGGACATTACTCAGAGAGTCACCTGTCACTCACCAGGAGATACCCATGAGGATGCTCATCAACAGTCCGGAGACGGTCGTCGCCGACGCCCTGCGGGGGATGGCGGCCGCCCACCCCGAGCTGGACGTCGACGTGCAGCGGCGGGTCGTCGTACGGCGGGACGCGCGGGACGGCGGACGGGTCGGGGTGGTTTCCGGGGGCGGGTCCGGGCACGAGCCGCTGCATGCCGGGTTCGTGGGGTACGGGATGCTGTCGGCCGCCTGCCCCGGGGAGGTGTTCACCTCGCCCGTGCCCGATCAGATGCTGCGGGCGGCCGGGGCCGTGGACTCCGGGCAGGGGGTGCTGTTCGTCGTCAAGAACTACACGGGGGACGTGCTCAACTTCGAGATGGCCGCCGAGCTCGCCGAGGAGGAGGGCCTGCGCATCGAACGGGTCCTGGTCGACGACGACGTCGCGGTGACCGACAGCCTGTACACGGCCGGGCGGCGCGGCACCGGGGCCACCCTGTTCGTGGAGAAGATCGCGGGGGCGGCCGCCGAGGAAGGGGCGCCCCTGGAACGGGTGGCGGCGATCGCCCGGCGCGTCGACGCGTCCTCGCGCAGCTTCGGCGTGGCGCTCAGTGCCTGCACCACGCCCGCGAAGGGCAGCCCCACCTTCGAACTGCCCGACGGCGAGCTGGAACTGGGGATCGGCATCCACGGCGAGCCGGGCCGGGAGCGGCGTCCCATGATGCCGGCGCGGGAGATCGCGGAGGTCGCGGTGGGGGCCGTGCTGGAGGAGCTGGCCGAGGTGGGTCCGGCCGACGGCCCGGTGCTCGCGCTCGTCAACGGGATGGGGGCGACGCCGCTGCTGGAGCTGTACGGGTTCCACGCGGAGGTCGCGCACCTGCTGGGTGCCCGCGGCGTGCCGGTGGCGCGGACGCTGGTGGGGAACTACGTCACCTCCCTCGACATGGCGGGCTGTTCGGTCACGCTGTGCCGCGTGGACGAGGAGTTGCTGCGGCTGTGGGACGCGCCCGTCCAGACGGCGGCGCTGCGCTGGGGACGCTAGTGCTGTGGCCGGGAAGGTTTGCCGGGTCGCGTCGTCCGGTGCGGTGCATCGCAAGGCGGAGGGCCGCGACCCGTACTGGACGTACCGGCGCGGTCCGACAACGCGGCGAGGTGCCGTGCCGGGCGGCGCGACCCGGCAAACCTTTACGGTCACAGCACTAGGCGATGCGAGGCAAGGCGAGGCAAGGAGATCCGGTGCGTGACACAGAGTTCTTCCGGCGCTGGATGACGGCCACTGCGGCCGCGGTCGAGCGCGAGGCGGACCATCTGACCGAGCTCGACTCCCCCATCGGGGACGCCGACCACGGGAGCAACCTGCTGCGCGGTTTCACGGCCGTACGGAAGGCCCTGGACGCGGAGGCGCCGCAGTCACCGGGCGCGGTGCTGCAACTGGCGGGGCGGACCCTGATCTCGACGGTCGGCGGGGCGTCGGGCCCGCTGTACGGAACGCTGCTGCGGCGCACCGGCAAGGAACTCGGTGACGCCGCCGAGGTGTCCGACGAGGAGCTGCGCAAGGCCCTGTACGCGGGGGTGGGGGCGGTGGCGCAGCTGGGCGGAGCGGCCCCGGGCGACAAGACGATGCTGGACGCGCTCGTACCGGGCGTGGGCGCGCTGAGCACCTCGTACCGGGCGGCCGGGGCGGCCGCGGACCAGGGCGCGCGGGCGACGGTGCCCCTGCGGGCACGCAAGGGCCGGGCCAGCTACCTGGGCGAGCGCAGCATCGGGCACCAGGATCCGGGAGCGACCTCGTCGGCGCTGCTGATGGGGGCGCTCGCGGATGCGGCGGATGCGGCGGATGCGGCCGACGGTGCGGACGCGGCGGACAGTGCGGACGCGGCGGACGCGGCGGACGCGGCGGACAGTGCGGACGCGGCGGACGGTGCCCTGTGACGGGGGCCGGCGTGGTCGGGATCGTCCTGGTGTCGCACAGCGCCGAGGTGGCGGAGTCGGTCGCGGCACTGGCGCGGGGCCTGGCGGCGGGCGGACCCGTGGCCCCGGTGACCGCGGCGGGCGGAACGGCCGACGGCGGCCTCGGCACGAGTGCGGAACGGATCGTGGCGGCCGCGCGGGAGGCGGACGGGGGCGCCGGGGTCGCGCTGCTGGCGGACCTCGGGAGCTCGGTGCTGACGGTGAAGGCGCTGCTGCTGGAGGACGAACTGCCGCCGGGGTCCCGCCTGGTCGACGCACCCTTCGTGGAGGGCGCGGTGGCGGCGGTGGTCGCCGCCTCCGCGGGAGCCCCGCTGGCCGCCGTGGAAGCGGCCGCGACCGAGGCGTACTCCTACCGCAAGGGCTAGGCCGGGTCCGCCAGGACCGTAGCCGGACCCCCTCCCCGGCCGGCGCAGTGGGGGCGGGGAGGGGGGGTCGGGGTCAGCGGCCGCGGAGGGATTCGATCTCGCGGCGTTCGCGCTTGGTCGGCCGGCCCGCGCCGCGGTCGCGGGTGCCGACCACGGCGGCCTCCACGGGGGTCGGCGGCGGCGGGCTCTTGTCGATCAGGCACTCCGCGGCGACCGGGGCGCCCACCCGCTTGGACACGGGCCGCCGGACCACCACGATCCGCTCGCGCCCCGCGTGGAAGAGCCGTACCTCGTCACCCGCGCGGACGGCCTGCGCCGGCTTGGCGCGTTCCCCGTTGACCTTCACATGGCCCGCCCGGCAGGCGGTCGCCGCGGTCGAGCGGGTCTTCGTCAGGCGCACGGACCAGATCCACGCGTCCACCCGGACCGTGCCTGCATCCGCTCCCGCGCCCGTTCCCGTTACCTCATCAGCCATGCTCCGACTTTAGCGAGGCGGACCGGTGAGAACGGAATGACTTTTGGCAGATGCGACAACGTGCTTAGCACCTGCCATGCAGATCATCCCAAGAGAATTGCAAATGCGGGACAGCTACCCCTACCTTGTCGCACATGCAGTCCTACACCATCGGACAGGCGGCTCGCCTGCTGGGCGTCAGCCCGGACACCGCGCGCCGCTGGGCCGACGCCGGCCGGGTCGTGACCCATCGCGACGAAGCCGGCCGACGCCTGATCAACGGCCGTGACCTGGCCACGTTCTCCATCGAGGTGGGCCAGGGCGCCCACAGCGAGGACGGAGAGCCCTACACCTCGGCACGCAACGCCTTCCCCGGCATCGTCACGGCCGTCACGCTCGGCGACGTGGCCGCTCAGGTCGAGATCCAGGCGGGTCCCCACCGGCTGGTCTCCCTGCTGACGCGTGAGGCCGTCGAGGAGCTCGGGCTGGAGGTCGGCATGCAGGCCACCGCCCGCGTGAAGTCCACCAGCGTGCACATCGACCGCACCTGAGGCAGGACGGCCCGACCCGCCGTCCCCGCTTCGCCGCCCGCACCGTCCCTCGTACGTGCGGGCGCGGTCCCCACGCCACCCGCTCAGCACCACCGAACGTCCCCACCCGCTCCGCCCGTCACCGGCGCGGGTCACCACCGCGCGAACCGGCACCCGGCCGGCCGCCGACCCGACCGAGGAGCACTCCGCTCATGTCCGCGACCATGAACCGCCGCCGTGCCGCTGCCGCCGTTCTGACCACTGCCCTGTTCCTGCCGCTGACCGCGTGCGGCAACGGCGACGACAAGAAGCCCGCCGCCGACTCCTCCGCGAGCGCCCCGAACCCGGCCTCCGCCGAGCCCAAGGCCGCGAACCTGACCGTCCTCGCCGCGTCCTCCCTCACCGACGTCTTCAAGACCGCGGGTGCCGCGTACGAGAAGGCCCACCCGGGGACGAAGGTCACCTTCTCCTTCGCCGGCTCGCAGGAGCTCGCCGCGCAGGTCAAGCAGGGTGCGCCGGCCGACGCGCTGGTCACCGCCGACACCAAGACGATGGACGGGCTGAAGGCCGAGACCGGCGAGGCCAAGATCATCGCCAAGAACCGCCTGGTCATCGCGGCCGGCAAGGGCAACCCGTTCAAGATCGACGAGCTCAAGGACCTCGCCGACACCAAGGTCAAGGTCGTGCTCGCCGCGCCCGAGGTCCCCGTCGGCCGGTACAGCAAGGAGATCCTGGACAAGCAGGGCGTCACGGTGAAGCCCGTCTCCCAGGAGCCGAACGTACGCGCCGTGCTGAGCAAGGTCGAGCTGGGCGAGGCCGACGCGGGCCTCGTCTACAAGACCGACTCCGCCAAGTCCGGCGACAAGGTCGTCGCCGTCGAGATCCCGGACGAGCAGAACGCGGTGGCCTCCTACCCGGCCGCCACGCTGAAGCAGTCCAAGAACGCCGACGCCGCCGCCGCGTTCGTGGCCTGGCTGAGCACCCCGGAGGCGCAGAAGATCCTCCAGGACGCGGGCTTCCAGCAGGCCTGACGTTCCGCACTCCGAGGGGGCTGCCCGGTCCGGGGGGACGGGCAGCCCCCTCGGCCGTCCCGTCACCGTCCCGGCCGTCCCGGCCGTCTCGTCACCGTCCCGCCCCGGCAGCGACCTCCACCGCCGTACGCTGCTCCCCGCCGCCGTAACCTCCCCGCCAGGAACCCCTCATGAGCAGACACCGCACCCGCACCCGCACCCGGCTCCCCGTGACCCTCGCGCTCCCCGCGCTGCTCGCCGTCGCGTTCCTGCTGCTGCCCCTGATCGGCATCCTCGTCCGCACCCAGTGGAGCGAGCTCGGCACCCATCTCAGCAGTCCGGGGGTGGTCGAGGCGCTGCAGCTCTCGCTGGTGGTGTCGCTGTGGGCCCTCGGTCTCTCGCTGCTCCTCGGCGTGCCGCTCGCCTGGCTGCTGGCCCGCGTGGAGTTCAAGGGCAAGGCCCTGGTGCGCTCGCTCGTCCTGCTCCCGATGGTGCTGCCGCCGACCGTCGGCGGCGTGGCCCTGCTGCTCGGCTTCGGCCGGCGCGGGCTGCTCGGGCCATGGCTGGAGGACACCTTCGGCATCACCCTGCCCTTCCACACGTCGGGCGCCGTCCTCGCGGCCACCTTCGTCGCCATGCCCTTCCTCGTCATCAGCCTGGAGGGCGCCCTCGGCGGCCTCAGGCAGAGCTACGAGGAGACCGCCGCCTCCCTCGGCGCCCCGCCGGTGCGGGTGTTCTTCACGGTGACCCTGCCGATGGTGGCGCCGGGGCTGATCGCCGGCGCCGCGCTCACCTGGGCCCGCGCGCTCGGTGAGTTCGGCGCGACCATCACCTTCGCCGGGAACCTGCCCGGCACCACCCAGACCCTGCCGCTCCAGGTGTACCTGCTGCTCCAGGACCAGCCCGAGGCCGCCACGTCCGTCTCCCTGCTGCTCCTCGCCATCGCCATGGGCGTACTGATCGCCCTGCGCGGCCGCTGGACGGGTACGCCGGTCGACCGCAGGGCCGTGGGGGCGCCCCCGGCTGCCGAGGACCCGGCCGCGCACCACCCCGCCACCGCCACCGCTCCGGCCCCGGCCCTGCCCGCGGCCCCGGCCACGACCGGTACCGGGACCGGCCACGCGCTGCCGGACGGCGGCCACTGGCCCCTGCACGCCACCGTCACCGGCTTCAACCAGCTCACCCTCGACGCCGAACCCGGCACCACCATCGCCGTCGTCGGCGAGAACGGCGCGGGCAAGACCACCCTGCTGCGCGCCCTGCTCGGCCTGACCCCGCGCGCCCACGCCGAACTCCGGCTCGGCGACACCGACGTCACCGCGCTGCCCCCGCACAAGCGCCAGGTGGCCTGGGTCCCGCAGGACGGGGCCCTGTTCCCGCACCTGACCGCCGAGGCCAACACCGCGTACGGGCTGCGCGCCCGCCGGGTGCCGCGCGCCGAGGCCCGCCACGAGGCCCGTGCGTGGCTGGACCGGCTCGGCGTCGGCCACCTCGCCCACCGCAAGCCCGCCCAGCTCTCCGGCGGCCAGGCCCAGCGGGTGGCCCTGGCCCGCGCCCTGGCAGCCCGGCCCCGGCTGCTGCTGCTGGACGAACCCCTCGCCGCCCTCGACCAGACCACGCGGGCGCGCGTCCGGCACACCCTGCGCGCGCACCTGGCCGGCTTCGGCGGGGTCTGCCTCATCGTCACCCACGATCCGGTCGAGGCGGTGTCGCTGGCCGACCGGGTCCTCGTACTCGCCGACGGGCGCACCCTCCAGGACGCGCCGCCCTCCGAGGTGACCCGGCACCCCCGCTCCCCGTGGGTGGCCCGGATGCTGGGCCGCAACGCCTGGCCCGGCACCGCATCGGCGGACGGCCTCGCCCTGGCCGGCGGGGGCCGGCTGGTGGTCGCCGAGGCCCTGCCCGAGGGGGCCGAGGCGCTCGCGATCATCGCCCCGGAGGCGGTGTCCGTGCACCGCAGGCGCCCGGACGGCAGTCCCCGCAACGTGTGGCCGGGCGCCGTACGGGAGATCACCGCGGTCGGCAGCCGGCTGCGCGTGCTGGTGGCGTCCGCCGAGACGCCCGACCTGGTCGCGGAGATCACTCCGGAGGCGGCGGCCGAACTGGGCATCGTCGACGGCGCCGAGGTGTGGACCAGCGTGAAGGCCACCGAGGTCACGCTCGTGCGCCTCTAGTGCCACAGCACTAGACGAGCAGGTCCGAAGGAGCGTCGTCCGGCTGGGACCGAGGCTTTCAGGGTTTCCCGCGTACTGCTCCCGTGCGGTCGAGGGCGGTCACCGCGGGTGTACGGAGAGCCAGTCGCAGCCCGGTGGGGGGAAGGGGTCCGCCCCGACCAGGGTGTGGCCGGTGGGGCCGGTGTCGAGGGTGAGGACTCCCTCGGACCGTGCGGCGGCGAAGCGCGGAGCCCCGACGGTGATCACGGCGGCCCGTTTGCCGGTGGTGCGGCGGAACTCCGCGAGGGAGCGGGCCAGGAGCGCGGCTTCGCCGCGGTCCACGGTGCCCGGCGCGTACCGCTGTACGACGGCCAGTGCGCCCGTGCCCGGCTCGCGGGTGGCGGCCGCCAGGGCCTCGCGCAGGGCCCGCAGCCGGGCCAGTCCGCCCCCGGCCAGGGTGCGCCGGGCGGTGTCCAGCGGGAGGAACCGTACGCCCCGGTGCACGAACGGCTGCGGCTCGGCCCCGGTCAGCACGAGGTCGGCTCCGTCGGCCTCAGGGAGTGTCGTCGAAGTGGCGTCGGCCGCCCGTAGGGCGGTGCTGTCGGGGTCTGGTGCGTGCGATCGCAAGGCGGAGGAGGGAGTCGATGCGGAGCATCGGCGACCGACGACAACGCGGCGAGCGTGCGCACCAGACCCCGACAGCCAGACGCCACTTCGACGACACGACCCAGGGCCTGTCTTCCGGGTCGGGCCGGGCCCGTGGAGTCCGGTGCCGCGCCTCGCTGCGGAGACGGCGAACCGCCAGGGCCGGGCCCGGACTTCGGCGGCGGTGGCCACGATCGGGTCGGTGCGGGCCCGTTCGGGGGCGGCCGGCCCGGTGCGCGGGGTCGGGGCTGCCAGGGTGTCCAGGCGCAGCCGCCCCGGGCGGCTCCCCCGGGTCGCGGTGAGCCGGGTCACGGCGAGGGGGTGCTCGGCCGTGGCGGGCAGTGGGAGGGTGATCTCCCGCCAGCCGGTCCAGTCCACGGCGGGCCCGTACACGGTGAGGGCGGTCCCGTCGGCATCGGCCAACTCCACGGCGGGCCGGGCGCCCGAGCCGTCCCCGGCCACCCGGAGCGTCACCGACCGGGCCAGTTCCGGTACGGGGAGCGGACGCGGCGGGGTCGCGGCCGCCGGGGTGCCGCCGACGTCCAGGGCGATCCCGCGGCCGGGGTTCCCCTCGGCCGGGGCGGCGCCCGGCCCGGTCCAGGCGGCGGCGTCCTCCAGGTCGGCGAGCGGAAGGGTCACCAGGCCGACTCCGAGGGCCAGTTCGGCGGTGGCCCCGGTGGCGGGGACGGTGGCCCGCAGCCGTCCGGTGGCGTGCGGGACGAGAGCGGTGACGGTGAGGCCGCCGCGGCCGTCAGCGGTGACCTTCCACTGCGACCGGTCGAAGTCCAGGGTGACGTCGCGGGGTTCGACGGGAGCGGCCGCGCCCTGGGCGTCGTACCCGGTCAGGGCGAATCGCGCGCTCTCCCCCGCCCTCGCGAGCCCGATGCGGGCCGGTACGGGCCGAAGGCGCGCCAGCGGGCCGAGCACGTCCAGGCGGAGCGTGCCGTGGGCGGTCCCGCGCCGGGCCTCCACCGTCGCTTCGCCGGTGCGTGGCGCGCGGAAGACCCCGTCGGAGCGGATCCGGCCGGCGGTGGCCGACCACCGCGGTGTGCCCGGGGCGGGGCCGAGTGCCTCGTCGTGGCCGGTGGCCGTGAGGCTGCGGGTCAGGCCGGGGAAGAGCCGCGTGGCGGCCGGGGCGCCGGCCGGGCCGCCGCCGAGGGCCTCCACCCGGAAGCCGGTGGTCCGGCCGGAGCCCGCCGGAGCGGTGAGGACGAGGCCGTTGGCGACCGCGCGGAGCTGCCCCTCCGCAGGGGCGTTCTCCAGGGCCAGGGTGTTCGTCCCGGGCAGCCCGGCGAGCAGGGTCGAGGAGCTGCCGCCGTCGAGGTTCAGGGCCTCGTACGCGCCGAGCCGGCGCAGCATGCGGCCGAGGCCCGTGAGGGTGAGCCCACCGCTGTCGCGCTGCCGGCCGTCGACCGTCAGGAGGTGCAACCGCCGTCCGTCGCGCGAGAATCCGACGGCGGTGCGCGGGGCGGCGATGTTGTTCGTCCTGCCGTCGTGGTTCCGCGCGACGCCGGCCACGACGAGGAGTTCCCGTCCGCCGACGGCCGCGAGGGGCACGGGCCCGGTCGCGGGGGCGGCCCTCGCGTCGACGGCCACCGCGTCTCCCGGGCGCAGGGCCGCGAGTTCGGCCGCCGCCGCGCCGCGGGCGGCCAGCAGGGTGGTGCCGGGTGCGGGGCGCTCGCGGCGCTCGGGGCGGCGTACGGTCCGCTGCGCGGCGGCCGGCACCGCCGACCGGTCCGGCATGGCCACAGCGGCGGCCTCCCCGTCCCGCACCTCCACGGCGACGACCTTGCCGTCCCGTAGCTCCACGGCCGCGCCCGGGCCGGTGTCCGGGATCCCGATCGCGTTCCCCGCCCAGTCGGCGGTGTACGCGGCGAAGCCCTCGGCGGGCGGCCGGGCCGCGTTGTACCCGGCCAGCGGGCGCACCGCGCCACCGGGCAGGGTGACGCTCCCGGCGAGTCCGATGCGCAGGACCCGGCCGGTCCCGTCGGCGTCGAAGGCGGCGGCCCGGCCTCCGGGCGCCGGGGCGTGCAGCAGCCGTCCCGCACCCAGGCCCGGGCCGAGGGGCGCGCCCGTGCCCAGCATGTCGAAGAAGTCCCCGTTCACGGCGGCGACCACGCGCCGGCCCGGGCCGGCCGGGTGGCGGGCCGCGGCCTCCGCGACGGTGACGGTGCCCTTGCCGCCGAGGTACTCGGCCCGTACGCCGGTGCTCCCGCCGAGGTCGGCGACGAGCTCGTCGATCCGCAGCCGGCGGTCGGCCTCCAGCCGGTCGTACGACTCCAGCCGGATCCCGGGCGCGATCTGCCGGGTGGTCCGGGCGGTCTCGATGCCCTCGTCCTGCGCGTCGGCTCGTGCGGCGTGTGCGGCGTGTGCGGCGTGTGCGGCGTGTGCGGCGTGTGCGGCGTGTGCCGGAACGCTGAGGACCACGGCGAGCAGGACGGGCAGCAGCGGGCGGAGGGTCGGCACCTGGGCAGGATGGGGCATACGGCGCGGGCGCGGGGGCAGCGACCCGGCCGGACCTGGGGTTCAGCCGTTCGGCCGCCCGTGGAATCGCTTGGACCCGGCCGTTGGGCTGACATATGTTCGGCGGTGCCTGCCGTGCCAGTGGGCACCATTTCGCAGGTCACACGTTCCCGTGGGGGGTACTCCGTCATGTCCTTCAGCGCGCCCGGCTCACCGCCGCCGCCCCAGGGCCCCGTCCCTGGGCCGTACGCCGCCCAACCGGCGCCGCCCGGCCATCCTCCGTACGCCGGGGCTCCGTACGCCGCGCCCGGATACGGCGGCGCGCCCGCGTACGGCGGCGCGCCGTACGCCGCCGCGCCTTCGCCCGGGCAGCCCGGGCTGCCGGGACGGCCGGACTGGACCGCTCAGCCGCACCCCGCTCCGCTGCGGCCCGTCGAGGTACTGCGCTCACCGCAGGGCCTGGCGACCGCCCTGACCGTGCTGCTGTCCGTCTCGGCGGTCATCGACCTCTTCTCGGCCGGCGCCAGTGCGTTCGGCTTCTCGCTGATGAAGGACGTCATCGCGGCACCCGACTCGGTCTCCGACGACTCGCTCGACCAGGCCGACCTCCTCAACGGCCTCGCCGGCATCCTCCAGGTCCTGGCGCTGCTCTCCATCGCGGCCGTCTTCATCGTCTGGTTCTACCGCGTGCGCTGCAACGCGGAGATCTTCCGCCGCGACGGCTTCAGCCAGAGCCGCGGCTGGGCCATCGGCGGCTGGTTCATCCCCTTCGCCAACCTGGTCATGCCCTACCGGACGGCGAAGCAGATCTGGGCGGCCAGCACCCAGTTGGGGCCCGACGGCGCCTCCCGCCAGGTCTCGACCGCACCCCTCACGGCCTGGTGGCTGGTGTGGGTGCTCTCGCAGGTCGTCAGCCAGGTCTTCGGCCGGGTGTACATGAACGCCGAGACCCCCGAGGAGCTGCGGGACGCCTTCGCCCTCGGCATCGTCTCCGACCTGCTCACGGTCGTCGCGGCCGTGCTCGCCGTGCTCTTCGTGCGCAAGCTCACGGCCATGCAGAACACCTACGCCGCGCAGGGACCGTACGCCGCGGTCTGAGGCTCACCCGGCGGCCACGGCCGGCTCGGCCGCGACGGCCGCCACGACCTGCTCGGCAGGCCCGGCCGCCACGGGGGCGGTGGTGAACTCGCACCACACGCGTTTGCCGCCGCCCCGGGGTTCCACGCCCCAGTCGTCCGCGAGCTGCTCCACCAGCAGCAGGCCCCGCCCGGACACCGCCCAGTCGCCCGCCTCGCGCCGCTGCGGGAGCGCGCTGCTGGAGTCCTCGACCTCGATGCGGATCCGCCCGTCCGCGGTGAGCCGCATGCTGACCTCGCCGCCGCCGTCGGTGTGCACCAGGGCGTTGGTCATCAGCTCGTCCGCCGCCAGTTCGATCTCGTCGGCCCGGTCCCCGGCACCCCAGGCGGTCACGGCCGCCCGGATCAGGTGCCGGGCCATCGCGGGGGCCTCCGGATCGCCGGGGTCCAGCCGGTGGTGGAGCGGGCCGCCGCCGCGCGCGGTCGGTGTGCCCCGGCGGCACAGCAGGAGCAGGGCCATGTCGTCCCCGCCGCCCGAATCGCCGACGAGGTCGCACAGCACGTCGGCGAGTTCCTCGACGTCGACCGGGCCGTCACTGACCGCTTCCATGAACTCCCGCATGCCCGTGTCGGAGTCGTCGCCGGGGCGTTCGATCAGGCCGTCCGTGCACAGCAGCAGGGTGTCGCCGGGGTGCAGTTCGATGCTGGTGACGGGGTAGCCGCAGCCGGACCCCGGCTGGTCGCGCGGGGGCAGCCCCAGCGGCAGTCCGCCCGCGACCTGGATCCGGTGGCAGGTGCCGTCGCCGCGCCGGACGACGGGGTCGAGGTGGCCGGCGCGGACCATGCGGAGCATTCCGGTGGTGAGGTCCACCTCGGCGTACGTGCAGGTGGCGAAGCGTTCCGTCTCCAGCTCGTGCAGGAAGGCCGAGGCCCGCGCCATCGCCGTGCCGGGCGTGTGCCCCTCGGCGACGTACGCGCGCAGGACGATCCGCAGCTGGCCCATGACGGCCGCCGCGTCCGTGTCGTGCCCCTCCACGTCGCCGATCATCACCCCGACCCGGCCCTCGCCGAGCGGGACCACGTCGTACCAGTCACCGCCGATGTCCCGCCCCATCCGCGCGGCCCGGTACCGTACGGCGATCCGCGCGCCCGCCACCTCCGGGATCCGGCGCGGCAGCATGGCCCGCTGGAGCCCCTCGGCCAGGTCGTGCTCCTGCTCGAAGAGCATGGCGCGCTGGAGGCTCTGCGCGATGCCGCTGCCGAGGGCCATCAGCAGGTTGCGCTCCTCGGCGGTGAAGTCCCCGTCCCGCTTGTAGAGCAGTCCGAGCGCGCCGATGGGCCTTCCCTGGGCGATCAGCGGCAGGTAGACCCCACTGCGGACGGACAGCGGCTCGATGTAGGGCCACAGCTGCGGGTAGCCGAGCTGGAACTCCTCCCGCGAGGCGAGGAAGACCGGCTGCATGGTCCGTACGGCCTCGCTCATCGGGAACTGCGCGTCGATCCGCGTGTACTCGATCTCGGGGACGTACGAGCCCAGCTGCCCCTCCGCGACCAGGTGGATGCGGCCGCCGTCGACGACGCCCAGCATGACGCTGACCGCGCCGAGGTGCCCGAGGGCCTCGGGGTCCTTGAGGACGTCGGTCACGTCGTTGACGGTGCGGGCGTGGGCGAGGATGGCGGTGGTCCGCTCGACGACCCCGGTCATCCGGCGCCGGTCGTCCTCCTGGTCCCCGCCGGCTCCGGGTTCACCGGGATCGTGGGCGGCATCGCGGATGATCCCGATGACGCGGTACGGGCGCCCCCGCGGGTCCCGCAGGATGTGCCCCTGGACATGGAGCCAGGACCTGGCCCCGTCCCGGCCCCGGGTGCGGACGTAGGCCCCGTAGTGGCTGTGGCCGTCCCGCAGCGCCTGCGCGACCCGGGCGTCGAGCCGGGCCTCCTCGGCGGGCCCGAGGCGGACCCGCAGCCCGGCGGGGCTCCCGTCGAACTCGTCCGGGCGCAGGTCGAGGACCTCGAGGGCGGTGGGATCCAGATGCATCCGGCCGCTGTCGAGGTCCCAGTCGAAGGTACCCACGTGGTTGAGCGCGAGGCTGGTGTCCGGGCGCGCGGGCCAGTCGACCGCGGGGTGCGATCCCCTCTGGGCCATGCAGCCAGGGTCTCACTCTCCCCCGCCGGTGTCCCCACGGGCCGCGGGGCGGCTGCCGCCCGGGACGCGGCGGGCCGTGCCGGGGCCGGGCGGCGGGAACGGGGCTGGGCGGCGGGAACGGGGCCGGATCCCGGGCGCGCACCCCTCGTACCCCCTGTAGGTCGCGCCCGGCGCCGCGGGACCGACTGACCGGCCGGCTCCCTGGTGCTGTGGCCGGAAAGGTCCACCGCACTAGAGATCCGCAGGGCCGTCCGGGGCGTTCGTGTCGTGGACCAACAGGGCGATCTGGACCCGGTTGTTGAGGTCCAGCCGGGTGAGGATCCGGGACACGTGGGTCTTCACCGTCGGCAGCGCCAGGTGCAGCTCCCGGGCGATCTCCGCGTTGGACAGGCCGCGGCCGACCGCCAGGGCCACCTCCCGTTCCCGTCCGGCCAGCGGCGCCAGCCGCTCCCGGGCGGCGGCCGCGCGGGGGTCCTGTCCGGTGCCGCCCGCCACCTGGTCGATGAGCCGGCGGGTGACGGCGGGGGACAGCACCGGGTCCCCCGCGGCCACCGTCCGGATCGCCTTCACGATCTCCTGCGGCGGGGTGTCCTTGAGGAGGAACCCGGCTGCGCCGGCGCGCAGGGCACGCAGGACGTGCCCGTCGGTGTGGAAGGTGGTCAGGACCAGGACCTCGGGCGCGCCGGGCCGCGCCCGGAGCGTCTCGGTGGCGGCCAGCCCGTCGACGCCCGGCATCCGGATGTCCATCAGCACCAGGTCGGGCGCGTGCGCGGCGACCAGTGCCGGGACCTCTGCGCCGTCGGCGGCCTCCGCGACGAGTTCGATGTCCCGGGCGCCGCCCAGCATCAGGCGCAGGCCGGACCGGACGATCGCGTCGTCGTCGACCAGCAGGACCCGGATCACCGGCGCCTCCTCTCCGTCTCCGCGGCTCTTCAGCCCTTCAGCCCTTCAGCCCTTCAGCTCTGCCAGGGTAGCCAGGCCCGTACCCGGAACCCGCCGTCGTCGGGGCCGGCCGTCAGCTCACCGCCTGCCAGCCGGGCCCGCTCGGCCAGCCCGACGAGACCCTGGCCGCCGCCCTCGGCCCGGGCCGGATCCGGGCCGGGCGCCCGGGTGTTGGAGACCTCCACCGTCAGCCGCTCCCCGGGGGTCCCGGCCACCCGTACGACGACCGAGGACCCGGGCGCGTGCTTGCGTACGTTCGTCAGTGCCTCCTGCACGATCCGGTACGCCGTGCGCCCCGCCAGGGCCGGCGGCGCGGGCCCGCCGGACGGCACGGTCAGCTCGATCCGCCCGCCGGCCGCCCGCGCCTCCGCCACCAGCCGTTCCAGGTCGGCCAGTTCGGGCTGCGGCCGGTCGTCCTGCGTCGCGCCGGCGTCCGCCCGCAGCACCCCGATCACCTCACGCAGGTCGTGCAGGGCCAGGTGGGCGCTCTCCCGGATCACCCCGGCGGCCCGGGCGATCTCCGCTCGCGGGGCGCCGGGGTTGTACTCCAGGGCGCCCGCGTGCACGCTCAGCAGCGAGAGCCGGTGCCCGAGCACGTCGTGCATCTCGCGGGCGATCTCCTCGCGCGCCTCCCTCCGGGCCCGTTCGGCCCGCGACTGCGCGTCCGCCTCGGCCAGTTCGGCCCGTTCGCGCAGGGAGGCGATCAGCTGCTGCCGGGACCTGCGGAAGAGGCCCCAGCCGATGGCCCCGGCGATCAGCGCAAAATAGGTCACCGCCGAACCCGCGCGGTCCTCGGAGACTTCCGGCAGCCGCCACAGGAAGACGGGCAGCGGGGCGAAGGCCAGTGCCGCCACCCAGGCCGTGACCCGCCACGGCCTGGTCGCGGCCACCGTGAACACCGCCACCAGCGCCGGACCGGTCAGATAGTGCGCCTGGGTGCCCGCCAGCAGCAGCACCACCGCCAGCTGTACGGGCCACCGCCGTCGCAGCAGCACCGCCGCGCAGGCCAGCCCGCCGGCCGCCTGGTCCGCGGCCCGCCACCCGGGGCTCAGGGTGTCCACCCCCGGGACGGACTGTGAGCTGACGGCTGCGAAACAGGCGGCGAAGACGAAGAGGCCCAGGTCTGCCGCCCAGTCCCGGCGGGTGCGGTGGATGTGGCGCATGCCGGGGAAATCTACGCGGGCACCGGCGGTGAGCGGCCTTCCCGCGTCGAACCGGATACTTAAGTACCGCCCCCGGTCACCGAAAGGCCGATCCGGCGGCCCGCGCCGCCCGCCTACGGTCGGGTCATGACCTCCACGCACCAGAATTCCCCCCTGAAAGCAGTGTCGGGGCTGCTCTCCTTCGTCCTCGTGGTCGGCGGCGCGAGCGGCCTGCTGCACGAGTGGCTCGGCTGGATCCACTTCATGGGCTTCGTCCGCTTCCTCGTTCCCGGGGGCTACGAGGTGTACGGCTACGTCGTCATGGTCGCGCTCGGCCTCGCGGTGGGCGCGGCGGGCGACGCGCTCGCGGGCGGCCGTCGGCGTACGTAGGCGGCCCCGACCGCCCAGCGATTGCCGGGTCCCGGACACGAGCGGACAATTGGATCATCCCATCCAACTGAGAATGGGGATTCCCATGACAAGTAAGACGCGCCTCCGGTGGATGTACCGGGCGTCGGTCGGAACCGGGATGGCGTGCGGAATGGCGATAGGTCTGGCCACCCCGGCCTCGGCATCGTCCATCGTGAGTCTCCAGCTGGACGCCCCCAACGTCACGGTCACCTTCCAGGACACGGAACCCAGAGACAGCAGCAACACCCTCATCCTGCGCCCGACGGGCCCGGGCGGCACGGTCCGCAAGGTGGCCCTGGCGGGCGAAATCCCCAGTGTGAACAGGACCCTGGTCAAGACCCTGAACGCCGGAATCACCCCGGGCATCGGCTACTGCGCGGTGGTCGAGGTGGGCACCAGGGCCGAGGAGGGAATCGCGGGCAAGTTCGGCACCAGGTACCAGACCTCCGAGGTCTGTGCCGAACCGGCCGGCTCCGCCAACGCCCCCGCCGACGTCTCCATCGGCGGCATCACCGGTGAGGCCAACCCGCCCACGGGCACGAACCGCAACTACTGGGTCAGCTACTCGAACGCCGGCGCCGAGGCCAAGGGCGTCGTCATCCAGGTCCAGACCTCGGGCTCGCTGTCTGTACGGCGCGCCCCGGAGTCCGGCACCTTCAACGGCTTCCAGTGTTCCGCCACGGGTTCCACCGGCTACCGCTGCACCGGCGGCACCCTCGCCAAGGGCGCCAAGAACCAGATCCCGGTGCTCGCCACGATCACCAAGGCCGGCCCCGGGGCCATCCACGCCACCATCACCGCGGAGGGCGACACGAACCCGGGCAACAACGCCAACACGCATAGCGTGATGGCGGTTCCGCCCGGCGGCTGATGGCCCTCCTTCCCGGTCGACACCCCGTCCGGGACGGGGGAGGATGAAAAGGACGGGCGCCTTCCGAATCAGCCCAGACCGCCGCCATCGGTGCGGTGGCCGGAGGGAGAGTCCCGGGGCGCGGTCCGTACGCGGGCTTGGCTGCCCCGCAGGCCGCGGTGTGCCCGTGACGATCTCGCGCGTCCGCGCCGTCGCCCACCACGGTCGTCTCCTCAACTCTCTCCCCCCGCAGCAACGCTAGGGAGGACCACCACCATGAACCGGCGCAGCCGCCGCACCACAGTCACCTCACTGCTCGCCTGCTCGCTGCTCGCCGGGGGCGGGGCCGCTCTGGCTCCGACGGCGACCGCGGCCCCGGCCATCGGCACCTGCACGGTGAAGCCCGCCGACAACGGCCTGAGCATCACCATCAGCGGATCCGGCTGGGCGCCCACGGACATGCCCCTGAACATCGACGGCGGTGAGGGCGTCTCACCGCTGGAGAACGTCCAGCCCGACGGGTCCTTCTCGGTGGTCCGGTTCCAGAAGAGCACCGACTTCACCATCCTGCCCGCGTCGGGCGGCTTCAAGAACTGCACGGTGGCCAAGGCGGACAAGCAAGCGAACAAGGACGAGATCAGGAAGGCCCGCAACGACGGCTTCAGGGACGGCGTCAAGGCCGGCAGGGCGGCGGCGCAGGAGGACTGCGGCAACGAAAAGCCCAAGCCGAAGAAGCATCCCAGACTGACGCAGGAGCAGGCGGTCGAGGCGGCCTACGGGGAGGGCTTCATCGCCGGCGCCACGAGCGCCTTCGACAAGTTCTGCCGTACCGGGCGTTGACGTACGGGAGATGAGCGCCATGAACCCCCGTACCCGGCTGGCCGCCTTGTGCCCGCTTCTCCTCTCTTCCCTCGCCCTCGGCCCGGTCGCCGTCGCGCAGGCACCGTCGGTCGTCACGGTCGGCAGTTGCACGGTCAAACCCTCGGACGACGGAAAGACCGTGACCGTGACCGGCACCGATTTCATCGGCACCGGCGGGGCCGGTCTGCACGGCAGCAGCGGCAACTTCGAGGGGCTTGGGAACCTGGACGGGGTGACCCCGTCCGGATCCTTCACCCGGACCGGTCTGCCGCCCGGCGAATACCACGTCGAATCGCAGAAGGTCCCGTCGGTGAAGTGCACCATCGTCGCCTCCGACAAGGTCGCGAACAGCAAGGCCGTGCGGGAGGCCCGCAATCAGGGCTTCATCGACGGGGTCAAGGCCGGCGGCGCCGCGGCCAAGGAGAGCTGCGACTCCAAGGCCGAGCCCAAGCCGAAGAAGCCCGGACTGGCCGCGCAGGACCAGGCGGTCGAGGACGCCTACGGGCAGGGCTTCATCGCGGGCGCCGAGAGCGCCTTCACCAAGTTCTGCCGGCTGAACCGCTGAACGGCGCGTGCGCCGTACGAGACGGTGGTGCCGCTCCGCGCCGCAGGACGCCGGGCGGCATCACCGCGTGGGGGTCCCAGCGTCCGTGGGCGCGTCCGTCGGAGCCCTGGTGACGGTGTCCGTGGGCGTGCCGGTCGGAGCACCCGTGTCGCCTGGGGTACCCGTCTCGGTGGGTGTGTTGCCCGTCGGGGTGCCTTCGGGCGGGCCCGTGGGGCTGCCGGTCCCGGCGGGCGCGGTGGAGGGCGCGGAGCTGGTCACCGGCGGCGCGGTGGAGGCCGGTGTCCGGGTCGGGGTCGGGTCCGCCGGTGGCGGGACCGGCCTGTCCTTCCTGCCGTGGTGGTCGCCCCGCTCGCGCTCGATCCAGCGCCGGTCGTGGTGGTCGTAGATGACGAACTTGTTCACGACGGTCACCGACGGCGCGATGACCACGACCCGCGCAGGCTGGTACGAGGGCCACGGCTGCCCGGTCTGCTTCGGATCGGCCTCCAGCGGCACCGGTACGCCGAGCGGGTTCCCGCACGCGCAGCGCACCCGGGGCACTCCGCGGTCGTCCACCAGTACGGCGGTACCGGCCTGGAGCACCGCCTGGTAGGCGGTGGCCCTGCCGTCGCGGTAGCCGTGATTCGTGACCCGGGTGTCCCACCGCAGCTGCACCGGGGTGAGCGAGCGGAGGTAGCCGGGTACGGCCGCCGCCTTGATGCCGATGGCCGAGGCGAAGGCACTGTTCTTGGCGGGCTCCCCGGACAGCACCTTGATCTGCTTCTCGACGTCGCAGCTTCCGAGGGACCTCGTGCCCCCGTACAGGCCCGGTGAGGCGCCACTGACGCTACGGGTGGCCGTGACCGTGGGCGCGGGGCCCGTCGTACCGCTCGCGGTGGGCGGCGGTGACGGGGGTGGCGGCGGGGTGGCCTGGTCCGCCGCGGTGGACTCGGTGAACGGGTCGGGCCCGGCGTCGGCGGCGGGCTGGAGGAAGACCTCGCCGCTCGCCCTGTCGGGGGTACCGCTGGGGCGGGTCAGCACCACGACCAGGGCCACCACCGCCGCCACGGCGACGAGGGCGGTGGCGATCCGGGGCACGGACCGCCACCAGGGCCCGCCGGCCGGTGCGCCCCCGCCGGAACCACCGGAACCACCGCGACCGCCGGGCGGAGCAGGTGGCGGCGGAGCGGCCGGGGGTCCCTGCCGCCCGCCCGAGAGGGGGCCGGAGGGAGGACCGGTGGGAGGACCCGCGGGAGCACTGGTGGGGCGCTCGGACGGCGGCGGCTGCCGGGGCGGCTCGTGATCGGGCTGCGTGGTCACAGGCTCTTCTTCCCGGACGGCGGAGTTCCCGTCCGCTGTGGACGTTCCGCCCTGACCGCACGGAAATATCCGGATTTCCTGCACTGCTGCGGACCATTGTGTGTGCCGTCCGGGTGGTGCCCGCAAGCCGAGGGTGCCTACCGTTGCAGGGTGAGCCGTACGCCGACATCACCTTCGCCCGGGGGATCCCCGAAGGCATGGCGTGACGCCCTCGTCGCCGCCGTCGCGGGTTTCGCCGTGATGACCGCGGTCGCGGCGGCGGGACTGGCCTGCGCGGGTGCGGGCGACCTGCCGGACGGCTCCTTCCCCCATGTGGTCGCCGCCGTCGTCGTGATGGCGGCCGGCGGCTCGGTCGAGGTCTCGGGCGGGGCGGGCTTCCTGGCGGAGGCGGACGCGAGCCTGTCCGTGCTGCCCCTCTCGGTGAGCCTGTCCGGCGCCCTCGTGGCGGCCTACTGCTTCCTGCGCCCCCTGCACCACCGCGCCGTGACCCGACCGGGTGAACTGCTGTCCCGGACCGTCCCCTTGGTGCTGCTGTGGCTCCTCGCGCTCACCGGGGCCGGCCTCCTCGCCCGCCGGACCTTCGGCGTCTCCACCGGAGACTCCCCCGTCGGCGAGATCGGCGAACTCCTCGACGCCGCCCCGACCGTGGGCTTCCGGGCTGACCTGCCCGCCACGCTCCTGTTCGGACTGCTGTGGATCCTGGGCCTGTTGCTGATCACCCTGCTCGTCTCCCGCCGGGCACCGCTCCCGGCCGGCCTGGTCCGCTTCCACGCGGCGGTGCGCCCGGCCGCCTCCGCCACGGTCGCGCTGCTGCTCGCGTACGTCGTCCTCGGCGTGGGCGTCGCGCTGGTGGTGGCGGCGACGCAGGGCCACGGCGCGCGGACGATGGCCGTGATGCTGCTCGGGCTGCCCAACCTCGTCTGGCTCGCGCTCACCCTGGGCTTCGGCGGTGCCTGGGAGGGCAGGGTGGAGGGGCCGTTCGGGCTGCCGATGCCCCAGCTGCTGGACCAGGTTCTGAGCGGGTCCGACCTGTCCACGGTCGACGTGGCCTCGCTCGCGGAGCGGGACTCCCGGGCGTGGTGGCTGGTGCCGGTGGCGGCCGTCCTGCTGCTGGGAGCGGGCGTGCTGGCCGCCGTACGCTCCCCCGCCCGGGTCCGGCCCTGGCAGCACGCGCTGCACCTGGGCGTGGCCCTGGCCCTGGCGACTCTGACGGTGTGCCTGCTGGCGCGGGTCCAGGCCCAGTTCGGGCTCTCACTGCTGGGCATCGGCGCCGTGGACGGGCTCGGCGGCACGGTCGAGCTCAGCGCGGTCCTGTGGCGCACGGTGGGCCTCGCGCTGGTCTGGGGTGCCGTGGCGGGCTTCCTCGGCGCCCTCGCGGCCCGGCCGGTCCACCGCGGGGGCCGCGTCGACGAACCCGCCCCGCGCTGACCCCACGCTCTGACCCCACGCGCGGCCACTACGCCCGGCCGCGGAACACCGGCAACGCCCAACGCGGAGGCGGCGGTACGTCACCCGCCCCCGCCCCGGCCCGGCGCAGTGCCCCGGTGAACTCCAGGCAGCTGCCCCACCGGTCCTCCGGCGACTTGGCCAGCGCCTTCGCGAGGACCTCGTCCACCTCCGCCGGCAGACCGGGGCGCCGTTCGCTCGGCGGGGCGGGGGGATCGTACTGGTGGGCCCAGAGCAGGGCCATGTCGTCGTCCCGCTGGAACGGGGGCCCGCCCGCGAGCATTTCGTAGACGACGCAACCCAGGCTGTAGACGTCGCACCGGCCGTCCACCGGCTTCCCGGCGATCTGCTCCGGGGCGACGTAGTCCAGGGTGCCCACGAACTGTCCCACGCTCGTGAACCCGGTCAGGGACAGGGACTTCTTCGTCAGCCCGAAGTCCGTGAGGTAGACGTGCTCGGGGTGTTCGCTGTCCGTACCCCGCGCGACGAGGATGTTGCCCGGCTTCACGTCCCGGTGCACCAGGTCGTGGTCGTGGGCCGCGTCCAGCGCGGAGGCCACCTGGCCCGCGATCCGGACGGCGGTCCCCACGGGCAGCGGGCCCGTCCGGTCCAGCAGGGCCCGCAGGTCCTGCCCGGCGACGTACCGCATGGCGATGTACAACAGCCCGTCGCTCTCCCCCGCCTCGAAGACGGGCACGATGTGCGGATGGTCGATGGCCGCGGCCGCCTTCGACTCGTGGGCGAACCGCTGTCTGAAGGTGTCGTTGCGGGCCAGTTCGGGTGCCAGCAGCTTCAGCGCGACGGTCCGGTCCAGGCGCAGGTCGCGCGCCCGGTAGACGACGGCCATGCCGCCGCGGCCGATCTCGCCCTCCACCAGGTATCCGGCGATCTCCTTGCCCACCAGGTCGAAGGGGTGCCCGCCGGCCGCTTCCACGCCCGTCACCGCTTCCCGGGCCCGGGCCCGGGCGCGTCGGCGATGCGGGTCGGCTCGTGCCCGTCGGGTGCGTCGGGTGCGTCGGGTGCGTCGGGATCACCCGGACCAGCCCCCGGTTCCGCGTCGACCGCGTAGGTCGCCAGGCCGCTCCCGTCGCCGTACAGCCAGCGCCCGCCGGCCTCGTCGTAGAGCCAGACGGACTCCCCGTCGAGCACGACCCCGGCCCGCAGGCCCCGTACGGAACGCCGGAAGGCCTCGGCGTCCGCCCGTCCCGAGGCGAGTTCCCCGGCGGCCCGCCGGTAGCGCTCCAGCGCGTCGGCGCTCCGCGCGAGCAGCGGCCGCGGGTCCTCGGCCCGTTCGGGAGGCGCGGCTCCTGCCGTCGGCGGCGGCTGCGGTACGGAGACCAGCAGCCGCCCGTCCACCCAGGCGGACCAGCCGTTGGAGCACAGGATCTGCCCCCATTCCCCGCGCCGGGAGAGCAGCTGCACCGGCAGGAGGGGGTCCAGCGGCGAGGTCGGCCGCGAGACGTCGGGGGCCTCCCAGGCGGGCAGTCCCTCCTGGGGGACGACATGGGTGGGCCGGAAGTCCGCCGCCGCGCCGCCGGGTTCCGCCGGGCTGGTCACCGGGCCTACTTCCGCATGATCGCCGGCTCGTGCCGGCGCAGGAGGCGGGCGACGAGCACTCCGAACAGCACGGCCAGCGCCACCAGCATCCCGACGTTCAGCAGCCACACCCCTGCGCTGTGCGCGAAGAGCGGGTCGTCGGTGAGGGTGCCGGGCACCAGCGCGCCGAGGTCGATGGTGCCCGCCATGGCGCCGAGCGCCCACCGCGACGGGACGAGCCAGGCGAGCTGCTCGATCACCGGGACCCCGTCCAGCTGGAGGAGGGCGCCGCAGAAGACCACCTGCACGATGGCGAGGAGCACCAGCAGGGGCATGGTGACCTCCTCCTTGCCGACCAGTGCGGAGACCAGCAGGCCGAGCGTCATGGCGGTGAAGGACAGCAGCGCGACGACGAGGGTGATCTCGGCCAGCGGCGGCAGGAAGACCCCCTGGCCGCCGGGGGCGTTCAGCTGGACGCCGAAAAGGCCGACCAGCGTCAGCACCACGGCCTGGGCCACGGTGACGGCGCCCAGCACCACGACCTTCGACATCAGATAGGCCGAGCGCGACAGTCCGACGGCGCGTTCGCGCTGGTAGATGGTTCTCTCCTTGACCAGCTCGCGCACGGCGTTGGCCGCCCCGGTCAGTACTCCGCCGACGCACAGGATGAGCAGGGCGTTGATCGCCGTCTCCTGGGTGAGCGCGCTGCCGGCCAGGGCGCGGGCCATGGCGCCCATGACAAACGGCAGCGCGATCATGATGGCGAGGAAGGTCTTGTCGGCGCTGAGCGCGGCCGCGTACCGGCGGATCAGGGTGGACAGCTGGGAGCCCCAGCTCTGGGCCTTGGGCGGCGCGGCGGCGAAGCCTGCGGGCTGTGCCCGGCCGGCTGCGGCGCGCGGCTGCCGGCCGGAGCTGTCGGCGTACTTGCGGTGCAGCGGCGAGGCGGCGTACTCCCCCGCCCAGTCGCGGCCCTGCTGGTTCTCGAAGGCTTCGAACGCCTCGGGCCACTGGGTGAAGCCGAAGTAGCCGAGCGTCTCACCGGGCGGGCCGAAGTAGGCGGTGCGCCCGCCGGGGGCGAGGACCAGCAGCCGGTCGCAGACGTCGAGGCTGAGCACGCTGTGGGTGACGACGATGACCGTGCGGCCGTCGTCGGCGAGGCCGCGCAGCATGTGCATCACCGAGCGGTCCATGCCGGGGTCGAGGCCGGAGGTGGGTTCGTCGAGGAAGAGCAGGGAGGGTTTGGTCAGCAGTTCCAGGGCGACCGAGACGCGTTTGCGCTGGCCGCCGGAGAGGCTGTGGATGGGCTGGTCGGCGCGCTGCTGGAGGCCGAGTTCGGTGATCACCTCGTCGACCCTGGCCTGGCGTTCGGCCTTGGCGGTGTCCTGCGGGAAGCGTAGTTCGGCCGCGTAGGTGAGGGCGCGCCGGACGGTGAGCTGGGCGTGCAGGATGTCGTCCTGCGGGACGAGGCCGATGCGGCTGCGCAGTTCGGCGTAGTCGCGGTACAGGTCGCGGCCGTCGTAGAGGACGGTGCCGCGGTCGGCGGGGCGCAGTCCGGTGAGTGCGCCGAGGAGGGTGGACTTGCCGGCTCCGCTGGGTCCCACCACGGCGAGCAGGCATTTGGCGCCGACGGGGAAGGAGACCTGGTCGAGGAGGGTCTTGCGGCCGTGGTCGACGGTGACGGTGAGGTCCTGGACGTCGAGCGAGACCTCGCCGGTGTCCACGTACTCCTGGAGCTGGTCGCCGACGAGGCAGAAGGCCGAGTGGCCGATGCCGACGATGTCGCCTTCGGCGAGGGGGGCGGCGTGCTCGACGGGGGCGCCGTTGAGGTACGTGCCGTTGTGGCTGCCGAGGTCGACGATCTCGTACGTGCCGTCGGCGAGGGCGCGCAGTTCGGCGTGGAGCCGGGAGACGACGAGGTCGTCGATGACGAGGTCGTTGCCCGGGGCGCGGCCGATGCGTACGGCGGTCCGTGCGGCCAGTGGGCGGATGGCGGTAGGGCGGCGGAAGGTGCCGGTCAGAGCGGGTCGGGAGACCCCGGACGGCGGTACGGCCACCGGTTCGGAGGGCGGCGGCGAGGGAACCGGTGCGCCGTGCTCCCAGGCGGGCGGCACGGACGGCGGCGCGGACGGCGGCGCGGACGGCGGCGCGGACGGCGGCGGCGCGGCACGTGCACCGGTGCCGAGGAGGACGGCGCGCGGCCCGTCCGAGGCGTCGCCGAAGCGGAGCTCGCTCCCGGCGCCGACGCTCCACGCGTGAACGCGGTGTCCGTCGGCCCAGGTGCCGTTGGTGCTGTCCTCGTCCTCGACCGTCCAGTGGTCGCCGTCGGGGCGCAGGATCGCGTGGTGCCAGGAGACGCGGGCGTCATCGAGGCAGATCTCGCAGAGGGGGTCGCGGCCGACGTGGTAAATGCGGACCGGGCTCATCGGGGTGGAGCCTCTGTCGGTCTCCAGAATGAGCTCGGGCGCGGCCGGCACACCGGGGCGCAGGACCATGGACAGATTTTCCCACGATCCGGCCGGTGCCGCGTCGACCGGACATCACCGCAGGTCAGAGGCCTCTTATGGGTAATGACAACGGTCCCCGTTGCAGCCTTTGCCCATCTCGCTCGGGTGCGCTTCACTTCACGCGACGGAACCGAACAGACGGGTCCGAACAGACGGGGGACGCCATGAGTGGGCACGACCACGGCAACGGCGGCGGGCCGGGCGGCCACAGCCACGCGCCCGGCGGTCACGGTCACGGGCCGGGCGGTCACGGTCACGGGCCGGGCGGCCACAGCCACGGTGTCTCCGCGGACGCCGACCGGCGGTGGCTGGGGATCGCGCTCGGCCTGATCGCCGGGTTCATGGCCATCGAGGTGGTCATCGGCATCATGGCCAACTCCCTGGCCCTGATCTCCGACGCGGCCCACATGCTGACCGACGCCGTCTCGATCGTCCTCGCACTGATCGCGATGCGGCTGGCCGCCCGCCCCGCCCGCGGCGGGTTCACGTACGGCCTCAAGCGGGCGGAGATACTCTCCGCCCAGGCCAACGGCCTGACCCTGCTCCTGCTGGCCCTCTGGCTGGCGTACGAGGCGGTGCGGCGGCTGATGGACCCGCCGCCCGTGGAGGGCGGCCTGGTCGTGGTGACGGCGCTCGCGGGCATCGTGGTGAATGTGGCCGCGGCCTGGTGCATCTCCCGGGCGAACCGTTCCTCCCTCGCCGTCGAGGGCGCCTACCAGCACATCCTGAACGACCTCTTCGCCTTCATCGGGACCGCCGTCGCCGGTCTGATCGTGCTCACCACCGGCTTCCGGCAGGCCGACGCGATCGCCACGCTCGTGGTGGTGGCGCTGATGGTGAAGGCGGGCTACGGCCTGGTCCGCGAGTCCGGCCGGATCCTCCTGGAGGCCGCTCCGGCCCATGTGGACCCGGACGCGGTGGGCGACCGGCTCGTCGGCCACCCGCCGGTCACCGAGGTGCACGACCTGCACATATGGACGATCACCTCCGGACAGGCGGCGCTCTCCGCCCATGTGCTCGTGGATCCGGAGGGCGACTGCCACGCCGTACGCCGCGACCTGGAGCGGCTGCTGGGCAAGGAGTACGGGATCACGCACACCACCCTCCAGGTGGACCACGCCCAGGACTCCCTGCTGACGGTCGGCCGCGCGGGCGAGGGCCCGTCCGAGCGGGACCCGCACTGCGCGGACGCACACGGTCCGGTCCACCGGCAGGGCCCGCACGCACACTGATCTCCGGCCACGATCGCTGAGCGGCGCGCGTACGGGGCATGGATGGACCCATGACGCGCAAACGCAGTGCCGGAATGCTCCTGTTCCGCCGGACCGGCGAGGAGGCCGGGCCCGCCGTGGAGGTTCTGCTCGGCCACATGGGCGGCCCGCTCTGGGCGGGCCGTGACACCGGCGGATGGGCCATCCCGAAGGGCGAGTACGGGCCGGACGAGACCCCGCGGGACGCGGCCCGCCGGGAGTTCACCGAGGAGATCGGGCTGCCGCCGCCGGAGGGCGACTACCTGCCGCTGGGCGAGGTGCGGCTGGCCAGCGGGAAGCTGGTGACCATCTGGGCGGTGGAGGCCGACCTGGACCCCGCGCTGATGGTGCCCGGGACCTTCTCCATGGAGTGGCCGCCGCACTCCGGAAACGTTCAGGAGTTCCCCGAGCTGGACCGGGTGGCCTGGTTCGCTCCCCCGGTGGCCAGAATCAAGGTGATGCCACCTCAGATTCCTTTCCTGGAAAGGCTGTTGGAACTTCTGGAGGCCTGAAGGTTGACCCGGCCTTGACTTGCCAAGGCACCCGCGTGCGTGGACATTACACCCATGACGAACGTCGTGCTGGTGGGAACCCTGGACACCAAGGGTGTGGAGTACGGCTGGCTGCGCGAGAGGCTGCAGCGTGCCGGCGTCGAAGTGGTACTGGTCGACGCAGGAATCATGGGCGAACCCCGGGTGCCCGCCGATGTGCCGCGGGACGCGGTGGCCCGGGCGGCCGGAACGGAACTGTCGGAACTACGCGCGGCCGCCGACCGGGGCGCGGCCGTGACCACGATGGCCAGGGGCGCGGAGGCGACCCTGTTACGCCTGCACGCCGAAGGCCGGCTGCACGGGGTGCTCGCGATCGGCGGCAGTGGCGGCACCTCCATCGCCACCCGGGCGATGCGGGCCCTGCCGCTGGGCGTGCCCAAACTCATGGTCTCGTCCATGGCGGCCGGGGACGTCTCCCCGTACGTCGGCTCCGCTGACATCACGATGATGTACAGCGTGGTGGACATCGCGGGGATCAACAGCATCTCCGAACCGGTCCTGGCGAACGCGGTGGAGGCGGTGGCCGGCATGGCCAAGGCCTTCGCCCGCGCGAGCCTGGACCTGGTCCGTCCGCCCCGGCTGGGCGCCGGCGCCCGCCCGCTGATCGCGGCGAGCATGGCGGGCGTGACCACGACCGGTGTGGACGCGGCCAGGGAGCGGCTGACCGAGCTGGGCTACGAGGTGCTGGTCTTCCACGTCAGCGGAACGGGCGGCCGCACCCTGGAGACCCTGGCCGCCCAGGGCGTCTTCGCGGGCGTGCTCGACCTGACGCTCAGCGAGCTCGCCGACGAGCTGTGCGGGGGGATCCTCACCGCGGGCCCCGACCGGCTCAGCGCCGCCGGCCGCGCCGGGATCCCGCAGGTGGTGAGCCTGGGAGCGCTGGACATGGTGAAGTTCGGCCCGTTCGAGACCCTGCCCGACCGGGCCCGCTACCGGCGCGTCCACGTACACAACCCGTCCATCACGGTGATCCGTACGACCGAGGCCGAGTGCGCGGAGCTGGGCCGCAGTGTGGCCGCCAAACTGCGGGTGGCGACCGGGCCCACGGCCGTCTGCGTTCCGCTCCGTGGACTGTCCACGCTCGGTGTGCCGGGCGGCCCCTACCATGACCCCGGCGCGGACCAGGCCCTGTTCTCGGCGCTGCGCGAAGGGTTGCGGGGCAGCGCCGCCGGGCTCTACGACTACGACACGCACATCAACGACCCGGCCTTCGGCCGGGCGGCGGCCGACCGGCTGCACGCCATGATCGGGGCGGTTTCGGCCGCCGCCTGACACCACCCGCACGGCAGGGAACCGGCCGTGGCGGAAAGCGTGTCCCAGGGGGTGGCCGGTCACAGACCGGTCGGGGCACGGTGGCGCCACGGCAGGGGGCGGGAAGATGGACGGCACGCTGACAGCATGGTCGGTCCCCGGTTACACGGAGATCAGGGAACTCGGCTCGGGAGGCAGCGGCCGCGTGGTGCTCGCCGTCCACGACGGCACGGGCACGGCCGTCGCGGTGAAGTACCTCAGCGACCGGCTGCGCGAGGACCAGGCCTTCCTGGGCGGGTTCCGGGCCGAGGCGCGGCTGCTCGGCGGGCTGCGGTCCGCGTACGTGGTGGGGCTGTACGAGTACGTGGAGGCGCCCGGCGGCGCGGCCATCGTGATGGAGCTGGTGGACGGGATCTCCCTGCGCGCGCTGCTCAAGCGCTCCGGGCGGGCCGACGCCGAGGCCGCGCTCGTGGTGCTGAAGGGCTCCCTCCTCGGGCTGGCCGCCGCGCACCGGGCCGGTGTCGTCCACCGGGACTACAAGCCGGAGAACGTCCTGGTCGCCCAGGACGGCTCGTCGAAGCTGGTGGACTTCGGCATCGCGGTGGACCGCGGGGCCACCCCCGGGGTGGCCGGAACGCCCGCCTACATGGCCCCCGAACAGTGGCAGGGCCGGCCCGCCTCGCCCGCGGCCGATGTGTACGCCGCGACGGCGACCTTCTTCGAATGCCTCACCGGGCGCAAGCCCTACGACGGGGAGAACTTCGCGGAGCTCGCGGTGCAGCACATCGAGGCCCCGGTGCCGGAGACCGAGGCACCGGAGCCCGTACGCCCGCTGATCCGGCGCGGCCTGGCCAAGCGGCCCGAGCAGCGGCCGGAGAACGCCGAGGCGTTCGTGGCGGAGCTGGAGGGTGTGGCGCTCGCCGCGTACGGGCCCCAGTGGGAGGAGCGCGGCCAGCGCAAGCTGGCGGCCCTGGCGGCGCTGCTGCCGCTGCTGTTCCCCTCGGCGGGCGCCCCGGCGGCCGGCACCACGGACGTGGCCACGACCACGCTGCACAGCGGCTCCGGCTGGGCTCCCGGCCGGCGCGGCTGGCTGGCGGCGGGGCTGGCACTGGTGCTGGGAACGGTGCTGGCGGTCACGACGGACGCCATCGGCGCGGCCCCGGGCGGCTCCTCGGCGCTGACCGCGTTCGCCACGACGAGCCCGGCCCCGCCCGGACCGGCCTCGCCCGCCCCGGCCCCTCCGGCGTCACCGAGCCCGTCACCGACACCGTCCCCTTCGGCCTCCCCGTCCCCGTCCGCCAGCCCGTCCCCGTCCCCTTCGCCGAGCGGCACCGCGACCCCCACGCCGACGGTCAGCTGGTCGCCCACGCCGAAACCCACCCCGACCCCCACGCCCACACCCACCCCGACCCTGAAGGTCACGAAGGTGGACGTCTCGCTGCGGCCGACCGGCGTCTACCAGGGAGAGGCGACGGTCAACGTCGCCACCGAGGGAACCGGTCCGGTCACCGTGGTGCTGGAGTGGTTCCTCGGCAGCGCGCCGGGCGCCCACTCCGTGCCCGACGGCACGGACACCGTGGTGATCCCGGCCGGCGGGGCGTCCCCCGTGGTCCGGAGCCACCTCTTCACCCGGGGGCACGGCTGTTACGGCGGCGTGAGGGTCACCACCAAGCCGGCCGCCGGGAACAAGTCCGCGTCCGCCTCGCAGTTGCTGCCCCGCTGTCAGCAGGAGCCGGAGGTCCCACGATGAGCGGTCACCGAGGCCCCGAGGACGAGGACTACAGCGCCACCGTCCTCGGCAGCCACTGGTTCACCGGACCTCCCGAGCCCGCGGAGGTGACACCCGACCGGGTCGAGGGATCCGTGCTCCGGTTCGGGCCCGGCGTCACGGCGGCCATGCCCGCGCCGTTCCCCGTGACCGCGGCCGCCCCGCCCCGGCCGCCCCGGGGCGCGGGACTGCGCCGGTACACCCTGGCCGCGGTCGTGCTGCTCGCGGTCCTCGCGTACCTCGGCTGGCAGCGGTTCGGGCCCGCCATCGAGGTCCGGGACATCGCGGTGACCACGGATGCCGCGGGCCCGCCCTGTGACGCGGCGGCCGACGTGGTGGCCGTCGTACGGACCAACGGGCGGCCGGGAACCCTCACCTACCACTGGGTCCGCAGCGACGGGACGCGGTCGGAGCAGCTGACCGAGCGGGTGCCCCGCGGGCAGCACGAGGCCCGGCTGCACCTGCTGTGGACCTTCAAGGGCGCGGGGACCTACCCGGCGAGGGCCGAACTCCGCCTGGTCGCGCCCGCCGAGCGCACCGCCGCGGTGGAGTTCACGTACCGCTGCCGCCCGTAGGCCGTGGCCGCAGGCCGTGCGCGCCTGCGGCCGTTCGGCCCTTCGCGTATCCGTCCCCCGCCGCAACCGGGGGACGGAGCTCAGAACCGGGCGTGGGCGGTGATGTCCGCCTCGAACTCGCCCGTCATCGCCGGGGTCACCGTCGGACGGCACTGCCGGACCGCCGCCAGGTAGTCCTCCGTGGCCGCACCGAGCTGCGCGGCCGCCGCGCCCCGCGCGCCCACCGCCTCCAGGTCCCGTTCGAAGGACACCTGCGCCGCGATCCGCGCCGCGTGCTCGATGTCGGCCGGCGTGAACAGCTCCGTCGCCGCCACCAGGGCCGTGACGTCGACGTCCGCGCGCCCCGCCGTGTAGCGGGACCAGATCGCGGCGCGCGCCCCGGCGTCCGGGGTGCCGATCGGGATCAGGTAGTCGAAGCGTCCGGGCCGCAGGAAGGCCGGGTCGAGGGAGCGGATGGAGTTGGTGGCGCACACCAGCAGCCGCTCGTCGCCCTCCCGGAAGCCGGGTATCAGCTTCAGCAGCTCGTTGGTGACCCCGTGGATCCCGCCCGGCTGCGCGGGCTCGGTGCGCACCGGCGCGATCTCCTCGACCTCGTCGATGAAGACCAGCACCCGTTCCAGCTCGGCGATCCGGCCGAAGGCGTCGCGCAGGGCGGCCGCAAGGTTGCCCTCGTCCGCGAGCCGGGAGGGCAGGAGTTCCACGAAGGGCCAGCCCAGCCGGGAGGCGATGGCCCGGGCGAAGGTGGTCTTGCCGGTACCGGGCGGGCCGAAGAGGGTGATGGCGCGCGGCGGGCGCACGCCGTGGGAGGCGGCCCGTTCCGGCTCGGCGAGCGGCAGCACCACGCGCCGTTCGATGAGGTCCTTCTCCTTCTCCATGCCCGCGACCTTGGCCCACAGGTCGTTGGGCAGGAAGCGGCCGCCGAGGTCGTCGAGGAGGCCTGCTGCCGGTCCGTGCAGCGGCTCGGTCTTCTCGAAGTAGGCGACGGCGGGCTGCCGGGTGTAGCCGGCGTTCAGGAGGCCCTCGCCGAGCAGGTCCTCCTCGGGGAGGACGTACGCGATCCGGCCGACGCGGGCGGCGATGAGCCGCCGCTCCAGCTCGACGAGCAGCGCGGAGGCCAGGCCCCGGCCGCGCCAGCCGGCGGCGATGGCGATGCGCATGACCCAGGCCCGTTCCCCGGTGACGCAGGCGAGGGCGGCGCCGATCGGGACGCCCTGGTGGACGGCGACCACGCAGGGCTGCCGGTCGGTGAGGGCGCTGATGCACTCGGCGAGCGAGAAGACGGACTCCTGGCCGAGTTCGGCCGTCGTGTCGATCAGGTGGACCACCGCTGCGAGATCGCTCTCGCGGTAGTCGTGGATGAGCCAGTTCACCGGGTACCGCCCCTCGTTCGTGCTCCTGCGGCGAGGCTAGGGGCGGCAGGGCCCGGCGATCACGCTCCGTCGTGCACAACAGCCCGGCCGGAAACCATCCGCGGCGTCCATAGACTGGTGCCTTCCGCCCGAACACCAGACCGAGGATTCCCGCACCTTCATGCTTTGCCACATACCCGCGGCCCGACGCGGGCTTCTCCTATGGCTCATCCCGTTCCTCTGGACCCTGGCGCTCGGCCTGTGGGGACTGTCCCGGCAGGACAGCGTGTGGCGGGACGAGGCGGCGACCTGGCAGGTGGCCGGGCGTTCGGTGGGCGAGATCTGGGCCCTGCTCGGGAACGTCGACGCCGTGCACGGGCTGTACTACCTGCTGATGCACGGCCTCTTCGAAGTGTTCGGGGCGAGTACGACGACCCTGCGGCTGCCGTCGGTGCTCGCGGTCGCCGCGGCCGCCGCGTGCGTGGCGCTGCTCGGGCGGCGCCTCGCCGGTTTCTGGGCCGGGCTCGGCGGCGGGCTGGCGCTGGGGCTGCTGCCGGCCGTGCAGTTCTACCTCCAGGAGGGCCGCCCGTACGCGCTGGTCGCCGCCGGGGCCGGGCTGTCGACGCTGCTGCTGGTGACGCTCCTGGCGAGCGGCACGGAGGGGCGGCCCGGGCGGCGGGTCTGGCCGCGCTGGACGGCGTACGGGATCACCGTGCTGGTCTGCGCCCTGCTGAACTGGCTGTCGCTGCTGATCCTGCCCGCCCACGCGGCCACCCTGTGGTGGGTGCGGGCCGGGCGCGGGGTGTGGCTGCGCTGGGCCGCGTACGGCACGGCGGCCGTGGCGGGGGCGCTGCCGCTGATCCTGTTCAGCCGCGGCCAGTCCGACCAGGTGTCGTGGATACCGCCGCTGACCTGGCACATGCTGATCGGGCCGGGGATCCTCCTCGCCGTGGGCGGCCTCGGCGCGTGGGCCGACCGCCCGGGCCGCGGCAGGCTCTCGGCGGCGGCAGTGGGACTGCCGCTGCTGGCGGTGCCGCAGCTCGGGCTGATCGGGCTGTCCCTGGTCCAGCCGCTGTTCCTGGACCGGTACGTGCTGTTCAGCATGGTCGGTCTGGCCCTGCTGATCGGGGCGGCCCTGGGCGCGGCGGTACGGGCCTGCGCGCCGCGGTTCCCGAGGGCGTCGACCCTGCTCGTGCCCGGTGTGGTGGGGGTCTCGGTGCTGGCGCTGCTGCCGGTGGAGCTCGGCAAGCGGGCTCCGGCGAGCCGGGTCGACGACGTGCTGGCGGCGGCCGGCGAGGTGTCCCGGATGGGGCGGGCGGGGGACGCGGTGCTGTTCGTCCCGGCCGCCCGGCGGGACACGGCGCTGGTCACCCCCGGCGCGTTCACCGGGCTGTCGGACATCGCGCTGGCCGAGGGCCCGGTCGCCTCGGCCACCCTCAAGGGCGAGGAGGCGGACCCGGAGCGGATCCGGGCGGCGCTGCTCGAACAGCGGCGGGTGCTGCTGGTGACGGACGCCGCGAAGGTGGCGAAGCCGCCGTCGGCGGAGCGGGACAAGGTGAAGGCGGCGGTCCTGCGGGAGCGGTTCACGGTGGTGGAGGACCGGCAGGTCCGGGGCCGCCGGGTGACGGTGTACGAGCGGCGCGGGTAGGTCTGGACGAGTAAGTCCGAGCCGGGCCGGGCCGGCCCCGCACGGCCCGGCTCGGCCCGGCTCGGCCCGGCCCCGCGCCCGGCCGCAGAGGTGTCCTGCACATCTGGTTCACCGGATTCACAGGGGATTCATACGGAATACCGGGCTCCGGACATGGGTTCGGAGGGCAGGGTGGGAGCATGATCCACCGCATGCTCCCCCGAACGGCCCGGCGCACCCGTGCGCGGCGGGCGTCACGGATCCTGCTCGCGCTGACCGCGATGGCCGCGCTGATCAGCGTGGACGTGCCCGGCGCGGCGGCCGGGCAGCCCCTCGGCGTCACCGCGCAGGCGCCGCCCGACGCCGCGGCGGACCGGGTGGGCGCGCTCTTCGCGGACGGGCTCGACGGCGGGCACTTCTGCACCGCCGCCGTCGTGCGCAGCGACGACCGCGACGTGATCGCCACCGCCGCGCACTGCCTGGACAGCCCCGGCACCACCGTCTTCGCACCGGGTTACCGGGACGGCAGCGCCCCGTACGGCACGTGGAAGATCACCAGTGTGTACGTCGCCCCGGGCTGGACCGAGGGCGAGGACCCCGACGACGACATCGCCTTCGCGACGGTGGCCCCGGCGCAGGACGGGCGGACCGGTTCCGTCGAGGACCTCGTGGGCGGCTTCCCGGTGGCCGCCGAGCAGCCGGACGACGCCACGGTGACGGTCATCGGGTACCCGCGCACCGAGGAGGCCCCCTTGAGCTGCGCCAACACCACCGGCCTCTTCTCCGACACCCAGCGCCGGATCGGCTGTCCGGACCTCGGCGGCGGCACCAGCGGCAGCCCCTGGCTGGTGCACGGCGCGCTGGCCGGGGTGCTCGGGGGCCACGAGGGCGGCGGGACCGTGCCGGAGATCTCGTACAGCGCGGTGCTGGGCGACCAGGCGGTGGAGCTGTACCGGGAGGCGGCCGACGCGGGCTGACGGGGCGCGGGACCTAGGGGGTGTCAGGATTCAGCGGTCTTCGGCGTGCCGACGGTCAGGGTTCAGCGGTCTTCGGCGTGCCGGCGAGGTGCGGCGCACCCGGTGAACCTTTCGGTCACAGCAGCGGGTCGTGCCGTCAGAGTCGCGTCCGGCCGGCCGGGATGCGTTCCGCCCCGGGCGCGGAGGGCTGCGCGGGCAGCCGGTCGACCGACGGCCGGCCCGGCGTGGCCGACCGGATGTCCTGCACTCCGCGGCGCAGCCGGTCGCGCAGTACGCGCCCCAGCGGGCGTTCGACGAACCGGTGGATCAGCCAGGCGAGCAGCACCATGCAGGCCGTCACGCCGAGGAACAGGGGCACGGGCGCCACCTCGCGGCGGAAGTGGTGGATGAAGGTCAGCCCGGCCATCATGTGGATCAGGTAGAGCGGGTAGGTGACCGCTCCGGCGTGCGGGAGCCAGCGCCATCGGATGCCGTCGAGGGCGCCGAGCGCCAGGGCGGCCATGACGGTGAAACCGAGCAGGATGATCGCGTGGGCGGGCCAGGCGGGCGTCTGGTCGGTGGTGCCCCGGCCGAGGCTGGCGAGCATGCGGGCGTGCACGTAGTGCTGTGCGAGGAGGAACTGGACGCCGACGACGGCCCACAGGACGGCGTTCGGCCCGAAACGGCGCATCAGGTAGAAGGCGATGCCGGCGATGAAGTAAGGGGAGGCGGACGGGGCCGCGAAGAAGGACAGCACGCCGTTGTCGGCGGAGGGTGCCACGACGCCGGCGAGGGTCCAGAGCCCGCAGAACAGGACGCAGTTGCGGTAGGTCACGCCGCGCATGACGACGACCGCGAACAGTATGTAGAACTTGAGCTCGACGAAGAGGGTCCAGTAGGCGTCGTCGATGTTGGGGACGCCGATCCCGCCCTGGAGCATCGACAGGTTCACCACCACGTCGCTGACCGCGCCGACCCGCCTCACCTCGGGCCAGTTGAACAGCACGAGGGTGGTGAAGGCCACGGCCGCCCAGTAGGCGGGGAAGAGCCGGGAGACCCGGGACACCGCGAAGTCGCCCACTGAGCGGCCCCAAGCGCTCATACAGATCACGAACCCGCTGACCAGGAAGAAGATCTCGACTCCGAGCCAGCCGTAGACGGCGAACCTGTGGGCGACGGGGAAGACGCCGGCGGTCGGTTCGCCCCAGGCGCTCTCGAGGGCCGCGTAGTGGTAGAAGAGCACGGCGAGCGCGGCGAGGACCCGGATGCCGTCGAGGACCGCCAGGCGCCCGCCGGGGGCTCCGGCACGCGTGCGGCCGCCCGGCTGCGACGTTCCGGCTGAACTGCGCGTGCTCATCCCTCGACCGCCTCCTCGAAAGTACGACAGTCCGATTACCGCCGTCAGATGCAGCGGAACCCTACAGCGCACGTACAAGCGGTCCCCGGGGCCCGGGCCCGGCAGCGGAGGACGTACGTCCGCTTTGTCGGGCGCGCCCTACTCCGCGATCTCGGCGGGGATTTCGAACCAGGTCGGTTCGTCCCGCAGCGCCTGGTGGATCCGGTCCAGCGCGAAACGCTCCAGCGGCGGCAGCGCGTCCACCTCGAACCAGGCCACCTCCAGGGACTCGTGGTCATTGGCCCTGGCCTCGCCGCCGGTCGCCCGGCAGCGGAAGGTGATGTCCTGGAACTGGCAGACGTCGCCGTTGGGGTAGGTGATCGGCGCGAGCATCTGTACGAGCACGACCCGCTCCGGGACGCACCGCACGGCCGTCTCCTCGTACACCTCGCGCACGGCGGTCTCGGCGGGCTGCTCCCCCGGCTCCGCGATTCCGCCGATCACGGACCACCGTCCGGTGTCGGACCGCCGGCCGAGCAGCACCCGGCCCCGGTCGTCGAGGACGATGGCCGTGACGCCGGGCAGCAGGAGCAGCTGGTGCCCGGCGGTGGCGCGGATGGCGCGGATGAAATCGGGTGTGGTCATCCCCCGACCCTACGAGGCCTGCGGGACGGCACTGATCCGGCCTGACCCGAAGGCAGGCCCTAGTGCTGTGGCCGGGCGCGGATCCGGCGGGTCAGGACCCAGCCGAGCCCGGCCGCGGCGGCGACGAGCAGCGCGTACTCCGGGAGCGGGCCGACGAGGGTGGCCGGGGTACGGGAGGACCGCAGCGGGATCTCGGCGACCAGCGCGTCCGCGGTGAACATCTCGGTCCGCTGGACGATCCTCCCGTCGGGGCGGATGACCGCGCTGACCCCGCTGGTGACGGGGACGAGGACGGTCCGGCTGTGCTCGATGGCGCGGATCCGGTCCATGGCGAGCTGCTGGTAGGTCATCTGGGAGCGGCCGAAAGTAGCGTTGTTGCTGGGGACGGCGATCACCTGGGCTCCGGCCTGGACGGTGGAGCGGACGGCGTCGTCGAAGGCGGCCTCGAAGCAGGTGACCATGCCGACCCGGCTGCCGGCCATGTCGAAGACGCCGGGGTCCTTGCCGGGGCCGAAGTCGCGGCGCACCCGGTCCACGTCGGCGCTGAAGAGCCGCACGACCGAGCGCATCGGGATGCGTTCGCCGAAGGGCTGGATCTTGCGCTTGTCGTAGGTCACGGTGGGGCCCTTGACCGGGTCCCAGAGGATCATCGTGTTGCGCAGCGGGCCGGATTCCGGGACCAGGACGGAGCCGATCGCGACGGGCACGCCGATGGCCTTGACGGCCGAGTCGATGGCCTCGTAGGCGTCCGCTTCGAGGTAGGGGTCGAGGTCGGAGGAGTTCTCCGGCCAGACGACGAAGTCCGGGCGGCGGGCGGACCCGGCCTTGACCTCCTCGGCCAGCTGCTTGGTGCGCAGGGCGTGGTTGTCCAGGACCTGGCGGCGCTGGGAGTTGAAGTCCAGGCCGAGGCGGGGCACGTTGCCCTGGATGACGGCCGCCACGACGGTGCCGTCCTCGGCCGCGTCGGAGACCAGGGGGCGGGCAGCGAGGCCCGCGACGACCGGTGCGCCGACGCTGAGGACGGCCAGGGCCGCGGCGGCGCGGCGGGGGTGGCGGCGGGCGATCCGCAGGACCTCGTAGAGGCCGAATCCGCACAGGGCCACGGCGAAGGACAGCACGGGGGTGCCGCCGAGGGCGGCGAGCGGGGCGAAGACGCCGTCGGCCTGGCCGAAGGCGAGCTTGCCCCAGGGGAAGCCGCCGAACGGGGCCCGGGCGCGGACCGCCTCTCCGGCGACCCATACGGCGGCGGCGAACAGCGGCCAGGCGGGGAGCCTGCTGACGAGTGCGACGGCGAGGCCGGTGAGCCCGATGAACAGGGCCTCCACGGTGGCCAGCGCCAGCCAGGGCACCGGGCCGACCTCCTCGCCGGTCCAGACGAGGAGCGGCAGCAGGAATCCCAGCCCGGCGAGGAACCCGATGCCGAAGCCGGCCCGGGCGCGGCGGCCGTACAGGCAGCCGGCGAGCAGGGCGAGGGCGAAGGGGGCCAGCCACCACAGCGGGCGGGGCGGGAAGCTGAGGTAGAGCAGCACGCCGGCCACGGCGGCGAGGGCGGCGCGCAGCCAGAACGCCTTCCGCGTTCCCTTCGGGGGAGACACGGCGTCGGTGGTCGCGGGGCCCGCCGCGACGGGGTCTGCGGGCTGCGCGGGCTCGTTTCCGGCCGCGCGGGTGGCACTGCTGCTCATCTGGCGGAGTGTACGTCCCCACACGCCGGGCCCCGGTAAGGACCTACGGGGTGTTCTGTACGGACACCCCCTAGTGCTGTGGCCGGAAAGGTTTGCCGGCCACAGCACTAGCGGGCGTGGGCGCGCAGGTGGGTGCGGATGACGCGGACGGCGTTCTCGGCGTCGTCCACGGTGACGGTGAACCGCTTGCCGTCGTCGAGCCTCAGTTCCAGGCCCTCGCCGCGCCGGACGATGATCGCGGTGCCCTTCTCGGGCCGCCAGCGGTGGCCCCAGCCGCCCCACTGCTGCGGGGTGATCCTGGGAAGGAACTCGGCCGAGGTGACCTGTGCGAGGCGGATCTTGCGGCGGGGCAGCCCGATGTGGCCGCAGCGCACCTCCAGGGCCTCGGCGTCGACGGTCACGGCGACGTGGACGAAGGCGATGGTCCCGTAGAGGATGAGCAGCCCGGCCGCGAGGCAGCCGATCACGGCCATGAGCAGCGGGATGATGCCGGCGGTCCAGGCACTGTCGACCGCGAGCTCGATGCCCAGCGCCAGACAGCCCGCGCCGGCCGCTGCAAGCAGCCACTGCGCACGGTTGGAGGCCCGGCCCGTCCAGAGCGGACCCGGGGGGTGACCGGTCATGACTAGCAGCGTACTCACGTTCCGCATGCCCGCCACCGCCTCTCGCCCAGTCGGTGCAGCGCGGCTCACGCATCCGCGCCTGCCCGCTCTTGACCTGAACCAAACTTGAGGTTTTACGGTCGTCCACATGACTACTCACGAGGCAGCACAGATCACTCCCGAGCGCTACCGCACCGCGGTGGTGCCGCACATCATGGTGTCCGACGCGGCCGCCGCGATCGCCTTCTACCAGCAGGCCTTCGGGGCGGTCGAGGAGTTCCGGCTCGCCGCCCCGAAGGGCGGCGTGCTCCACGCCGAGATCCGCGTAGGCGAGGCCGTGCTGATGCTCGGCGACACCTCCGAAGGCCCCTTCACCGCACCCTCGGCCCTGGGCGGGACCTCGGTCGCGCTGCACGTGTTCGTACCGGACGTGGACGCGCTCGCACGGACGGCCGTGGCGGCCGGCGCGGAACTGGTCCAGGAGCCGGCGGACCAGTTCCACGGCGACCGGACCGTCATCCTCCGCGACCCGTTCGGACACCTGTGGATCTTCCTGACCCACCTGGAGGAGGTGTCGGACGAGGAGCTGAAGCGCCGCCTCGCGGATACCCCTTAGTCGCCGCCCCGCTCAGGCGGCGGGCTCGCCGCCGCCGCCCGGCAGGAGGCTGACGAGGGCGTCGCGCAGCGCCGGGCTGCGGGCGGTCATGAGGCGGTGCAGGTTCCGGGAGCCGAAGGCCACGCGTTGGGCGCTGCGGCGGCGCTCGGTGTCGTAGGCGCGCAGGGCGGCCGGCAGCCGGTCCGGGCCGGCCTCCGCCACGGCGCGGGTCAGGGCCTCCGCGTCGAGCAGGGCGGTGCAGGCGCCCTGGCCGAGGTTGGGGGTCATGGCGTGGGCCGCGTCCCCGACCAGGGCGACCCGGGCGGCCGCGGTGAAGGAGGGGAGCGCCGGGTACAGGTGACGCATCTCGTACCGGATCCAGGTGGCGGGCTCGGTCTCGGCCAGGACGCGCGGGATCGGGTCGTGCCACCCGGCGAAGGCGGCCCGCAGCTGTTCGGCGGACTCGCCGGGGCCGGTGGCGCCGGCAGGGCCGCCGGCCGTGGCGGGTCCGGCGGCGGCGGTGGCCGCGGGGACGGCGGCGTACCAGTTGGTGCGTCCCGGCTCGACGGGGGTCATGCCGAAGAAGCGGCCGTCGCCCCAGGTCTCCCCGTACCGCCCGGTCTCGAATCCGGCGATGCCGATCCAGGCGACGGTGCCGACCTGGCACGGGCGGCTGCGCTCGCCGAAGTGCGCGGTGCGGACGGTGCTGTTGATGCCGTCGGCGCCGACGACGAGGTCGGCGCCGAGGGACGCCGGGTCGGCGAGGTGCTGCCCGTACGCGATCTCCACTCCGCCGAGCCCGTCGAGTGCGGCCAGCAGGGCGTCGATCAAGTAGGGGCGGGATACCAGCAGTTCGGGACGGCCCGCCTTGCGCTCGATCCGTTCGAGCGGGAGCGCGGCCAGCACCGTGCCGTCGGGGCGCCGGATCCGGGCCCCGCGGTACGGGACCGCGCGCGCCCGGAGCGCGTCGCCGAGGCCGAGCCGGTCGAGCGCGGCCTGGGCGGTGGGGTGGATTCCGAAGGCCGTTCCGTAGCGTTCGAGCGCGGCGCGGCGCTCCAGGACGGTCACCTCCCAGCCCGCGCGGCGCAGGCCGACGGCGGTGGCCAGCCCGCCGACCCCCGCTCCGACGACGACAGCCGTGCCCCCGGCTCGTGCGCCCATGACGGACCCCTTCGCTCTTGCGATCGCCCCCACGACCACCACAGCCGTGGTACTACATCTGTGGTACCACGGCTGTGGTTAAGCTGGCAATGTGAATCACGAGCGGAGGGACCGGCTGCGGGACGCGGCCATCGGCGTTCTGGCGGAAGCGGGCGGGCGCGGGCTGACGCACCGGGCCGTCGACGCGGCCGCGGACGTGCCCGCGGGTACGTCCAAGAACTATTTCCCCACCCGCGACGCGCTGGTGCGGGCCGTGGCCGAACGCTGCATGGAGCAGTACCTGGCCATGGCCGCGGCCCTCGCGGGGTCCGGGCCCGGACCCGCCGACGCCCGCGAGCTGGCGGCCCTCCTCGCCGGGATGCTGCGCGACGTGGCCGGGCCCGGGCGTTCGCGCGTACTGGCCTACCTGGAGCTCCAGACGGAGGCGACGCGGCGGCCCTGGCTGGCCGCCCTGCTGGACCCGATCGGCACGGCGGACTTCGCGGCGTACGCGCACCTGCTGCGCTCCGCCGGACTGCCGGCCGGACCGGAGCGGGTCCGCACCCTCACCCTCGCCCTGCACGGCGCGCTCCTCCACCTGCTGACCGGATCCCCCGGCACGCTGGCCGCCGCCGGCCTCGACGACCTGGAGGGTTTCACCCGCGGCCTGCTGGCCGCCGTACACCCCGGCGAGGCGGTCCACCCCGGGGAGGCGCCGTGACCACGCGGATCGACCGGGCCGTGGGCGCCGTACTCGGCTCCGCGGCGGGCGACGCCCTCGGCGCGCCGTACGAGTTCGGGCCCGCCGGGCAACTGACCGTACGCGGCGAGGAGATGCGCGGGGGCGGCGGCTGGGACCCCGGAGAAGCCACGGACGACACGCAGATGGCGGTCCTGGTCGGCGAGTCCCTGCTGGAGTGCGGCGGCCTCGAACTCCCCGACGTCTTCCGGCGGTTCCAGCGGTGGGCGGCCGGACAGCCCAAGGACATCGGGCTCCAGACCGAGGACGTGCTGACGAACGGCGCGGCTTGGGATCGGGCCGCTGCCCTGCACTTCCAGGTCAACACCCGTGCCGCGGGCAACGGTTCGCTGATGCGCGCCGCCACCTCGGCGGTGTACTTCTCCCCCGCCGGACGGGAGCGGACGATGGACGCGGCCCGGCGGATCGCGGCCCTGACGCACGGCGACCGGGCCGCCTGGGAGGGCACGGCCCTGCTGCACGAGCTCGTACGGGTGGCCCTGGACGGAGCCGATCCACTGGGCGCCCTGCCCGCGGCTCTGGCGGCGGTGCACCCGGACCACCGCGAGCGGTACGGCCGGGTGCTAGACGAGTAAGTCCGAAGTGGCGTCGTCCGCCCGCAGGGCGGGCGGGGAGGTGCCAGGCGCGTGCGGCTGCAAGGCGGAGGAGGGAGTCGACGCGGAGCGTCGGCGACCAACGACAACGCCGCAGACGCGCGTGCCTGGCACCTCCCCGCAGACGCCACTTCGGACTTACTCGTCTAACCCCCGACTGGCACCCGGACCTGGCCACCGAGTTCAACGGGGCGGTCTGGCCGTGTCTGGGCTCGGCGGTGTGGGCGCTGCGGACGACCACCGGGTTCGCGGAGGCCGTGCGGGCCGCCGTGGACCTGGGCGGGGACACCGACACGGTGGCGGCGGTGACGGGAACACTGGCCGGGGCCCGGTACGGCCAGGGAGCGGTGCCTCGGCACTGGACGGACCCGCTGCACGTGCCGCTGCCGGGCTTCGGGGACCGGGTCCTGGACGCGGACGACCTGCGCGAACTGGCTCAGCGGCTCGCGGCGGCCGGCGCCGCTTCCCCTTCAGGCGCCGCTTCCGCTTCCGACGCCGCTTCGGGCTCCGGCTGACGCCCGGGGGCGAGCTCCAGACGGCGGCCCCGGAAGGCCGCGCGCAGCCGCCGGTCGTGGGTGACCAGTACCAGGGTGCCCTCGAAGCGGGCCAGTGCCGCCTCCAGTTCCTCCACCACGGCCGGGGCCAGGTGGTTGGTCGGCTCGTCCAGCAACAGCAGGTCGAGCGGCCCCGCCACCAGCCGGGCCAGCTCCAGCTTGCGGCGCTGGCCGGCCGAGAGGGCGCGTACCGGCTTGCCGAGATCGCCGGGTGCGAGCAGCCCGAGAGTGGCGACCCGGTCGGCGTACTCCTCGCCGAACGCCGCGGCCACGTCGCGCCGTTCGCGCGCCCACGGGTCGTCCTGCCGCAGGATCCCCACCCGCCGTGCCGTCCGTACGAGGCCCTGGACGGGCTCCAGTTCACCGGCGAGCAGCCGCAACAGGGTTGACTTCCCCGCCCCGTTGGGGCCGGTGACCAGCAGCCGCTCGCCCGGTTCGAGGCGCAGGGAGAGCGGCGCCAGGCGTCCCGGCACGGCCGCCGCGGCCAGCTCCACCACCGCGGCGGAGCCCGAGGTGAACCGCCCGGTGAAGGTGACCGGGCGCGGCGGCGGCGGAACGGGGTGCTCGGTCAGCCGGTGCAGCCGTTCCCGGGCCGTGCGGATCCGGCCGGCCGCGCCGTGGGTCCGGGAACGGGCCCGGAAGGCGCCCGCCCCGCTGAACCCGCGGGGCAGCTTCCGGGGGATCCCGGCGAACCGAGCGATGTTGGTGTCGGCAAGCCGCTCGGCGTCGCGGACCTGCTCCAGCCACTCCTCGTACTCCCGCTCCCAGCGGGCCCGTTCGGCCGCCTTGGCGGTGCGGAAGCCGGCGTAGCCGTTGCCGTAGCGGCGTACCGTACGGCGGTCCCCGTCCACCTCCAGGATCGCGGTCGTGACCCGGTCGAGGAAGATCCGGTCGTGGGTGACGGCCACGACGGTGCCCCGGTGGGCACGCAGCCGCTCCTCCAGCCAGCCGACGGCTTCGTCGTCGAGGTCGTTGGTGGGTTCGTCGAGGAGCAGCAGTTCGGGTTCGGCGGCGAGGGTCGCCGCGAGGGCGAGCCGGGAGCGCTGCCCGCCGGACAGGGTGCCGAGGGGGCGGTCGGGGTCGAGCGCGGCGCGTTCGCCGAGGCGGCGCAGGGTGGTCGCGACGCGGCGTCCGGCGTCGCGGCCGCCGCGCGCCTCGTAGGCGGCGAGGAGGTCCCCGTACGCGGCGAGTTCCTCGGGATCCGCTTCGCGCAGGCGGGCTTCGGCGGCCCGGATCCGGCGTTCCAGGGCGCGCAGCCCGGCGAGCGCGAGGTCGATCGCGTCGCCGACGCGGGCGGCCGGCGGGAGGTCGAGGGTCTGCGCGAGATGGCCGAGGCCGCCGGGCGCGGTGACGGTGACCTCGCCGTGGTCGGGCCGTTCGCGTCCGGCGAGGAGTCGGAGCAGGGTGGACTTTCCGCAGCCGTTGTCGCCGACGACTCCGACCCGCTCGCCGGGCCGGACCGTGAAGCTGACGCGGTCCAGGACGACACGGGTGTCGTAGCTCTTGGCGACCTCGGACAGGACGATCTGGCGGGAGGCGAGTGGAGCACGCAAGGGCAATTCCTCAGGCCGGGGACAAAGAGGCAAGACGATACGGTCCGTCTCGCACCTCGACAGTAATCAATCCACGCGAATCCCGCAAGACGTTTCGTCTCGCCAGTGGGGGTCAGGTGTTACGCGACGACCGCGCCCTGTCCCGCGAGCAGTCGGCCCTCCGCATAGCTGAGGGCCGCGGCCGGGAGGTCCTCGTGCCGGCCGCTGCGCAGGACGGTCAGCGTGCCGGTGGCGGGCAGGCCGGGCTCGGGTGCCGCGCCGATGCGGCGCAGCGCCTGTACGGCGACGGCCTCGGCGGACCCGTGGAAGACGAGGCCGGCGCCCCCGGTCCGCGCGGCCAGGGCGGCGCGGATGGGGTCCTCGACCAGCTCGTAGTGCGTGCAGCCGAGCACCACGTCGGTGACATCGGCGGGGGTCAGCGCGGCGGCCGCGGCCACGGCGGTGGCGACGGCGGTCTGGTCCGCGGCCTCCACGGCTTCGGCGAGCCCGGGGCAGGGCACCTCGGTGACCGGGACCCCGGCGGCGAAGTCACGGATCAGGCCGCGCTGGTAGGGGCTGCCGGTGGTCGCGGGGGTGGCCCAGATGGCCACGCGGCCGCGCGCGGCCGCGGCGGGCTTGATCGCCGGGACGGTGCCGATGACCGGGATCACGGGCTCCAGTTCCGCCCGCAGGGTCGGCAGGGCGTGCACGGTGGCGGTGTTGCAGGCCACGATCAGCGCGTCCGGCCGGTGCGGTGCGGCGGCCTTGGCGACGGCGAGCGCCCGCTCGGTGAGCGAAGCGGGGGTCCGCGGACCCCAGGGCATCCCGTCGGGGTCGGAGGAGAGGAGCAGATCGGCGTCCGGCCGCAGCCGCCGCATCGCGGCGGCCGCCGCGAGGAGGCCGATTCCGGAGTCCATGAGCGCGATCTTCACCCGGCCACCTTAGTCGAAGCCCCCGCCGAACCCGCCCGACTCCGCCCCACGCGGGTCCACCGGCCCCCACCGGAAGCCCCCGCCGCCAGCACCGCGCACGGCCCCGGCCGGCCGGCCCGCCAGACGAACTTCGCCGGGCGCAGCCACGTGAGCAGGGGCGCGCCAGGCGGCAGACCCGGATTGCCCCACCCCACGAAGCCACCGCCCCCGAGCCCGGGGGCGCACCCCAGCCCGGCCGGACCCTGGCGGAGTGCGGTTCGGCTGCGCCGGGGCCTGGTCGGTGGGGTCGGTCCGCGGGGCCGCTCCGGGTTGTCTCCTCGGCTCGCGCACTGAGCCCGACCCGACGTCCTCGGCCCAGGTTGCGCGCTCGTCCTGCGGGGACAACCCTGCGCGTCCCCACTCCCCTCCACCACGGCTACGCCCACCCCCACCACCGCCAGGCTCCGCTTCCGAAGCCCGGGCGTGGGGCGGGGTCGCGCAGGAGAGTCCCCGCAGGACGAGCGCGCAACCCAGGCCGGGCATGCGTAGCCGGGGCTCAGTGCGCGAGCCGAGGAGACGCTCCGGAGCGGCACCGACCCACACCCCGCCAAGCCCCCGCCAGGGCCAAGGCCAAACCCAGCCCCGCCGGCGATTGAGGCGCGGGGCCTGGGGCAGAGCCCCAGCAACGGCACCGCACCCCCCGCACGCCCGACAGGGCCCGGCCGGGCGGGATGCGCGACAGGTGTCACGGGGCCCGGCACACTGCCGCCATGGGCCCTCTCCTCGCCGCCTGCGCGGCCTACGCCTCCCTCGCCGCCTGGCTCTGGCTCACCCTCGCCCAGGGCATGTTCTGGCGCACCGACGTCCGCCTGCCGCCCCGTACCGCCCCGGCCCGCTGGCCGTCCGTCGCGATCGTCGTCCCCGCCCGGGACGAGGCCGCGGTGCTCCCGTACAGCCTGCCCTCCCTCATCGCCCAGGACTATCCCGGCGAGGCCGAGGTGATCCTGGTCGACGACGGCAGTTCGGACGGCACCGGCGACCTGGCGCTGCGGCTGTCCCGCGAGCAGCCCGGGCTGCCCCTCACCGTGGTCTCCCCCGGCGACCCCGCCCCCGGCTGGACCGGGAAGCTCTGGGCGCTGCGCCACGGCATCGCCCTCGCCCGTTCCGCGCACGCCGGCGAGCCCGACTACCTCCTCCTCACCGACGCCGACATCGCGCACGAGCCCGACAGCCTCCGCGAACTGGTGGCCGCCGCCACCTCCGCCGACCTCGACCTCGTCTCCCAGATGGCCCGGCTCCGTGCGGTCAGCCCGTGGGAACGGCTCGTCGTACCGGCGTTCGTCTACTTCTTCGCCCAGCTGTACCCCTTCCGCCGGATCAACCGCCCCGGCTCCCGCACCGCCGCGGCCGCGGGCGGCTGCGTCCTGCTGCGCACCGAGGCGGCCGTCCGGGCGGGCGTGCCCGACTCCATCCGCCAGGCCGTCATCGACGACGTCTCGCTCGCCCGCGCGGTCCAGCGCTCGGGCGGCCGCATCTGGCTCGGGCTGGCGGAGCGGGTGGACAGCGTGCGCCCGTACCCCGCGCTCGCGGACCTGTGGCGGATGGTCTCGCGCAGCGCGTACGCCCAACTGCGCCACCAGCCGCTCCTGCTGGCGGGGACGGTGGCCGGGCTGGTGCTCGTCTACCTCGTGCCGCCGGTGGCGCTCTTCGCCGGGCTGGCGGCTGGCCGGCCGGACGTCGCCTGGGCCGGCGGCCTGGCCTGGCTGCTGATGGCCGGCACGTACCTGCCGATGGTGCGCCACTACCGGCAGCCCGCCGTGCTCGCTCCGCTGCTTCCGTTCACCGCGCTGCTGTACCTGTTGATGACCGTCGATTCGGCCGTCCAGCACTACCGGGGGCGCGGCGCGGCCTGGAAGGGCCGTACCTATGCCCGCCCCAGCGACGCCTGAAACGGTGAACTGCTGCCCGAAGCAGCGTCATCCGAGGTCACCGCATTGTGACGCTGCGTCAGCAAGAAGTCGGTGCACCACACAACCGATGAGTACGAGTACGAACAAGCTGGGGTGGAAGTGGTGAAATCGTGCACGTGAACGTCAAGTGAAAGCTGAGGTCCTGACCTGCGAATATGCAGGTCAGGGGGGTGTTGGCGACACCTCGCTATGGACCCGGTGAAGTCGTGGGCTTAACTTAGGTCCCATGACCTCCCCCCGCTCCACTTATGGCGGCGGTTACTACTCCGCGCCCTCCTTCCCGGACACCCCCATCTACGACTCCCTCGTCGCCGAACGCGGCACTCCGCAGATCGCCCCGATCCGCGTCCCCGCCGCGTACGACTCCCCGAGTGCCGGGTATTCGAGCGGTGGGTACCTGCCGGCCCTCGCCTCGGCCCTGCCCGCGCTGCCCCCGGCGATGCCGCAGCAGCAGCAGGCCCCGGCGTACGGCTACCCGTACCAGCAGCAGGCCGCGCCGATGCCGCTGCAGCATGCGCCCGCGCCGTACATCCCTCAGCAGCAGCCGCTCGCGGCCCGCGGGGGATACGCGCCGCAGCCCCATCCGCAGCAGCCTCGCCCGGTCCCCGCGGGCACCGGGTACGAGGCCATGCGCCCGGCCGCTCCGCGTCCGATGCAGGCTCCGGCGCAGGTCCCCGCCGCCTCGTACGAGGACCCGTACGGCCGCCCCTACCAGGGGCGCGGCTACTGACGGATCCGCTGCTGCCTACCGGGGAGGCCACGGGGGCGGCTGGCAGTATGCCCCCATGGCGAACTTGTATGTCCGGGCGCTCCACGTGCATCCCGTCAAGTCGGTAGCGGGAACCGCTCCCGACGAGGTGGCCGTGGAGCCCTGGGGCCTGTCCGGGGACCGGCGGTGGGCGCTGGTCGACGCCGGGGGCGCGGTCATCACGCAGCGCCAGCAGCCGCGCCTGGCGCTGGCGGCGGCCCGGCCGGCGGGGGACGGCGGGATCGCGGTGTCCGCGCCGGGCATGGCCGGACTGGTCGTGGAGGTGCCCGGGCCGGGGCCGCTGGAGCCGGTCCTGCTGTTCGGCAAGAAGATCGAGACGGTGGCCGCGGCGAGTGCCGCGGCCGACTGGTTCAGCGACTACCTCGGGGTGCCGGCGCGGCTCGTGCACCTGGACGACCCGGCCGTCCGCCGGCCCGTGGACCCGGCCTACGCGCTCCCGGGTGAGACGGTGAGCCTGGCCGACGGCTATCCGCTGCTGCTCACCACCCTCGCCTCGCTGGACGCGCTCAACTCGCTGATCGCGCAGGGGGACCACCCCGAGGAGGGTCCCCTGCCGATGAACCGGTTCCGGCCCAATGTGGTGGTCTCCGGCGCCGAGGCCTGGGCGGAGGACGGCTGGGGACGCCTCGCGATCGGCGACGCCGTCTTCCGTGGCGCCCGCGAGTGCAGCCGGTGCATCGTCACCACCACCGACCAGAGCACCGCGCAGCGGGGCAGGGAGCCGCTGGCGACGCTCGCCCGGCACCGGCGGATCGGCAAGTCACTGGCGTTCGGACGGCAGCTGGTGCCGGTGCGGCTGGGAACGGTGCGGGTGGGGGACGAAGTCCGCGTCCTGGGATGACTCACCCCGGACCGCCCCACTGGAATGACACCTTCGAGGGGCTCTCGACTGCGGCTGGAACCAACGTGCACGACCAGGCCGTTGGATCATCCGAGACGGGTGCACACTCATGACGCGTCATGGGAGTGCATGCCGGGAAGGTGCAGTGACCACGCACCGGACCGGGTGACCACAGAGGCAGACGGGGGCGAGGGGGAGCCGGACCGTGCGGACAGCAATGGGTGTGTGGCGTTGGCGGCGCAATGCGCTGCGCCGACCGACCGATCTTTTCGAGGCGTGGGTGGCGTTCGCCGCTCTCGTGTGCGTCCTGGTGGTGGCCCCGGCCGTGGGCTGCCTCGCGGGACTCCAGGTGGACGGGACCTTGCAGCGGGCCGCGCGCGAGCAGCGGCACGAGCGCTACCTCGTCCCGGCGACGGTGGTCCGGCAGGCCCCCGGGGCGCTCGCGGAGGCGTCCGCCGACCCTGCGGCCCGGCAGCAGGCCCCGCAGCGCACACAGATCGTGGCCGCCTGGACCGCGCCCGACGGCAGCAGCCACGAGGGCACGGTGCCGGCCGCGGAGGAACCCCCGTATCCGGGCGAGCGGTTCCGGATATGGACCGACACCAACGGCCGGGTGGTGGGGCAGCCGCTGGACCCGGCCGCCGCCTCCCTCCACGCCGGGATGGCGGGCGTGGCCGCCGCGATCTGCGCGGCCGCGCTGGTGGAGACGGTCCGGCGGCTGGTCGTACGCCGGCTCATGCATCAGCGGTACATATGTCTGGACCGCGCGTGGGCGGCGGCCGGGCCGGACTGGGGCCGGGCGGGCGCGGGCAGCTGACCTGGCAACTCACCGGCCCCGCGCGCGCTACGGTGGGACGGGCAGATCAGTCGGCTTCGGGCGGCTCCGGTCGCTTCGACAGCGCGAGTACGAGGGTGGGGGCACGACAGCACCATGGCTCAGGGCACGGTCCAGGTGACGCACGGCGGGACGTCGCGGTGGCGGCGCCGCTCCGGTGAGTATCCGACGCTGACCGCAGCGCTGGCCGTCGCGGGAGACGGGGACGTCCTGTCGATCGCCCCAGGCACCTACCGGGAGAACCTGGTGCTGCACCACGCCGTCACCCTGCGCGGCCCCGAGGGCGGCCTCGGGTCGGTGCGCATCGCCCCGCTCGACGGGGTCCCGCTGACCGTGCGTGCCTCGGCCGTGGTCCAGGACCTGCACCTGGAGGGCCAGGACCGGGCGGCGCCCGCGCTGCTCGTCGAGGACGGCGCTCCGGAACTGACCGATCTGCGGGTGCACACCCGCTCGTCGGCCGGGATCGAGGTCCGGGGCAGCGGTGCCCGGCCCCTGGTGCGGCGGTGCACGGTGGAGAACCCGACCGGGGTCGGCATCGCCGTACTGGACGGCGGCGGCGGAGTGTTCGAGGAGTGCGAGGTGGTGGCCGCCGGGCAGGCCGGGGTCTCGGTCCGCGGTGGCGGGCACCCGCGGCTGGAGCGCTGCCGGGTCCACCACGCCACGGGCGCGGGCATCGGGGTCACCGGTGAGGGCTCGGGCCTGGAGGCGCTGGGCTGCGAGGTGTACGAGATCAAGGGCACCGGCGTGCAGATCGCGGCGCGGGCCACGGCCCGGCTGACGGACTGCGCGGTGCACCGCACCTCGGCGGACGGGGTCACCCTCGACACGGACGCGGTGCTGATGCTGGCGGGCTGCGACATCCACGACATCCCGGAGAACGCGGTGGACCTGCGCTCCCGTTCGGTGCTCACCCTCAGCCGCACCACGGTGCGCCGGTTCGGCCGCAACGGGCTGTCGGTGTGGGACCCGGGCACCCGGGTCGACGCCGACTCCTGCGAGATCCACGACAGTACGGGCGACTACCCGGCGGTGTGGATCAGCGACGGGGCCACCGCCTCGCTGGACTCCTGCCGGGTCCACGACGTGCCGGACGCGGTGTTCGTACTGGATCGCGGTTCGCGGGCCGACGTGGTCGACAGCGACCTGTCCCAAGTGCGCAACACGGCCGTCTCGGTGAGCGACGGGGCCACCGCCCAGCTCGACGACTGCCGGATCCGGGAGGCGGCCACGGGCGCCTGGTTCCGCGACCACGGCAGCGGCGGCACCCTCGCCAACTGCACCATCGACGCTGTACAGACCGGCGTGATCGTCACCAAGGGCGCCGATCCGTCCCTGGAGCGGTGCACGGTCAGCTCCCCCGCCGAGGCCGGGTTCTACGTGTCGGCGGGCGGCCGCGGCACCTTCACCGCCTGCCGGGTCACGGGCAGTTCCGGTTTCGGCTTCCACGTCCTCGACGGCTGCCGCACCACGCTGACGCGCTGCCACACCGAGCGCTGCGCGCGCGGGGGCTACGAGTTCGCGGAGGACGGGCCCCTCGCGCAAGAGTGCACATCCGACGAGTCCGGGCCGCGGCTGGCAGCCCAGGCCGCCTCGGGCGGCGCGTTCGCCGGGGCGCAGACGGCGATCCGTACCGTCACCGCGGCACAGAGCCCCGTACCGGCGGCGGACATGCCATCGCCGCGGCCCGCGGACCTGCCGGACGGCCCGGCGGCGGAGGGGACCGCGCGGGGCTCCGGCGAGGTGCTCGGCCAGCTCGACGCGCTGGTCGGCCTGGAGAGCGTGAAGCGCGAGGTGCGCGCGCTGACCGACATGATCGAGGTGGGCCGGCGGAGGCAGCAGGCGGGGCTCAAGGCGGCCTCGGTGCGCCGCCATCTGGTCTTCACGGGCTCCCCCGGCACCGGCAAGACCACGGTCGCCCGGCTGTACGGGGAGATCCTCGCCTCCCTCGGGGTGCTGGAGCGCGGGCACCTCGTCGAGGTCTCGCGGGTGGACCTGGTCGGCGAGCACATCGGGTCCACGGCGATCCGCACGCAGGAGGCCTTCGAGCGGGCACGCGGCGGGGTCCTGTTCATCGACGAGGCGTACGCCCTGGCCCCGGAGGACTCGGGCCGGGACTTCGGGCGCGAGGCCATCGATACGCTGGTGAAGCTGATGGAGGACCACCGGGACGCCGTGGTGGTGATCGTCGCCGGGTACACGGCGGAGATGGACCGCTTCCTGACCGTCAACCCGGGTGTGGCCTCGCGTTTCTCCCGGACCATCACCTTCGGCGACTACGGTCCGCAGGAGCTGCTGCGGATCGTGGAGCAGCAGGCGGAGGAGCACGAGTACCGGCTCGGCGACGGCACGGCCGAGGCGCTGCTGGCCTATTTCACGGAGTTGCCCAAGGGCCCGGCCTTCGGCAACGGCCGCACCGCGCGCCAGACCTTCGAGTCGATGGTCGAGCGGCACGCGGGGCGGGTGGCGCAGTTGTCGGAGCCGGGCACGGACGAGCTCACCCTGCTGTTCCCGGCGGATCTGCCGGCGCTGCCCGCCGCCCTGCCGGCTCCTTGCTGACGCCGACGCCGGGCCGCTGACCCGGTACATCCGGTACATCCGGTACGCCGGCCCGTGCGGCCGCGTCCAACCGGGCGAGCAGGGCGTCGCGTTCGGCGGCGAACGCGGGGTCCGCCTGGTAGTCGGAGTGGCCGAGGATCGGGGCGGGCAGCGGATGGCGGGCGCTGCGCCCGTAGGCGACCGGGTCGGCGAGCGGGCCGCGGTCCACGCCCTCGGGGGTGCCGTGGAGCACCGGGCCGCCGATGGGGTCGGTGGCCCGCCACAGGTTGCGCCAGCAGTCGACCTCCCGGTGGAGCACGGAGAGCGGCCCGGGCCCGAAGTGGGCGGGGAACCAGCGTCCGTAGAGCCGGCTGAGCGGGGAGCCGTAGGTGAGCAGGGCGACCCTGCGGCGGACGGGCGGCGGCAGTTGCCAGACGGCGGCCGCCGCGAGCACGCTTCCCTGGGAGTGGCCGGAGATCACCAGGCGGCCGCCGGTGCGGCCGGTCCAGCCGGCCATCCGCCAGGTCAGGTCGGGGACGGCCCGCTCGGCGTAGCAGGGCGGCGCGAAGGGGTGCGCGGCGCGCGGCCAGAAGGTGCCGACGTCCCACAGGATGCCGATGGTTCGGCGGGCCGCGGGGTCCCGGTAGGCGCGCCGGCCCCAGGCGACGAACAGCACGAACCCGAAGCCGATGAGCCAGGACCCGGCGTCCTGCGCGGCGCGGGCGGCGGCCTCCAGCAGCGGGTGGGCGCCGCGGGCGGCCTCCCCCGGGACCTCTCCGCTGAGCCGGGCCCCGGCGAGGGCGCCCGCGCCGAGGAGCAGGGTGATCCCGGAGACGGCCGCCACGAACCAGGGCGCGGAATCGGTGAGCGCGGCGGCGGCCCGGGCTCCGGCGATCCGCCGGCTGCGGGCCGCGTCCGGCCGCTCACCCGGGTACTCGGCGGCCACGCTCCCGGCCAGTCGGCGCCGGACGAGGGCGCCGCGCACCACGAACCAGGCGGCGAGCAGGGCCAGTACGAGGAGCAGCGGGGGCAGTACGGCGGCCTGCCAGGACAGCAGCACGGGCGGCCCGGGCAGCGGGGCGCCCGCCATTCCGGGGGTGGCGCCCCCGTCGAGCCAGTCGGCGACGCGCTGGGCGACCCCGCCGGACATCACTCCGCCGAGCGCGCAGCCCAGCATGGCGATGGCGGGCCCGCCGAGGCCGCGCAGGGCGGCGGCCGGGTCGGGCGCCCGGCGGTGCAGGTGTGCGGCGACGGCGGCGAGGGCGAGTACGCCGAGGCCCTGGCCGAGCATGAGCGCGCCGAAGGCGAAGTCGCCGGGGAGCCGCCCGGCGGAGGTCCAGCCGGGGCGCGACCAGCCGGCGTACAGGAGGACGGCGACGAGGAGGCCGAGGGCGGCTCCGGGCAGCAGGGTGACGGCGGCCCGGTCGAGGTGGTGGTCGGCCCGGGCCTCGGTACGGCCGCGGCGGCAGACGACCCAGGCCACCGCGAGGGCCCCGGCGGCGAGCAGCACCTCCACCGCCCAGCCCACGGCTTCGAGTACGGGGGCGTCGGCCCGGCGGTCGTAGCGGGCGGTGGGTACGGCCACGGCCGCGGCGACGGTGAGCAGCCCGGCGGCGGTGTGCGCGGCGCGCAGCCGGGCCACGAGCCTGCGCCCGTACCAGAACCCGGGGCGGCCGAGCGCGGGCACGCCCTCGCCGACGCTGCCGGGGGCGGTGTCCGGATCGGCGGCGCCGGGTGTGGTGGAGCCCGGGTCGGCGGCGTCCGGGTCAGCGGCGCCCGCGGGGGGCGGCTGCGATTCGTAGGCGCTCCAGGTGCGGTTCGACAGGTACCAGAGCAGTCCGGTCAGGGCCGCCGGGACGAGCGCGCCCAGCGCGAGGCGGCGGCCGGGCTGGGACCACCAGCCGCCGTCGGAGAGGAAGGAGAGCCAGGAGCGGGAGCCGATGCAGCCGCCGGAGCCCGCGCACTGCCAGGCGACCAGGTCGAGCGCGACCTCGCAGGCGGCGGAGACCAGGAGCAGGGTGAGGCTGAGGGCGAGGATCCGTACGAGCACCCCGTACGTGCGCACCGCGCGGCGTGCCGGGCGGGCGGCGGGCGTGGCCGGGCGGGCCCAGTGGGCGAGGTTGACGACCATGAAGGGCAGGAGCAGCAGCCACAGCGCGCGCGTGCCGTTGCCGGAGGTGAGCCGGAACCAGCAGTAGGCCTCGGGGACGGGCCGGCCGGCGTACCGCTCGGGGTGGGTCTCGGCGTCGGCGTCGTCGGTGCGGCGGAAGACGGCGGCGGTGGAGTCCCCGGTGACGCGGACGGTGCGGGGGTCGCCGAGCATCTCGCCGGGGGTGGTGCCGCCGACGCCGTGGACGAGGAGTTCGAGGGCGAGGGGCGGCGCGGGGCGCCGGGGGGTGACGACTGCCGGGCTGTCCTGGGGGCTTGGGCTGTGTTCGGGACTCGGGCGGTGTCCGGGGCTCGGGCTGTCCTGGAGGTTTGGGCTGTGTTCGGGGGTCGGGTGGTGTCCGGGGCTCGGGCTGTCCTGGAGGTTTGGGCTGTGTTCGGGGGTCGGGTGGTCTGGGGTGCTCGGGCAGTCTGGGGTGCCCTGGCTGCTGTCTGGGGTGTCCGGCACTGCGGGCTCCGCTCGCGGGGCGGTTTCGGCGCGGTTCCAGCATCCCCCGCGACGGACGGCCGAACCAGTCCCTCGAGGCGAATTCAGCCTCTGGAGCGGACATCTGACGGACAGCCAGTTATGGTGGCCCGCATTCGCTCTCCGCACATCACCCCAGGGGGTAAGCCATGGCTCGCCGACTCCGCCCGGTGGGGCTGGACTTCGCCGAGGACGCGCCGATCCGCCTGGTCTTCACGGCCGAGATGAAGGCGCCGCCCGAGGCCGTCTACCGGGCCCTGGCCGAGGAGGTCGAGGGCTGGCCGCGGTGGTTCAGGGCGGTCACCCTGGCCCGGCCCACCCATGGCGGCGCGGGCCGCGAGATCAAGCTGCTGGGCGGGGTCCGCTTCCAGGAGACGATCATGGCGGCGGATCCCGAGCAGCGGTACGCCTACCGGGTCGACGAGACCAACGCCCCCGGAGTCCGCGCCCTGCTGGAGGAGTGGCGGCTGACGTCGGCCGGGTCGGGCACGCACGTCCGCTGGACCTTCGCCGCGGACGGGCCGACCCCCTTCCGGCTCGCCCTGACCGCCTTCCGCCCGGGCCTGGGCCACTCCTTCCGTACGGCGGTCCGTACGCTGGACGGGCGGCTGGCCGTACGGCGCCGGGCGGACCAATAGCCGAAGACGGCACCCTGCCGGACACGGCACCACGGGCCCGTACCGCCCGGACACGGCAGAGCGAGCCCCCGCGCGGCCGGGCACAGCGGAACGGGCCCCGCACGGCCGGGCCCGGTCCGACGGGCCCGGTCCGACGGGCCCGCGGCCGGGCCGTCAGAGGGCCGGGTGCTTCGCGGCCAGATCCCCGTAGCCGCCCGCCGACCACACCCGCGCCCGGAACTCCCGCAGGGTCATCGACCGGCCGAGCGAGAAGTGCACCGAGCCGCACCGGCCGCAGTACCAGCCGGCGGACCAGACACGGTCGGCCTCGTCCCGGCCGGGTTCGGTGCGCCGGCGCCACACCGCGGCGGTCCGGTTCAGGATGAGGATCAGCAGGAGGCCCAGGACCAGCGAGGTCCCCGAGATCCACCCCAGGAAGACGTAGGACGGGTCCGCCACGAAGCGGCCGTCGCCGTTGCCCGTCTCCACGAGCCGCCGAGCGCCGTCCCGGTCGAACCACTTCCCGGCGATGGCGCCCCAGATGAAGCTGCCGACCGCCGTCAGCATCAACGCCCCCGCCCAGCAGCCGGTGCTTTCGTCCGAGGGCTCGGGAGGGGCGGCGGCGAGGGCGCCCGCCAGTGCCGAGTTCTCCTCGCTGACCGTGACCTTCTTCTCGTCACCGGTACCGGTTTCCTCCCGGTGGGTGGCCTTCGCGGCGAGGTAGGCGGCCGGGACGCCCAGCACCTGGTCCGCCCGCCCGCAGCGCGGACAGACCGCCGGCCCGGTCCATGCCGTAGGCCCGCCGTCCTGGGCCTTCGCCGGGTGCGCCCCGCCGTCGTCACTGCCCGCCATGGCTTCCCCCGCTCCGGCGCGTTCACGAGTCGGCACAGCGTAGCCAGCCGACTCCGGTCCGGCCAGGGGCAGTTCACCCCGTACGACGGGAAGGCGGGTCAGGCCGCGGGCTCGCGCCAGACCCCGGTCGTCAGGAGCGTTTCGAGGGTGGCGGTGTACGGGGCGATGTCGAGCCCCTGCGCCGCCAGCCACTCGTCGGAGTAGTACTTGTCGAGGTAGCGGTCGCCCGGGTCGCACAGCAGGGTGACGACACTGCCCTTGCGGCCCGCCGCCGCCATCTCCGAGACGATCTTCAGGGCGCTCCACAGGCCGGTGCCGGTCGAGCCGCCCGCCTTGCGTCCGATGGCCTGTTCCAGCGCACGGCAGGCGGCGACGCTCGCCGCGTCCGGGACCTTCATCATCCGGTCGATGGCGCCCGGGACGAAGCTCGGCTCCATCCGCGGCCGGCCGATGCCCTCGATGCGCGACCCGCAGTCGCTGCTCGCGTGCGGGTCGTGCTGGGTCCAGCCGTCGAAGAAGCAGGAGTTCTCCGGGTCGGGGACGCACAGGCGGGTGTCGTGCTGCATGTAGTGCACGTAGCGCGCGATGGTCGCGGAGGTGCCGCCGGTACCGGCGGTCGCCACGATCCAGGAGGGTTCGGGGTAACGCTCCAGGCGCAGCTGCTGGTAAATCGATTCTGCGATGTTGTTGTTGCCGCGCCAGTCGGTGGCCCGCTCGGCATAGGTGAACTGGTCCATGTAGTGCCCGCCGGTGCGGGCCGCGAGCTCCGCCGACTCCTCGTACATCTTCATCGGGTCGTCCACGAAGTGGCATTCGCCGCCGTGGAATTCGATGAGGCGGCACTTCTCCGGGCTGGTCGTGCGCGGCATGACGGCGATGAACGGGACGCCGATCAGCTTGGCGAAGTACGCCTCGGAGACGGCGGTGGAACCGGACGAGGCCTCGATGACCGGGCGGCCGGGGCGGACCCAGCCGTTGCAGAGGGCGTAGAGGAAGAGCGAGCGGGCGAGGCGGTGCTTGAGGGAGCCAGTCGGGTGCGTGGACTCGTCCTTGAGGTAGAGGTCGATGCCCCAGGCCTCGGGGAGCGGGAAGCGCAGCAGGTGGGTGTCGGCGGAGCGGTTGGCGTCCGCCTGGACCTTGCGGACGGCTTCCTTCAGCCACGCGCGGTAGTCCGGGTCGCTGCGGTCTACGTCGAGGGTCGTGGCGGTGGCACCGGTCGTGGCGGTCGTGCGGGTCGTGCTCATGCGCCGTGCTCCTTCGTATGTTTCTTCGCCCCCTGCTTTCGAAATGTACCTCCCTCACCTGCACAAACAGTCACTTTGGGTTCCTATGCGAAACGCTTTCGATCGCGTTCGGTTGCACTGCGGCGCACCGTAGGTGACCCTGGTGGAGCATTACCGAGGGTGCAGCACCCGTAACACTCATGTCGGGGAGTCGCAGCCGTGAACAGTCATTCCCGCAGGCACTGCGTCGTCGAACTGCAGGCCTTGCCGTCGCGGATAGGCCAGATCCGCAGAATCGTTTCTGCGCAATTGCGCCACTGGCAGCTCGATCCGCTCATAGACCGGGCCGCGCTCGGTGTGACGGAACTGCTCAGCAACGTCCACCGCCACGCGCAGCCGGACAAGACCTGCACCGTGGAGATCGAGCTCCGCCTCGGGCGGCTCACGGTCTCGGTCTTCGACAGCGATCCCCGGCTCCCCGTGCTGCGCGAGACGCAGCCCGGTTCGCTGGAGACCTGCGGGCGAGGGCTCGCGCTCGTCGCAGCAGTCAGCGAGGCGTGGGGCGCACGGCACCAGGCCGACGGTCCGGGCAAGCTGGTCTGGTTCTCGCTCCGGGCCCAGCCCGCGCCCCCTGTGCCGCCGCACCCGGTGTCGAGCGGGTCCAAGCCCGTACGGGAACCCGCGCGGGCGGTGCTCGTCGCCGTGGAACCGGGTACCGCCGCGGCGGCCCTGCCGGTGGCCGCGACGATCGGCGCCAGGCCGGGATAGGCCGCTTCCTGCGGGGCCCCGCGGGAGCGGGCAGCGCCGCGGGAGCGGGCAGCTCCGCGGGAGCGGGCAGCTCCGCGGACCGGCCGTGACGGCCCGGCGCCCGCCGATGCGCGGGCCGGCGGGGGCCTCGCCCGCGGACACGGCCTCCCGCGGCACTACACCTGGGCTGCGGCGCCCAGGGCCCCCAGCGGGTCGTCGAGCACCGGCTGCCAGGCCAGCTCCGCCGCGCCGACCAGGCTGTTGTGGTCCAGGGTGCACGGCAGGATCGGTACGCCCCCGCTGCGCCCCCACAGGCTCCGGTCCGCGACCACCGCGCGCAGCCGTTCCGGATCGGCGTGCAGCAGCTCCCGGTGCAGACCGCCGAGGATGATCCGGTCCGGGTTCAGGATGTTCACCAGGCCCGCGAGGCCGAGCCCGAGACGGTCGATGAGCTCCTCGGCGGCCGCCCGTACCGCGGGCTGCGCGTACTCCTCGCGCAGCAGGTCGCGGGCCTGCTGGAGCAGCGACACCTCCGGGCCGGGCGTACGGCCCGCCGCGGTCAGGAAGGCCAGCGGGTCCGCCTCCACGTCCAGGCAGCCGCGGCTGCCGCAGTGGCAGGCGCGCCCCTCCGGGTTCACGGTGAGGTGGCCGACCTCCAGGGCCAGGCCCGAACTCCCGCTGTGCAGGCGGCCGTCCAGTACCAGCGCCCCGCCGACGCCGCGGTGCCCGGTGGCCACGCACAGCAGGTGCTGGGCGCTGCGGCCCGCCCCGTGCCGGTGCTCGGCCAGCGCCGCGAGGTTGACGTCGTTCCCGGTCAGGGCGGGGCCGTCGATCCCGGCCGCCTTGACGCACTCGGCGAAGATCGCCCGTACGGGAGACCCGGCCGGCCAGGCCAGGTGCAGCGGGTTCAGGGCCGTGCCGTCCGGTTCGGCGACGGCCGAGGGCACCGCGAGCCCCGCGCCGACACAGCGGCGGCCGGTCTGCTGGAGCAGCTCCGCACCCGCTTCCACCACCGCGCCGAGTACCTGCGCCGGGTCGGCGGAGACGGTGACCTTGCCCGGGGCGGTGGCGACGATCCGGCCGCCGAGACCGACCAGGGCGGCCCGGAAGCCGTCCGAGTGCACCTGCGCGGCCAGCGCCACCGGGCCGTTCTCGTCCACGGAGAGGCGGTGGGAGGGACGGCCCTGGGTGCCGCCGCCCGCGCCGCCGGGCCGGGAGTCGACACGGATCAGCCCGAGCGCCTCCAGTTCGGCGGCGACGGCCCCGGCCGTGGCGCGGGTGACTCCGAGCTCGGCCGTCAGGACCGCCCGGGTCGGGGCGCGGCCGGTGTGGACGAGCTCCAGCGCCGGGCCGAGCGCGCCGCGGCCCCGTTCCAGTTTGGTCCGCGCGGAAGCAGTGGACACCGTGGTCACATCCCCCACCCGCGGCGGGGCCCCGTTGCCGTTCATGAGCTCGATCCTCGCACGGCCGGAGGCCGCCGGGCGCCGCCGCTCAGCCGAGCCCGCCGACCCGGAGCGTGATGTTCAGCCGCCCGGTCAGCCCGAGCCCCTGGGGGGCCGTGCCCGGCAGGACCTTCGGCACCCCGTGGTAGGCCAGTCGGCTCGGACCTCCGAAGACGAAGAGATCACCGCTGCGCAGCTCGACGTCGCGGTACGGGCGGCCACGCGAGGCCGTGTTCCCGAAGCGGAAGACGCAGGTGTCGCCGAGGCTCAGTGAGACGACCGGCGCCCCGGACTTCTCGTCGGCGTCGCGGTGCATGCCCATCCGGGAGTCGCCGCCGTAGAAGTTGATCAGCGCGATGTCGTACGCCGCCGTGCCGGGCGCCGGGGGTTCTCCGTAGGCGGCGGCCACCCCCTCGCGCCCCAGTTCGGCGAGCCAGAGCGGCATCGGCTTGACCGGTGCGCCGTCGCCGTCCACGGCGGTGCGGGCGTAGCCGTACGGGTACCAGTGCAGCCCGAGGCACACCTGCCGGGCGGTCATCGCCCCGCCGCCGGGGGTGCGTACGGTGCGCAGGCCGGCCGGCGGGCGGGCCCAGACGCGGCAGGCCGCCAGCAACTCCCGCTGCCGGTCGGCCCCGAGCCAGCCGGGCACGTGCACGGCGCCGGGGGCGATCCCGGTCCGCTCGCGCGGAAAGAGTTCCCCGTCCATCTCTCCATTGTCGCGGGCCGGCTGGCAGACTCGCCGCATGGAGATCAGCGACTATCTGAAGACCTTGGAGCGGGAAGGCGGGCTGCTCGCGGAGCTGGCCGAACAGGCCGGACCGGACGCCCTGGTTCCCACCTGTCCGCAGTGGCGGATCGCCGACCTGCTGCGGCACACCGGTTCGGTGCACCGCTGGGCCGCCGCGTACGTCGGGGAGGCGCGGCTGGAGCCGGGGCCGTTCCCCGACGCGCCGGAGCTGACCGGTACGGAGCTGTTCGCGTGGTTCCGTGAGGGCCACGCCGAGCTGGTGCGCACGCTGGCCGGGGCCCAGGCCGATGTGCAGTGCTGGACCTTCCTCCCGACGGCCCCGCCCTCGCCGCTGGCCTTCTGGGCGCGGCGCCAGGCCCACGAGACCGCCGTGCACCGGATGGACGCGGAGTCGGCGCTGGGGGTGCTGTACGGGCCGGTGGAGCCCGGGTTCGCGGAGGACGGGGTGGACGAGCTGCTGACGGGGTTCCACGCCCGGCCGCGCAGCCTCGTGCGGACCCCGGAGCCCCGGGTGCTGCGGGTCCGGGCCGCCGACACCGGCGCGGTGTGGACCGTACACCTGTCGCCGGAACCCGCCCGTACGGTACGGGGCGACGCGGACCCGGCGGACTGCGAAGTGACCGCCGAGGCGGCCTGGCTCTACGCGGCCCTGTGGAACCGGCTCCCGCTCACGGGCCCGGCGGTGACCGGCGACCTGGCGCTGGCCCGGCTGTGGAGCGAGACGGCGGGGATCTGACGGCGGGGGGTGCCTGGATTCCGCTACCGCGCAGTTCATCGAGGCTGTCGGGGAGTGCTCCGAGATCGACCATGCGGTCCGTTCGACGCTGCTTCCGCGCGCGGTGCAGCTCGATGCGTTCCGCACCGGGCTGCACTCGGACGCAAAAGCTGTGTGCTGCATCGCGGCAAGGGTGGTCCGCACACGCGCAAAGTGTGCCGAGGCGCACTACCGCGTGCTGACCGAGCCGTTCGCAGCCGCCGGCGTCGACACCCCTGCTCACCCGGCAACCCCACCGTCCTGATCACCGGTCGCCGTCCCCGCCGGCGGGGTCAGTGCCAGTTCTCGGCCGTGTGGACGAACCAGAGTGCCGCCCGTCCCTCGTTCCGGGAGGCCTCGGCCGCCAGCTCGAACGCGGCAGCGCGGTCGTAGGCATCCTCAGGGCTCGCCGTCGGACCAGACGGGGTCTTGACCAGATATCCGCATACGCTGCGCAGCCACGTGGCGTGCGACGACGCCAGCTCGCGAAGCGTTGCGGCGTGGGGCGACGCCGTGCGCGCCGGCGTCTCCGGCGGATCGACGGGCGGGGCGCCGTGGAGCCCCGGCCATTCGCGCGCCACCTCACCGTGACGGAAGACAGCCACCTTCTGCGCATGCCGAAGGATCATGTAGCCCATCGGGATCCATTCCGCCAGATGCCCGTCGTACCTCTTCGCCGGGTCGGCGAACGCATAGGTGGATCGATGGCCGCCGAAGATCACGTACTGCGGCCCGGCCAGCTCGCTGTCGAACGGGTCGATGCGGTCCGCCTCGACCGGCGGGTACCAGTAGTGCTCCATACCCACGATGGTGTCACGCCCCCGTCGTACGCTTCCGGCATGAGCGTCTCCCTCTACTACAGCGCGCACCGCACGACACCGCTGACCGGGGCCGAGTCGGCCTGCGTCGCGCGCGTCGTCGCCGCCCACATGGCGTCGTTTCCGTACGAAGACGAGGAAATGCCTGTACGTGTACGACCGGCGTGCGGCCGGGCCGGAGGAGATCGTCGCCGGGTCCACCAAGATGCCACTCGATTCCGGTCGTCTGATGCCGGTGATCGCCCATGTGCTGGATTCCGTGACGGAGTTGCGCCGGGCCATGCCGGATGCCGAGTGGCGCGTGCACATGGACGACCTCGACGTCCCGTGGGACGAGGCCGAGGGGTACGCCCTGCCCGGGATGCGCGACGCGGACCTGATCGCGGAGCTCGCGGCGGTCTACGACGGTGACGGGGCAGCGGGATGAGGGAGGAGCAGCGCGCGGGGAAGGCCGCGGACGCCGTGGCGCCCACGCCGGATCAGTGGCGCCTCATCGAGTTCGGCGAGGCGCTGTACCGCCGCATCGCTGCGGACGCCGAGATCGGTCACGTACTGCTGCCCGAGGACGGTGCGGTGGCTGTCGTGCACCGCGTGCGGGGCGGTGGGACGATCCTCGTGGCGGCCGACCGGTCGGTGCTCTTCTTTGGCTCGGCGCTCGACATCAGTGCCGCCCTGATCGAGTTCCGGGCCGGCCGGCGCACGCCTGTCGAGCGGTTCCGGTAGCGGGAGACGAACCGGTCCGGGCCGGGGGCGCCCCCGGGTGCCGCCATCGGCGGGCCCTCGGTAAGGTCGGCCGTCTCAGCGATCACGGGGGTAGTCGATGTCCTTTTCCACGGCCCGGAGCGCGGCGGTCCTCGCCGTCGCCCTGGCGGCGTTCACGGTGTCCTGCGACGCGGAGCCGGCCGCGCCGCCTGCCACGTCCGCCTCCTCCGCCTCCTCGGTCTCGGCCGGATCCGCGCCGTCGTCCTCGCCGTCGCCCTCGGGTGCCCTGCCCGATCCCGAGAACCTGCCGCCCGAGAAGGTCCGGGACGCGTTCGCAGGGCTCCAGGCGACGCTGGACGATGCATGCACCCCGGGCAACTGCGCGTACTTCCTGGGGCGGGTCCACGACGAACTCCACCGCCTGGACCGCGCCATGAAGGCCGACCCCAAGGGGCCCGGCCACTTCCCGGAGCCGATCGGCCTGATCGCCGAGCTCGACGGGAAACTCGGCGGCGACCGCTCCTTCGAGAACCTGAAGAAGCACCAGACCGCACTGATCGGCACCCGCGACAAGATCAACACCTGGATGCAGGGCCACCCCGACGACTACCGCTGACCGGACCCGGTCGGGCGTCCTCTCAGCCGAGGGTGGCGGCGTACGTGGTCTGCGGGTGGTACTTCCAGGCCGGGGCCGTGTTCCAGGGGTTGGGCATGGCCGCGCCGGTCGCGTAGGCGTAGCCCGCCCCGCGGTCGAAGGCGGTGCGCAGGGTCGTCCGCATCGCCTCGTCGTCGGGGACCCCGTGGACCAGGTGCCAGAACGCCGTGCCGCTCGGGTCTAGTTCGGTTCCGGCGCGGTATCCGGTGAGGTGGTCGAAGACGTTGCCGCCCAGCCAGCCTCCGGAGACGTAGGCCGCGTAGGTGTCCTCGTAGGTGACGAAGACGTCGGCGGTCCGGCGGCCCGGTTCCAGGTAGCAGTCGGCGATGGCGGTGCCCGGGTTGTTGACGACCAGGTCGGGGGCGGCGGGGTCGGTGGCGTGCATGGTGTCCTGGACGTAGCGGCGCAGGTCCGCGTAGAGGTCTCGGGTGGCGTTGCCGGGGCCGCAGTCGCGGCTGACCACGTCGAAGAAGATGCCGTCGACGTGGAGCCGGCCGTCGGGGGTCTTGAGGTAGTTGTCGACGGAGGCCCTGACGGCGGCCGGGTCGCGGTTGCCGTGGTCGGTGTGGACGTAGCCGAGGACCTTGGTCTTCTCGCCGGTGGTAGTGGTGCCGCCGCGCAGGGCGTCGGCGCGGGCCTGCCAGGGGGCGTCGAACGGGGAGTCGCCGTTGCCGGGGTTGAGGACGACGACCGAGGCGGCCGGACCGGTCGCCGTGAGGTCGCTCAGCACGCGGTCGTTCGCCCAGACGTAGGCGGGGACGCCGATCTCCAGCCCTCGCACACCGGGTATCCGGGGGGTGGGGGGCGCGGTGGGGGCCGGGGCGGGGGCTATGGGCTCGGCCGGGGCCGTCGGCCGTGCGGAGCGTGGGGCGTCGGCGGCCCGCGCCGGGCCCTCGGAACGCGCCGACGCCGTGAGGGCGGGCGCCGGCGCGGCCAGTAAGGCGGTGACCAGGACGGCGTACAGGGCCTTCACGGCGCGGCGCATGAACGTTCCTTCGGCGGCGGCAGGGGGGCGACCCGAGGAACATTAGACGGGCGGCCGTTCGTTCAAGTCAGAACCGCTCGCATTGATATGAAGAACAGTCGTCCGCACTGTCCCCCGCCCGGGCGTGCGGTGCTCGGCCCGGGCGTGTGGCCCTCGGCCCGGGCGTGCGATCCTCCGTCAAGACCGGGCGCGCGCCGACGTCATACGGCGGGCAGCCCGACGGCGTGGGCCAACTGCCCGACGGCGTGCGTGAAGAAGGCCGGGCGGTCCTCGACGACCCGGTCGAACTGGCCGAACAGTTCGAAGGAGACGAGGCCGACCAGCTGCGCCCAGGCGGCAACCAGCGCGGCCGTGACCTCCGGGGGCAGGCCTTCGGCGAAATCGGCGGTCATCCGGGCCGCTTCCGGGCGCAGGGCGGCGGGCAGGGGCGGCAGGGCCAGGCCGCGGCCCTCGTAGGCGGCGCGGAGGACGGCGATGAGGGCGTTGCCGACCCGGGAGGCGGGGCCGACGGTGTCCATGGGTGCGCTGTAGCCGGGAACGGGGGAACCGTAGATGAGGGCGTACTCGTGCGGGTGCTCCAGCGCCCAGTCGCGGACGGCCTCGCAGACCGCGATCCAGCGGGCACGGGGCTGGGCCCCGGCGGCGAGGGCGCGGGCGTCGGCCTGCTCGGCGGCCGCGCCGACGCTGTCGTACGCGTCGATGATGAGCGCGGTGAGCAGCTCGTCACGGCTGGGGAAGTAGCGGTAGAGGGCGGAGGAGACCATGCCCAGTTCGCGGGCGACGGCACGCAGGGAGAGTTTGGCGGCCCCCTCGGCCGCGAGCCTGCGGCGTGCCTCGTCCTTGATCGCGGCGGTGACCTCGATGCGGGCCCGCTCCCTGGCCCCTCGCACGGTGTTCATGCGCGTCAGTGTGCCACGCCTACGGAGCACTGCCCAAGAAACGGATCGCCGCTCTATTACGAGAGCACTGCTCTTGTTTTGGTGCATCGATCCGCGCACACTGTTCTCAAGCGAGAGCAGTGCTCTCTCAGACTCTCGGGAAACCGGCAGATTCTCGGGAAACCAGCTTCGGAGGCCACCATGAACGCGCCCACCCCGTACTACGTCCAGGCCAGCCCCTTCGGCGTCCGCTTCAACGCGCTCCTGGGGAAGCTGGCCCGGCTCGGCATCAGCCTGGCCGGCACGGCCGAGCTGTCGGTCCGCGGCCGCAAGTCCGGCGAGATGCAGCGGATCCCGGTCAACCCCCACTCGTACGAGGGATCCCAGTACCTCGTCTCGGCCCGCGGCCACTCCCAGTGGGTCCGCAACATGCGCATCGCGGGCGGCGGTGAGCTGCGTGTGGGACGCAAGGTGCGCCCCTTCTCCGCCGTCGAGGTCACCGACCCGGTGCAGCAGGCCGCCATCCTGCGCGCCTACCTGGAGAAGTGGGGCTGGGAGGTCAACCGGTTCTTCCAGGGGGTCACGGCGAAGTCCTCCGACGCGGAGCTCCGGGCGGCCGCCGCCGACCACCCCGTCTTCCGGATCACGGTGGACCGGTGACCCGCCCCGGCCTCACGCCGGGACGGGCTCCGTCCGCCCGTTCCTCGTCCACCCCGGCCGCTTCGTCCGCCCCACCCCACATCCGACGCGTCCGAGGCGTCCGAGGTGTCCGCCGGCTCTCCCGTCCGACGCGTCCGCCCCGTCCACGCTCTCAGGCCTCGCGGCGTCCGCCCCGTCCACGCTCTCAGACCTCGCGGCGTCCGCCCCGTCCGCGCTCTCAGACCTCGCGGCGCCCGGACCGGCCCGCCTGCCGGGCGTCCAGCACGTGCAGCGCCTTGCGGGCCAGCGGATACGTACGCACCAGGTCGGCCAGCGTCGCCCCGCCGCGGGTGATCTGCGCGAAGGCCAGCCACGCCGGACGCAGGCCGGTGATCGCCGCGTGCAGCATCCCCGGCCTGCTCTCGAAGACCGTCAGCATGCGCTTGCCCACGGCCATCTCCACCCCCAGCCCCGACTTGACGGCGAAGGCGTAGTTGAGCGCCTGGCGGCGCGCGTCCACCGCGTCCTGCGCCTCGGAGATCTTCACGGCCCACTCCCCCGCGAGCCGCCCGGAGCGCAGCGCGAAGGAGATGCCCTCGCGCGTCCACGGCTCCAGCAGTCCCGCCGCGTCGCCCGCGACGAGTACCCGGCCGCGCGAGAGCGGGGAATCGGGCTTGCGGCAGCGGGTCAGGTGCCCGGAGGAGACCGACGGTTCGAAGCCGGCGAGGCCGAGCCGGGCGATGAAGTCGTCCAGGTAGCGCTTGGTCGCCGCGCCCTCGCCCTTCGCCGAGATGACGCCGACGGTCAGGGTATCGCCCTTGGGGAAGACCCAGCCGTAACTGCCGGGCAGCGGGCCCCAGTCGATGAGCACCCGCCCCTTCCAGTCCTCCGAGACCGTCGCCGGAACCGGGATTTCCGCCTCCAGTCCGAGGTCCACCTGGTCCATCTGGACGCCGACGTGCGCGCCGATCCGGCTGGCGCTGCCGTCCGCGCCGACCACCGCGCGGGCCAGGACGGTCTCCCCGTCGGCGAGCACCACGGCGACGGTGCGCCGGTCGGGCACGGCCGCTCCGTGCTGCTCGACCCGGGCCACGGCCGTGCCGGTGCGCACGATAGCGCCGGCCTTCTCGGCCTCGGCGACCAGCCCGGCGTCGAATTCCGCCCGGTTGATGAGCCCGAAGAGCATCTGCTTCGAGCGCCTGGTCCGGGTCAGCCTGCCGTTCAGCGAGAAGCTGACCGCGTGGATGCGGTCCTTCAGGGGCAGCGCGAAGCCCGGCGGCAGGGCGTCGCGCGAGGGGCCGATGATGCCGCCGCCGCAGGTCTTGTAGCGGGGCAGTGCGGCCTTCTCCAGCAGCAGTACGCGCCGCCCCGCCGTCGCCGCCGCGTGGGCGGCCGAGGCACCGGCCGGCCCGGCCCCGACCACGACCACGTCCCACACCTCGCCGGTCCCCCCGGCCGTCCCGTCGCCCGCACCCTGCTCGGCCCCCGCTGCGCCTTCGCCTGCACCTGCGCCCGCGCCTGCACCTGCGTCGCGTCCGTCGTCGTCGCTGCTCACGATGTGCTGCTGCTCCTGATCACCCGTTGCTCCGATGCCGGGGAAATCCTACGCGCGAGTCCGCCTCGTCCTGCTGTGCGAGGATCGGGGCTGACTTCGCCGTACCCGGCATACGCGCACCACGCGGATGCGGGCGGCGTACACATACGACAACGTCGCACCCAAGAGGAGCGTGCCCATGTCCCAGAATCCGATCGCCGAGACCATCGCCTCGTTGATGCCCCGCGCCAAGCGGGAGCTGACCGAGCTGGTGGCCTTCCAGTCGGTCGCAGACTGGGCACAGTTCCCCAAGAGCGAGAGCGAAGCCGCGGCGAACTGGGTGGCCGACGCTCTGCGCGTCGAGGGATTCCAGGACGTGGCGCTGCTCGACACCCCCGACGGCACCCAGTCGGTGTACGGCTTCCTGCCCGGCCCGCAGGGCGCGCCGACCGTGCTGCTCTACGCGCACTACGACGTGCAGCCGCCGCTGGACGATACCGCCTGGATCTCCCCCGCGTTCGAGCTGACGGAGCGCGACGGCCGCTGGTACGGGCGCGGTTCGGCCGACTGCAAGGGCGGGTTCATCATGCACCTGCTGGCGTTGCGCGCGCTGAAGGCCAACGGCGGTGTGCCGGTGAGCGTGAAGGTGATCGTCGAGGGCTCCGAGGAGCAGGGCACCGGAGGTCTCCAGCAGTACGCGGAGGCGCACCCCGAGCTGCTGGCCGCCGACACCATCGTGATCGGCGACGCGGGCAACTTCCGTCTGGGCCTGCCGACGGTGACGGCCAGCCTGCGCGGGATGGCCCTGCTCAAGGTGAGGATCGACACGCTGGGCGGCAACCTCCACAACGGCTTGTTCGGCGGCGTCGCCCCCGACGCGCTGGCCGCGCTGATCCGCGTACTGGACTCGCTGCGCGCGGCGGACGGTTCGACGACGGTCGACGGGCTGGCCTCGGACGCGGTGTGGGAGGGCCTCCAGTACCCGGAGGCCGACTTCCGCGCCGACGCGCGGGTGCTGGAGGGGGTCGAGCTGATCGGCGAGGGCACGGTCGCGGACCGGCTGTGGGCCCGCCCGGCGGTGACCGTGCTGGGCATCGACTGCCCGCCGGTGATAGGGGCCACCCCGTCCGTGCACGCGAGCGCCGGCGCGCTGATCAGCCTGCGGGTGCCGCCGGGCGTGGACACCCTGGAGGCCATCAAGCTGCTGGAGGCGCACCTGGTGGCACACACCCCGTGGAAGGCGCGGCTGGAGCTCGAAGTCGTGGGCCGCGGCCAGCCCTTCCAGGCGGACACGGCCAGCCCGGCGTACGCGTCGATGGCGGCGGCCATGCAGGTGGCGTACCCCGGTCAGGAGATGCAGATCAGCGGCATGGGCGGATCGATCCCGCTGTGCAACACGCTGACGTCGCTGTACCCGGAGGCGGAGATTCTGCTCATCGGGCTCAGCGAGCCGGAGGCGCAGATCCACGCGGTGAACGAGAGCGTGTCCCCGGAGGAGCTGGAGCGCCTGTCGGTGGTGGAGGCGGTCTTCCTCGTCAACTACGCGGAGTCCAAGCGCGGCTGACCACCCGCCGCCGACCGCCTGCTGCGGTCGTGTGTACGCCCAGGGCGCAGTGCGCTCTGGGCGTACCGCGCTCCCGGCGAAGTCCCGTGCACCAGGTGTCCGGCCGTGCGTAGGTTCGCCGCATGGATCTTGTCGAAGTACTCCCGAACCGGCTCCACATGCTCCGCTTCCCCATCGGCCAGGCCTATCTCTGGCAGGACGGCGAAGCCCTCACCCTGATCGACGCGGGCAACGCCGAGTCCGCCTCCGAGATCGAGGGGGCGATACGTTTCCTCGGGCTGGAGCCCGAGAGGCTGGAGCGGATCGTCCTGACGCACTGCCACGGCGACCACATCGGCGCGGCCGGTGAGCTCGCCGCCCGCTGGGGCGCGCGCGTACTGGCCCACCGGCTGGACGCGCCCGTGATCCGTGGCGAGCGGCCCGTGCCCGAACCGGTGCTGCTGGACTGGGAGGTCCCGCTGTACCAGCACGCCCTGACGGTGGTCCCCGAGGCCCCGCCCACCCCGGTCGACCAGGAGGTGGAGGACGGGGAGGCGCTGGGCTTCGGGGACGGGGCGTACGTGGTGCACGCCCCGGGCCACACCGACGGCAGCATCGGCGTCCACCTCCCGCACCACGGCGTGCTGTTCACCGGGGACTGCGTCGCCGCCGTCGGCCCGCTGATGCTGGGCGTCTTCAACGTGGACCGGGCCGGGGCGGTGGACTCCTTCCGGCGGCTGGCGGCGCTGGCGCCCGCCGTCGCCTGCTTCGGCCACGGCGACCCCCTGACGGCGGACACGGCCGCCGCGCTCGCGAAGGTCGCGGCGGACACCGCTCCCTGAGCCCGTGCTTCAGCCGACCGGGCTGCCCGCCTCCAGGTACAGGGGCCGGCCGCGCTCGCGGGCGCGCAGGGCCCAGCGCAGGCGTTCGTAGCGGTGGCGCGGGAGGAGGGTGGCGGCCTCGGCCTCCGTGACGAAGCGCCAGGCGCGCAGTTCGGGGCCGGGGAGCCGGAGCCGGGCCGCCGCCGTGTCCGGGAGGCGGCCGCCGTCGAAGAGCAGGCGCAGTCCCCCGTAGCCGGGCGGCTGCGGGGCTTCCCAGTCGACCACGAGCAGGTCGGGGGTCCGGTCCAGTACGAGGCCCAGTTCCTCCGCGACCTCCCGTACGCCGGCCCGCGCGGGTGCCTCGCCCGCTTCGACGACCCCGCCCGGGAACTCCCAGTCCGGCTTGTACGTCGGATCCACCAGGAGCACCCGGTCCTGCTCGTCGAAGAGGAGGACCCCGGCTGCCACCGTCTCCCGCGTCGGTTCCGGGGTCTGCACGATGTCGCAGACCCCGGCCTGCTCGGTGCGGACGGCTTCGGCGATCCGCTCCGCCGTCTCGCGCACGGTCAGCGCGCCGTTGTCGATGGCGTGTGCGTCGGCGGTGAGCCAGCCGAGGGCCTGCTGGTAGGCCGGGATGTGGTCGTAGGCCCACTGGCGCACCCGGAGGTCCACGTCCTCGGGAGCGCCCGGTTCCTCCCGTGTCGCGATCCGCTGCCGCAGGATCGTTTCCGCCGGGGTCAGCAGCACGTGCCGCACGGCTATCCGACGGGCCGCCAGCCCGCCGAAGATCTCGTCCCGGTACTCCTGCCTGAGCAGGGTCATCGGCACGACGAGCACCCCGCCGACCTCGGCGAGCAGCGCCGCGGCGGTGTCCACCACCAGACGCCGCCAACTCGGCAGGTCCTGGTAGTCGCTGACCTCCGCGAGCCGTTTGCGCGGAAGCAGTCCGCGCAGCGCGTCACCGATGAGCTCCGGGTCGAACAGGGTGCTGTCCGGAATGAGTCCGATCAGTTCGCGGGCCGTGCTGGTCTTCCCGGCGCCGAATGTGCCGTTGATCCAGAGAATCACGTCTACCCCTCTCCCCATGGCTCGTCCGGAGCCCCCAATGGCTTGCCCGCCCCACCCTGCCACGGAAACCCAACTATCAGCCGAGTGCTTATCCTCAAGGTCAGAGCCGTGTCACGTTATCTCCGGAGGTTTCCCCGCCGTGCCTCACAGCCGCCGCCCGTCCGAGCACCGCTACGGCAACCGGCCGACCATGAAGGACGTGGCGGCCCGGGCCGGTGTGGGCCTGAAGACGGTGTCGCGGGTGGTCAACGGCGAGCCGGGGGTCACTCCCGACACGGAGAAGCGGGTCCAGGAGGCCATCGAGGCCCTCGGGTTCCGCCGCAACGACAGCGCCCGCGTGCTGCGCAAGGGCCGTACCGCCACCGTGGGCCTGGTCCTTGAGGATCTCGCCGACCCCTTCTACGGTCCGCTGAACCGGGCGGTCGAGGAGGTGGCGCGGGCGCACGGGGCGCTGCTCATCAACGGCTCCAGTGCCGAGGACCCGGACCGGGAGCGGGAGTTGGCGCTGGCGCTGTGCGCGCGCCGGGTGGACGGGCTGATCGTGATCCCGGCCGGGGACGACCACCGTTACCTGGAGCCGGAGATGAGGGCGGGCGTGGCCACGGTGTTCGTGGACCGCCCGGCCGGCCGGATCGAGGCCGACGTGGTGCTGTCGGACAGTTTCGGCGGCGCCCGTGACGGGGTCGCCCACCTGATCGCCGGCGGCCACCGCCGGATCGGCTTCATCGGCGACCACCCCCGCATCCACACGGCGACGGAGCGGCTGCGCGGCTACCGCGCGGCGATGGCGGACGCGGGCCTGCCGGTGGCCGGATCCTGGGTGTCCCTCGGCTCGACGGACCCCGGGCGGGTCTCGGCGGCGGCCGTGGAGATGCTGTCGGGCCCGGAGCCGGTCACGGCGGTCTTCGCCGGCAACAACCGGGTGACGGTCACGGTCGTACGGGTGCTGGCCGCGCGGGAGCGCCCGGTGGCCCTGGTCGGCTTCGACGACTTCGAGCTGGCGGACCTGCTGCGTCCGGGGGTCACGGTGGTCGCCCAGGACGCGGCGGCGCTGGGCCGGGTGGCCACGGACCGGCTCTTCCAGCGGCTCGCGGGGGCCGACCTCCCGCCGGCGCGGATCGAACTCCCGACGCGACTGATCCCGCGCGGCTCGGGGGAGTTCCCGCCCGCGGGCTGATCGCGCGGTCTCCCCGGACACGGCCCACCCCGGCCGTCCGCTGCGCCAGACGGCCCACCCTCGGGTGCGCGCACGCCGCCCTTCTCACAGGCTGAATCCCGTCCCTCCGGTGCGCGTCCCACGCACGGCCGGGGGCGGCACGGGCCCCACATCACGCGGGGCCCGCCAGTCCGAGAAAGGGATCCCCCATGTTCAAGCCGGTGCTTCTCACCGGATCGGCGACGGTCCTGCTGGTCACCGCGTTCGCACCGCCGGCCGGAGCCGCCGCTCCGGCGCCCGCGCCCCCCGGACAGATCACGGTGGACGTCGCCACCGTCAACGGCTCCGGCTGCCGCCCCGGCAGCGCGGCGGTCGCCGTCTCACCGGACAACACGGCCTTCACGGTGACCTACAGCGAGTACATCGCGCAGGCCGGCGGCAACGTGGCCACGGTCGAGGGCCGCAAGAACTGCCAGCTGTCCCTGGTCGTGAACGTCCCGCAGGGCTACACGTACGCGGTCAGCCAGGTCGACTACCGGGGCTTCGGCAACCTGCAGGAGGGCGCCGTCGGCACGCAGAAGGCCAGCTACTACTTCCAGGGCATGAGCCAGACCGCCTACCGGACGCACCGGTTCCAGGGGGCGCTCGACGACAACTGGCAGGCGACCGACACCACGGGGATCGAGGCCCTGGTCTTCGCGCCCTGCGGGGAGAAGCGGAACTTCAACATCAACACCGAGCTGCGCGCGGAGGTCGGGACCTCCGACGCCACGAAGACCAGCCTCATGGCGCTCGACTCGACGGACGGCAGCTTCAGCAGCCTGTACCACTTCGCCTGGAAGGAATGCCCGGTCCGCTGAGCCGGGCGCGCCGGACCGCCGGCCGCTGTACGACCGTAGGGCGTACGCCCCGCCGCGTGGCGGGGCGTACGCCCTACGGGTGCTACGGGTGCTACGGGTGCGAGAACGCGCGGGGCCGGGCCCCGGCGGGTTACGCGGTGGCCGTCAGCGTGGCCGAGCGGCGCGGGATCGCGAAGGCGTCCAGCTCGGCGCGGGTCAGGCCGGTCAGGGCGGTGACCTCCTCGGCGCCGACCGCGCCGCAGTCCAGGCCGCGGACCAGGTAGCCGGCCAGCGCCTTGGCGGTGGCCGGCTCGTCCATCACGTCGCCCTCGATCTTGGCGACGTACGCCTTCAGGCGCGCGGCGGCCGTCTCGAGGCCCTCGCGGTAGAAGACGAAGACGGCCGCGTAGCGGGTCGGCAGGTGCGCCGGGTGCATGTCCCAGCCCTGGTAGTACGCACGGGCCAGGGCGCGCCGGGTGAGGCCGTAGTGGAGCTTCCAGGCCTCGTGGACGTGCTCGGTGGTGCCGATGGGCAGGACGTTCGTGGAGCCGTCGGAGACGCGCACGCCGGTCCCGGCGGCCGCAACCTGCATGATCGCCTTGGCGTGGTCGGCGGCGGGGTGGTCGCTCGACTGGTAGGCGGCAGAGACGCCGACGCAGGCGCTGTAGTCGAAGGTCCCGTAGTGCAGGCCGGTGGCGCGGCCCTTCGAGGCCTCGATCATGCGGGCGACGGTGGCGGTGCCGTCGGAGGCGACGATGGACTGGCTGGTCTCGATCTGGATCTCGAAGCCGATCCGGCCGGGGCGCAGGCCCCGGGCGGTCTCGAAGGCTTCCAGCAGCTTCACGAAGGCGGTGACCTGCTCGGCGTAGGTGACCTTCGGCAGGGTGAGGACGAGGCCCTCGGGCAGGCCGCCGTTCGCCAGCAGGCCGGAGAGGAAGATGTCGGTGGTGCGGATGCCGCGGTCGCGGACGTTGGACTCCATGCACTTCATGCGGATGCCCATGTACGGGGCGTTCGTGCCGTTGGAGAACGCCTCCGATACGAGGCGGGCGGCGCGGGCCGCGGCCTGGTCCTCCTCCTCGTCGGAGCGGACGCCGAAGCCGTCCTCGAAGTCGACGCGGAGGTCCTCGATGGGCTCGCTGGCCAGCTTGGCGCGGACACGGTCGTAGACCGGTACGGCCAGCTCGTCGGAGATGCCGAGCACCTTGGCGAAGGTGGCGGCGTCCGGGGCGTGCTCGTCGAGGGCCGCGAGGGCCTGGTCGCCCCAGGAGCGGATGGTGTCGGCGGCGAAGACGTCACCGGGCACGTAGACCGTGTGGATGGGCTGACGGGTGCCGGGGTCGCCCGGGTAGTGGCGCGCGAGTTCCGCGTCCACCGGCGCCAGGGAAGCGCTGATGCCCTCGCTGACCGCGCCTGCGAGGCTCGTCGCCACCTTTTCCTGCTGACCCATCGTGCACTCTCCTCTTTTCCGCTTCACGGAATCTTAGATCCGCATAGCAGAATTTAGTCATGGGTCATTGTCTAGTCAATGGTTGCAGGAAACAGCCCGGGGCCGCGTGGTGAGTGTCACCACGCGGCCCCGGGCCTCAGTATCTGCGCAGGTCAGGGACTAGCCCTTGCGCGCCTTGATCTCCTCGGTCAGCTGCGGGACGACCGCGAAGAGGTCGCCGACCACGCCGTAGTCGACCAGGTCGAAGATCGGGGCCTCGGCGTCCTTGTTGACGGCCACGATGGTCTTCGAGGTCTGCATGCCGGCCCGGTGCTGGATGGCGCCCGAGATGCCCGAGGCGATGTACAGCTGCGGGGAGACCGACTTGCCGGTCTGGCCGACCTGGTTGGAGTGCGGGTACCAGCCGGCGTCGACGGCGGCACGGGAGGCGCCGACGGCGGCACCGAGGGAGTCCGCGAGGTCCTCGATGATGTGGAAGTTCTCGGCACCGTTGACGCCGCGGCCGCCGGAGACCACGATCGCGGCCTCGGTCAGCTCGGGGCGGCCGGTCGACTCGCGCGGGGTGCGGGAGACGACCTTGGTGCCGGTCGCCAGGGCGCCGAAGGTGACGGCGAGGGCCTCGACGGCACCCGCGGCCGGGGCGGCCTCCACCGGGGCCGAGTTCGGCTTGACGGTGATGACCGGGGTGCCCTTGGAGACACGGGACTTGGTGGTGAAGGAGGCGGCGAAGGCGGCCTGCGTCGCGACCGGGCCCTCGTCACCCGCCTCGATGTCGGTGGCGTCGGTGATGATGCCGGAGCCGATGCGCAGCGCCAGGCGGGCGGCGATCTCCTTGCCCTCGGCGGAGGACGGGACGAGCACGGCGGCGAGGGAGCCACCGGCGGACACGGCCTCGTAGGCGGCCTGGAGTGCGTCCACCTTCGGTACGACGAGGTACTCGGTGAACTCGGGGGCGTCGGCGGTGAGGACCTTGACCGCGCCGTGCTCGGCGAGGACCGCGGCGGTGTCGGCCGCGCCGGCGCCCAGGGCGACGGCGACGGGCTCGCCGATGCGGCGGGCCAGCGTCAGCAGCTCGAGGGTGGGCTTGCGGACGGCGCCGTCCACGTGGTCGACGTAGACGAGAACTTCAGCCATGGGACTGCTCTCCTGCGATTGCGAAGTGTCTGGGGGCTAAGAGGGGAACCGAAGTTCTTAGATGAACTTCTGGCTGGCCAGGAACTCGGCCAGCGCCTTGCCGCCCTCGCCCTCGTCCTTGACGATCGTGCCGGCGGTGCGGGCCGGGCGCTGCGCCGCGGAGTCGACCGCGGTCCAGGAGCCTTCCAGGCCGACCTCGTCGGACTCGATCTCCAGCTCCTCCAGGTCCCAGGACTGAACCGGCTTCTTCTTGGCGGCCATGATGCCCTTGAAGGACGGGTAGCGGGCCTCGCCCGACTGGTCCGTCACCGAGACGAGCGCGGGGAGGGAGGCCTCGAGCCGCTCGCTCGCGGTGTCGCCGTCGCGGCGGCCGGTCACGGTGCCGTCCTCGACCTTGACCTCGGAGAGCAGGGTGACCTGCGGGACGCCCAGGCGCTCGGCCAGGATCGCCGGGAGCACGCCCATGGTGCCGTCGGTCGAGGCCATGCCGGTGATGACCAGGTCGTAGCCGGCCTTCTCGATCGCCTTGGCGAGCACCAGCGAGGTGCCCATGACGTCGGTGCCGTGCAGGTCGTCGTCCTCGACGTGGATGGCCTTGTCGGCGCCCATCGACAGCGCCTTGCGCAGCGCGTCCTTGGCGTCCTCGGGGCCCACCGTCAGGACGGTGATCTCCGCGTCGTCGGCCTCATCGGCAATCTGCAGCGCCTGCTCGACGGCGTACTCGTCGAGCTCCGACAGCAGGCCGTCGACGTCGTCACGGTTGACGGTCAAGTCCTCGGTGAACTGCCGGTCGCCGGTGGCGTCGGGCACGTACTTCACACAGACAACGATCCTCAGGCTCACGCCGGCTCTCCTACCGCATCGTCATTTCTGGTACCGCCTTGTGCAGGCAGCATAGGCGCCTTGTCGGGCGGATCCCGGTCGGGGCGGCCCGCGCTCCGAAGGGAATGTTACTCGTCAGTACACAGTGGGTCCCACCCAGGTGCAAGGCCGGTGAACTGTGACCTTGCCAACGCCGGACGAACCCGCCCCAGCAGGCACGATTCAGTCGCGCAACGCGTTGAAGCGCCCCTGGTGGTACAGCAGGGGCCGGCCCTCCCCCGCGGGATCCCCCGCGACGGCCTCACCGATGATCACCCGGTGCTCACCCGCGGGCACCCGCGCCACCGCCCGGCACACCAGCCACGCCAGTACGCCGTCCAGCACCGGGACCCCGTGGGGGCCGGCGCTCCAGCCGGTGGCCGGGCCGAAGCGGTCGGCGCCGCTGCGGGCGAACAGGCCCGCCAGCTCCTGCTGGTGCTCGCCGAGTATGTGGACGCCGAGGTACTCGGAATCACGGATCGCGGGCCAGCTGGAGGACCCGGTCCCGATGGTGAAGGACAGCATCGGAGGGTCCGCGGAGACCGAGTTGAGCGAGGTGGCGGTGAAGCCCACCGGCCGGCCGCCGTCCGCGGCGGTGATCACCGCGACCCCGGCGGCGTGCCGGCGGAACACGGAGCGCAGCAGTTCGGGCGTGCCGGGCCGGCCGACGCTGGATCGGGAGTACTGGGCCGTCGGGGCGGTCATGAGGGGGCTTCCTTCTGCCACGGGGAACGCGGGCACTGGTGGGATCACGGGTCGGGCCTTCAGTGACCCGGACAGCGCGCGCTCGCGTGTCGGACGAGGTCCACGTGGACCCGTCCATGGAGCAGGAGTTCATACCGCATGGCGCCAGCCTGGCGATTTCCCATGTACACAGTCAAGCGAGAAAGGCCAGATGTCAGGTGCGTCACGCTGCGTGCGGAGGTGCGTACGGGCGCTCCGGGACGCCCGCGCGGCGCGGACTCCGGCGCCCGGGGGCGTACGGGACCCCGAGCGGGCGGACCGTTCCGCGCGCCGCCCGTTCCGACGGACGGCCCGACGGACGGCCCGTCACACCGCTGCGCCCAGGGCGGCGATCACGTCCGCCTTGCGGGGCATCCCGGCGGCCCGCTGGACGATCCGGCCCGCCGCGTCCAGGACGAGCACGGTCGGGGTCTTCTCGATCCCGAGGGCCCGTACGAGGCCGAGGTGGCGTTCGGCGTCGATCTCGATGTGCGCGACCCCGTCCACCATCGCGGCGACCTCGGCGAGGATCCGCCGGGTGGCCCGGCAGGGCTGGCAGAAGGCGCTGGAGAACTGCACCAGGCTGGCCCGCTCGCCCGGCTCCGCGCCCAGCTCCGCGGCGCCCAGCCGGACCTGCCCGTCCGCCTGCCCCGGCACCGGCGCTCCCGTCTGCGTCGTCACGTGGATCCGTCGTCCCCCGTACGTGTCCGTTCCCCCCGCCGTCGCCGGGGGTACCCCTGTTCGGAGCGCCCCGTGGTTGCCCCGCATTCCCTGCGTGACGAGAATCTCCCTGGGCGCGGGCGTCTGGGCTGGCCAGCAGCCCGCGTATGGGGCACGATCCCCATGGTCGCGTACCTACGCTTCCGTAACTTCCGTCCGGGAGCACCTCCCCAGGCAGAAAGCGGGGTCTCCCCAGCATGGCTGAGCTCGTCTACCCCCCGGTGATCAGCGCCGCGCACGGTCTGTTCCGTGCACTGGACATCCGTATCGACATGAAGGGAACCGAGAACATCCCCCGCACGGGCGGTGCGGTCCTGGTGTCGAACCACATCGGCTACCTCGACTTCATCTTCGCCGGACTGACGGCGCGGCCGCAGAAGCGCCTGGTGCGTTTCATGGCGAAGGAGTCGGTGTTCCGGCACAAGGTGTCCGGCCCGCTGATGCGCGCCATGAAGCACATCCCGGTGGACCGCAAGCAGGGTGAGACGGCGTACCAGCACGCCCTGGACTCGCTGCGGGCGGGCGAGATCATCGGGGTGTTCCCGGAGGCCACGATCTCCCAGTCGTTCACGCTCAAGAGCTTCAAGTCGGGTGCGGCGCGCATGGCCCAGGAGGCCGGCGTCCCGCTGATCCCGGTGGCCCTGTGGGGCACCCAGCGGCTGTGGACCAAGGGCCGCCCGAAGAACCTCAAGCGCAGCCACATCCCGGTGACGATGCGGGTGGGCGAGCCCCTGGAGGCCCCGGCGGACCAGTTCGCGGGCGCCATCACGCGCCGCCTGCGCGAGCGCGTGCAGGAGCTGCTCGACTCGGCGCAGCGCGCCTACCCGGACAAGCCCAAGGGCGCCGAGGACTCCTGGTGGCTGCCGGCCCACCTGGGCGGTACCGCGCCGACGGCGGCCGAGGTCAAGGAAGCCGGCTGAGCCGGACGTCGGAGCGCGGCCCCGTCCCCTGGGGGACGGGGCCGCGCTGTGGCCGGGCCGCTCAGTTGGGGTTGTCGGCGTGGGTCAGGGTCTCCCACGCCACGAAGTAGTTGTCGGCGCCCGCGGGGCGCCGTCCCTCGGTGAGCCTGCGCGTGTTGTCCATGGTGACGCCGAGCCGGGTGTGCAGGGCGTTGTAGCCGACCTCGGTCACCGGGCCGATGCCCTTGGCGGGGCTTCCGCCGCAGAGCCAGGACGGCGCGGGCGCGCCGAGTTCGTACGTGGCGTGGAAGCCCAGCGCGTGCCGGAACCGGTCCTTGAACTGCGGGTACAGGTCGCGGCCCTGGATCCGCGAGGTCTCGGCGACGTGCGTGGCCGCCGCGATCCCCCAGCCGGTGTGGCCGAAGTCCCGGCAGGTCTCCTGGGCGAGGCCGTCCACGAAGGTCGTCTGTCCGTGCCAGTAGGTGACCAGCTCGCTCCGGGTGTCGATGTGGGAGCGCGGCGGGTAGGCGGGCTGCGCGCCGTCGGACGCCAGGTAGAAGTAGGCGGGGACGCGGCCGAGGTAGATGCCCATCGCCTTGTCGTAGCTCGCCCGGTCGTCGAGATGGACCGAGATGCCGACGGCGGCGTCCATCATGATCAGTTCCCAGTTGCCGTTGCTGTTCGGCCTCCCGTTGATCACCTCGGGCAGGTAGACCTCTCGCAGCATGGTCGCGAAGCGGTCGCGGTTCGCCCAGCCGCCGGTATAGGTGTGCTTGATGATCTCGGCGGCGCGCGGCCAGGTCGAGCCGGCCCAGCCGCTCTGCAGGGGTGCGTTGCTGTTGGTGTGGTCCTTGATCGTCGCGGACCAGGCGTCCATCAGCTCGATGGACTTCTTCGCGTACTTGGCGTCCCTGGTGATGTACCAGGCGAGCGCCTGGGTATAGGCGGCGACGGCGTCCTGACGCTCGTCCGTGCAGCCGTGGTTCGGGTTCGAACCGGAGCCGCACTCCACGACGGTGCGCGGCTTGGGCGTACGGGACAGCGATGCGTAGCTGCTCGCGAGCATGGCGTCGAACGCCGGTTTCCAGGGCTGCTGGCCCGCCTGCACCTTGGCCCGTACGAAGTCCAGCTGTGCTCGGCTGCTGAGTACTCCGGGGTGGGTGAACTGGGCGGGGGCGGCGGGGGCTGCGGGGGCCGGGGGCGCCGCGACGGTGGGGGCGGGAACCACCGCCACCAGTAAGCCGAGGGCCAGTGCGGCGATCCCGGCGGGGAGTCCGAAACGCATGGGGGGCCTTCCGGTCGGAGGGGTTCCGGTGGGCTGAAGATACTCATGCCCATGCCAAGTCGACAACGATGTCTGACAAGAAAGTTTCCTGTCACACTGCCGCGCCCCGCGCCCCTCCGGTCAGGCTTCGCGCTTGCGGCGGCGGTGGGCGGCCACCCGCGAGCGGCTTGAGCACGTGCTGGAGCAGTAGCGGCGGGCGCTGCCCGGCCCGGTGGCGAGGAAGAGCCGCCCGCACCCCTCGGCGGCGCAGGCCCCCCACGCGATCCGCCCGTGCTCGGTGAGGAGCTGGGCCAGTGCGAGGGCGCCGGTCGCGAGGAACCAGTCACCCCAGCCCGCCCCGTCGCCCCGGTCCACGTGCAGGTGCCAGGGGTGGCCGTCGTGCCGGGTCAGCCGGGGCCTGGTGGCGCACTGCACGAAGAGCGCGTTGAGGGCCTCGGCGGCCCGGTCCTCGTCCGGCTCGGCGAGCACCCCCGCCATCCGCCTGGCCGCGGCGCGCAGTTCGGCGGCGTCCGCCTCGCCGAAGGCCTCCTCGGTGAGGTCGCCCGGGCGCTCCCCGTGCCGGGCCAGCAGCGCCGCGAGGCCCGCGCGCGGCAGGCCGGGGTCCGCGCGCACCGCCTCGGCGAGGTCGATCAGGCGCTGGGGGGCCGAGAAGCCCGGTCCGGAGTCCGCCATGCCTGGATCCTTTCGCCCTACACCCGCATCACGTAACGTCTTGCCCGGCTATCACGTTACACAATGGCGGGGGTGCGGGATGCGCGGGTTGTGGCGGTACCTGGCGGCGGCGCTGGCCGCGCGCTTCGCCTCCGAGGGCATGGGCATGGCGCTGGTGCTGCTCGCCCTGGAGCGCACCGGGAGCGCGGCGCACGGCGCGTTCGTGCTGACGGCCTGGCTGGCCCCGCACGTGCTGGCGGCCCCGCTCGCGGGCGCCGCCGCGGCCCGTACCCGTCGGCCCCGGCTCTTCCACGTCGGCGCCCTGGCCGGGTTCACGGCGGCGGTGGCGGCGCTGTCGCTGCTGCTGGGCCGGGCGCCGGTCGCGGTGGTGATCGCGGTGGCGGTGTGCGGCGGCACCTGCGGGCCGATGGTCACCGGCGGACTGTCCAGCCTGGTCTCCGGCCTGGTGCCGGCGGGTGCGGGGCGGGACCGGGCCTACGGCTGGGACGCCTCCACCTACAACGCCGCGGCGGTCACCGCACCGGCGGTGGTCAGCCTGGTCACGGCCCTGGCCTCGGCCGCACCCGCGATGGCGGCCCTGGCGGCCTCCGGCGCGCTCGCGGCGGTGCTGGCGGCGGGCCTTCCGTACGAGGGGCAGGACGCGGGCCCGCTCCGTGGCGCACCCGGGACGGGGATCACCGCCGGGCTCGTGGCCCTGTGGCGGGTCCGGGAGCTGCGGGCCGTCACCTCGGCCACGACCCTGGCGTTCGTCGGCATCGGCTCGCTCACCACCACCTCGGTGCTGCTGGCGGCCGGGCTCGGCAGCCCGGGGGCCGGGGGCATACTGGTGACGGCCTTCGCGGTGGGCGCGCTGACGGGTTCCCTGACGCTGGGCCGGCTGACCTCGGTGGAGTCGGGGCGCCTCGCCCGATGGGCGCTGACCGGGACCGGGGCCGCCCTGGCCGCGGCGGCCCTCGCGCCGTCCGTGGCCGTCATGGCGGCGCTGTTCGCGGTGGCGGGGGTGTGCGACGGGCCACTGCTGACGGCCACGCTCCGGATCCGCTCGGAGCACGCGCCGACGGGCGCGCGCACGCAGGTGTTCACCCTGGGCGCGGGGCTCAAGCTGACGGCGGCGGCGGCCGGGGCGGCCCTGGTGGGGTTCGCGGCCGACGCGCCCGCACGGACCCTGCTGGCCGGGATCGCCGGACTCCAGCTCGCCGCGGCCCTGCTGCACGCGCTGGTGACCGTACGGGGCGCCGCTCCACAGGCGGCTACAGGGACGTCGGAAGCCTGCGCCACAGCTCCGGCCGGTCGGCGGAGTCCCGGAGGGCCTTGAGCGTGGCCGGGTGCGGGGCGGCGTGCAGCTCGGGGTAGTCGACTTCGCCGAGCTCCGGGCGCACGGGGAAGGCCAGTTGCTCGCAGTCGAGGCTGAACTGCGCGTCCACGCCGGGCTTGTTGCCCCGCGGGTCCTGGCGGAACCACTGCGTCCGGCCGGGCAGCCGCAGGGCGATCAGCCCGTGGACCACGGGGTTCGATCCGTCGTCGTCCGCGAGGAGCTGGTAGCAGAGGGCGGCCGGAATGCCCTGGGCGCGCAGCAGGGCGGCCAGCGCGTGGGACTTGGCGTAGCAGATGCCGTTGCGCGTGGCGAGCACGTCGGAGGCGCGCCAGCTGACGCGCGGGTCGCCGGAGTCCGCCGAGTGCGGGACGGTGTCGCGGACGAACTCGAAGGCCACCTCGGCGTACGCATGCGCGTCGGCGCCCGTGGCGGTCCAGAGGGCGTCGGCGGTTTCGCGTACGAGCGGGTGGCCGTGGTCGATGGCGTCGTCGGCCGCCAGATAGGCGGCGAGGTCGGGCTGCTCCTGGATCAGTTCCATGATCCAGGAGCATACCTATACGACGATACGCATGACTATCGAATTATGGTGTGGCGCCGTCCCGGCCGGGACGGCCACGGCTCAGCGCGCCAGCTCTTCCTTCAGCGCCTGGAGGAAGCCGTCCACGTCCTCCTCCTGGGTGTCGAAGCCGCACATCCAGCGGACGTCACCGGCGGTCTCGTCCCAGAAGTAGAAGCGGTAGCGCTTCTGCAGCCGCAGCGACACCTCGTGCGGCAGCCGCGCGAACACCGCGTTGGCCTGCACCGGGTAGAGGATCTCCACCCCGTCCGTCTCGCGGACGCCCGCGGCCAGCCGCTGCGCCATCGCGTTGGAGTGCCGGGCGTTGCGCAGCCACAGGTCCTTGGCGAGCAGCGCCTCCAGCTGCACCGACACGAACCGCATCTTGGACGCGAGCTGCATCGACATCTTGCGGATGTGCTTCATCTGCCGGACCGCGTCCGGATTGAGCACCACCACGGCCTCGCCGAACATCATGCCGTTCTTGGTGCCGCCGTACGACAGCACGTCCACGCCGACCGTGTTGGTGAAGGTCCGCATCGGCACGTCGAGCGAGGCCGCGGCGTTGGCTATCCGGGCGCCGTCCAGGTGGACCTTCATGCCCTTGCCGTGCGCGTGCTCGCAGATGGCCCGGATCTCGTCCGGGGTGTACACGGTGCCCAGCTCGGTGTTCTGGGTGATCGAGACGACCTGGGGCATCGCCCGGTGCTCGTCCTCCCAGCCCCAGGCCTGGCGGTCGATGAGCTCCGGGGTGAGCTTGCCGTCCGGCGTCGGGACGGTGAGCAGCTTCAGGCCCGCCATCCGCTCCGGCGCACCGCCCTCGTCGACGTTGATGTGCGCCGACTCGGCGCAGATCACGGCGCCCCAGCGGTCGGTCAGGGCCTGGAGGGCCGTGACGTTGGCGCCGGTTCCGTTGAAGACCGGGAAGGCCTGCGCGTACGGTCCGAAGTGGCTGCGGAAGACCTTCTGCAGGTGTTCGGTGTACTCGTCGTCACCGTAGGCGACCTGGTGGCCGCCGTTGGCGAGCGCGATGGCCTCCAGGATCTCCGGATGCACCCCCGCGTAGTTGTCGCTCGCGAAACCGCGTACCGCCGGGTCGTGGTGGCGGCGCGCATCGGTTCTCACGGTTGCGGAGTGAGCCACAGACGCTTTCCGTTCACATCGATGGCGGGCCGCTCCCAGACTCCGGCGATGGCCTCGGCCAGCTCCTTGACGTCGGTGAAGCCCGCGAACTTCGCATTGGGACGCTCGGCGCGCATCGCGTCGTGCACCAGTGCCTTGATGACCAGGATCGCAGCCGCAGCGCCCGGACCCTCATCGCCCCCCACCTTGCGGAAGGAGTCGGCGAGCGCCAGCGTCCAGGCCTCGGCCGCCGCCTTGCCCGCGTTGTACGCGGCGTTGTTGGCGACCGGCTTGTGCGCGCCGGACTGGCTGACCAGGACGTAGCGGCCGCGGTCGCTGCGCAGCAGGCCGTCGTGGAAGGCGAGCGAGGTGTGCTGGACGGTGCGGATGAGGAGCTTCTCCAGGAAGTCCCAGTCCGCGAGGTCGGTGTCGGTGAAGGTGGTGGATCCGCGCCAGCCGCCGACGAGGTGGACTAGGCCGTCCACGTGGCCGAACTCCTTCTCGGTCTGCTCGGCCCACGCCTTGGTGGCGTCCAGGTCGAGCAGGTCCACGGTGTCACCGGTGATGGTGGCGCCGCCGTGGGCGTAGCGTGCCGCGTCCACGGCTTCCGCGAGCCGCGCCGGGTCGGCGTCGGAGGCCACGACCACCGCACCCGCCTCGGCGAGGCGGAGCAGGGTGGCGCGGCCGGCGGGCCCGCCCGCCCCGGCCACCGCGACCACCGCTCCCTGGAGCTTCCCGTTGCCGTTGCCGTTCCCGGAGCCGTTCATCTGTGCAGCCTCCTGAGGGCGAGTGCTCACGCGGCGACCCGCGCAGCGTTCTCGGCGTGTTCCGCGTTCCGGGCGGTGATGCCCTTCGTAGAGGCGATCACGCCCTTGAGCTTCTTGGCGAGGGCCTCATAGAACATGCTGAGCGGAAACTCGTCCGGAAGCACGTCGTCCACGAGCTTGCGCGGAGGCTGCGTCATGTCGAGGGCGTCGGGGCCCTTGGCCCACTTGGAGCCCGGGTGCGGGGCGAGGTAGGTGGAGACCAGCTCGTAGGCCTTGAACCAGTGGACGAGCTTCGGGCGGTCGATGCCGGCCCGGTAGAGGTCCTCGATCTCGCCGCACAGCTGGTTGGTGACCTGCGGGGCGCGCATCCAGTCGATCTTCAGCTTGTTGTCCGTCCAGCGCACGACGTCGTGCTTGTGGAGGTACGCGAAGAGGAGCTGGCCGCCGAGACCGTCGTAGTTGCGGTTGCGGTCGCCGGAGACCGGGAAGCGGAACATCCGGTCGAAGAGGACCGCGTACTGCACGTCGCGGCCGTGCTCGTTGCCCTCGGACTCGAGCTTCACGGCCTCCTTGAAGGCGGTGAGGTCGCAGCGCAGCTCCTCCAGCCCGTACATCCAGAACGGCTGGCGCTGCTTGATCATGAAGGGGTCGAACGGCAGGTCGCCGTGGCTGTGGGTGCGGTCGTGGACCATGTCCCACAGGACGAATGCCTTCTCGCAGCGCTGCTGGTCCTGGACCATGGCGGCGATGTCCTCGGGCAGCTCGATGCCCAGGATGTCCACGGCGGCCTCGGTGACCTTGCGGTAGCGGGCGGCCTCGCGGTCGCAGAAGATGCCGCCCCAGGTGAAGCGCTCGGGGGCCTCGCGCACCGCGATGGTCTCCGGGAAGAGCACGGCGGAGTTGGTGTCGTAGCCCGGGGTGAAGTCCTCGAAGGTGATGCCGAGGAAGAGCGGGTTGTCGTACCGGGTGCGCTCCAGCTCGGCGAGCCACTCGGGCCACACCATCTTGAGCGCGACGGCCTCCAGATTGCGGTCCGGGTTGCCGTTCTGCGTGTACATGGGGAAGACCACGAGGTGCTGGAGACCGTCGGCGCGCTCGGCGGCCGGGTGGAAGGCCAGCAGGGAGTCGAGGAAGTCCGGCACCACGAAACCGTCCGCGGCCCACTTGCGCAGGTCGCCGACGAGGGCCTGGTGGTAGGCCGTGGCGTGCGGGAGCAGCGGGGAGAGCGCCTGGACGGCGCCGACCACGCGCTCGACGGCGGCCTCGGCGGCGGCCCGGGCGGGGGCGCCCTCCGCCTCGAAGTCGATGGAGCCGTCCTTGGCCTGCCAGGGGCGGATCTCCTCCACGGCGGCCTTGAGCTCGGGCCACGCCGGGTGGTCGACCACCCGCGCATCGGCGGCTATCGCGGTACCGCCGGGACCCGGCACAAGAATTTCCGTCATGTCACTTCCTCCACAGGAGAACCTCACGTCAAGACAGCGTATGCGCGTGAGGCTCTCCTACTCAAGAGGGAATGCGGGAAATTATCCTGCGTCACCCCCTCCTTCACCGGAATTCTTCCCGTGCTTAAGGGTGGAATCGATGACTCCGCCCAGTCGCCGCATGGCCTCCCGGGCCTGCGGGAGTACGCCGGACAGCGCGAGGAAGCCGTGGAACATCCCGGGATGGCCGTCCAGGGTCGAGGCGATCCCGTTCCCGGCCAGCAGGCGGTGGTACGCCACCCCGTCGTCCCGCAGCGGATCGCACCCCGCGACCACCACGTGGGCGGGAGGCAGCCCGGCCGGGTCCGCGCGCAGCGGGGAGGCCAGCGGATGGCCGGGGTCCGCCGGGCCGAGGTACTGCTCCCAGAACCAGCGCAGGTGGGCGGCGGTCAGGAAGTACCCCCGCGCGTCGGTCCGGTACGACGGGCTGTCCTGGGCGGCGTCCAGGGCGGGGTAGAGCAGCACCTGGAGCGCGACCGCCGGTCCCCCGCGCTCCCGGGCCAGCAGCAGCGAGGCCACGGCCAGGTTGGCTCCGGCGCTGTCCCCGGCCACCACCAGGGCGGCCGGGTCGCCGCCCAGCTCGTCGAGGTGGGCGCCGGCCCAGCACAGGGCGGCGTACGCGTCGAGGGCGGCGGCGGGGAACCGGGCCTCCGGCGCGCGCCGGTAGTCGACGGAGACGAGTACGGCGCCGGAGGCCCGGCAGAGCGCGCGGACGGTGGCGTCGTGACTGTCGAGATCGCACAGGACCCAGCCCCCGCCGTGGCAGAACACCACGGTCGGGCGGAGCCCGGGCCACTGCTCCGGGTCGGGGTAGTAGACCCGGACGCCCAGCGGCGGCGCCCCGGCCGGGCCCGGGATCTCCCGGTCCTCGACCGAACCGACGGGGGGCGGCCCGGCCGGCGGCGCGGGCGCGGCGGCGAGGATCCGGCGGGCCTCGGCGGCGTCGGTGACGCTGCCGCCGACATCGGGGAAGGCGGCGGCGAGGGCGTCCGCGAAGGGCCGGGCGGCGGGGTCGAGCCGGTCGACGGGGTCGGCGGGTTCGGTGGGGTCGGTGGGGTCGGTGGGGTCGGCAGGGACGAGTCGGTCGCCAGGGGCCGCGGGGGCGAGTCGGTCGGCAGGGTCAGTGGCGTCGAGTGGGTCGGCAGGAGCGGCAGGAGCGGCAGCAGAGGAGAGGCGGTCGGCGGGGTCGGTCATCGCCGCGACCCTCAGCCGTTCCGGCCGGGCACGTCGGCCCCGGGCGCGTCCGCGCCGGGCCCCTCGGCGAAGTGCGGGATGACCTTCTCGCCCCACTGCCGCAGGGTCTCCAGGCAGGCCTCCTGCTCCACCGTGCCCATCTGGATCAGGCACATGATCTCGTCGGCCCCCGCCTCCTTGAGCCGTTGCACGTAGGCGATGGCGTCGTCGGCGCTGCCGTAGGCGTGGTCGGCGTGGAAGGTGGCCGTGGACGTCGGCCGGACCGGGATGGCCTGCTCGTGCAGCCGCGCCACCACCTGCTCGGCGGCCCTGCGCATCTCCGCGGCCTCGTCGGCGCCCTCGACCACCGCCTCGTCCGGGATGCCGGCCCCGCCGTACCAGTGGCCGATCGACTGGGCGAAGAACCGCTGGCCCCGGATACCGATCCGGCGGGCCTCCTCCGGGTCGTCGAGCACGATCGTCGGGCAGAGCACCGAGAAGTGGTCGTTGACGACGGAGGAGACGAACCGGCCGCCGTCCCTCCCGGCGACGGCGGCGTCGTACACCGAGCGCATCCGGGCTATCGACTCGGGCCCGGCGAAGCCCATCACCAGGGCCCCGATCCCCAGCTCGGCGGCCTGCACCAGGGTCTCCTCCCGGCTGCACGCGAGGAACAGCGGCGGGTGCGGGGTCTGCGCGGGCCGCGGCAGGATCGGGTGGGGGTCGATGTCGATCAGCTCACCGTGGTACTCCAGCTCCTCCTCCTGCCAGGCCCTGCCGATGATCCGCAGCGCCTCCTCGACCTCCGCGGTGGTGCGCTCCTTGTCCACCCCGCACAGCGAGGTCTCCTGCACGGTGCCTCCGCGGCCGGCCCCCAGGTCGAGCCGCCCTCCCGAGAGCAGGTCGAGCATGGCGGCCCGCTCGGCGACCCGCACCGGGTGGTTGAAGTTGAAGGGCATGCACACGACGCCGTGCCCGATGCGTATGGTGTTCGTCCTGGCCGCGACCCACGTCAAAAAGATCTCAGGTGCGGACATGTGTGCGTACCACTTCAGCGAGTGGTGCTCCACGGCCCAGATCCGGTCGAATCCCATCCGCTCGGCGAGCACGGCCTGCTCCACGCAGTCGCGGATGACCTGGTGCTCCCGTTCCACCGTCGGGTCGGCGAGCTGAGCTTCGAAGATCACGGAGAATTTCACGGTGCCTCCACGGTTGCGTCCTGAGCCCGGGCTTACTTCAATTAGGAATATGACTAGTAGTCAGAAGCTGAAGAAGCAAGAGCTGCCGCCGACCGCGTGGGCGGTTCTCGGTCTGCTCTCCTTCCCCGGGGAGCGGACCGGTTACGAACTGAAGAAGTGGGCGGACTCCTCGCTCCGCTTCTTCTACTGGTCACCGGCGATCAGCCAGATCTACGCGGAACTGCGCCGCCTGGAGGAGCTCGGGTACGCCGCCTCCGCGCGCTCGGGGCCCGAGGAGGCACGGGCCAAACGGCGGTACGCCATCACCGACGCCGGCCGCGCGGCCCTGTCCGGCTGGGCCGCGGACGTCTCGGAGGCCGGACCCCCGGTCCTCAAGCACGGGCTGCTGCTGCGGATCTGGCTGGGGCACCTGGCCGAGCCGGAGCGGCTGCGGGCGATGGTCGGGGAGCACCTGGAGCGGACCCGGGGCGAGCTGGCCGCCGTACGGGAGGCGATGGGGCAGGCGGGCGACGTGGCGGAATGGGCCTTCCCGGTCCTCGCGCTGCGCTGGAGCGAGCGGCAGCACCTGGCGGAACTGGAGCTGGCACAGGCCCTGCTGGCGGACCTGGCGGACCTCCCGGGACCGGCGGAGGCCGGACCTCAGGCCGGACCTCAGGCCGGACCGGAGGCCGAGGCGAAGGCCTCACCCGAGGCGGAGGCGGCACCCGAGACGGGAGCTGAGGCCGGACCTGAGGCCTGAGCAGAGGCCGGACCTGAGGCCCTGAGCAAAGGCCTGACCGGAGGCCGGAGCAGGGGTCGCACCCGGGGCGGGGCCGCGGTCCGTCAAGCCGGCGGGGACGCGCCCACCCCCGGGTGACGCGGCAGGACCGACGGCGGGCGCCGAGCCCTGACGGGATGCGGCCGTACGGCCCTCCGAGGGCGTTGCACGGGCGGTCCCATCGCACCCGTGGCGCACTAGCATGCGTCCTCATCGCGCGCGGCCGGTCGGGACACCGCGACCGCGCGGAGAGCCGCCGTCGACGGAAGCGAGAGAACCTTGACTTTCCTCACCATCGGTCACCGCGGGGTCATGGGTGTCGAACCGGAGAACACCCTGCGGTCGTTCGTCCGTGCGGAACGCTCCGGCATGGACGTCATCGCACTGGATCTCCAGCTGAGCAAGGACGGCACCCTCGTCGTCCTGCACGACCCCGAGGTGGACCGGACCACCGACGGCTCGGGGGCCGTCGCCGATCTGACCCTGGCCGCCCTGCGCGAGCTCGACGCCGGCCAGGGCGAGCACGTGCCGCTCTTCGAGGAGGTGGTGGACGCGGTCCGGACTCCCCTCCAGGTGTCGGTACGGGACCGGGCCACCGCCGGTGTGCTCGCGCAGCTGATCCTGCGCCGCGACCTGACCGCGCGGGTGGAGGTGGCCTCCGCCGACGAAGCGGTGCTCGCCGAGGCGGCCCGGCTGGTGCCGGGCCTGCGGACCACCTTGTACGCGAGCCCGCACGGCCCCGACATCGTGGACCGGGCGCTGGCCGCCGGGGCCGCCACGATCGCGCTGGACATCCGGCGGCTCACCCTGGAGACCGTGGAGGCGGCGCACGCCGCCGGGATCCGGGTGACCGGCTGGACGGTCAACACCCTGGATCAGCTGCGGCTGGCGCGGGCGCTCGAACTGGACGGCGCCGTCACCGACTTCCCCGAGATCCGCAGTACGGGCCGGTTCACCGCGTGAGAGCGCCCGTACCGGTCAGAGCGACTTGACCAGGAGCTCGAAGGCCAGGTCCTCACGGAGCGGTACGCCGAAGCGCTCGTCGCCGTACGGGAAGGGGCTCAGCTCGCCGGTGCGCCGGTAGCCGCGGCGCACGTAGTAGGCGATGAGCTCCTCCCGTACGTTCACCACCGTCATCCGCATCTCCTTGGCGCCCCAGACCTCGCCCGCGCGGCGCTCGGCCTCGGCCAGGATCTCCTTGCCGAGGCCGCCGCCCTGGAGTCCGGGGCGGACGGCGAACATCCCGAAGTAGACGTGGTCGCCGCGGTGTTCGAGCTGGCAGCAGGCGACGAGTTCACCGGCCCGCTCGACGACGAGCAGGGTGCTGTCCGGGGTGTCTATGACCTGTCGGACCCCGCCCGCGTCGGTGCGCTGGCCCTCCAGGTAGTCCGCCTCCGTGGTCCATCCCGCGCGGCTGGCGTCTCCGCGGTACGCCGACTCGACCAGGGCCACCAGCTCCGGTACGTCCGCCTCCACGGCACTGCGGAAGCTCAGGGGGGCGGGGCTGGGCGTCGACATGCGGGCTCCGTTCTGCGCGGTGGCATATGACATGCCTGGTACGGCAAGGAGAGCTTAAGCGGTCTCTCCCGGAGCGGCGTGCGGACCCCCGCGGGCGGGCATTGCTTCCCGTGACGCCGACGAACCGGGAGGTTCCGCCGTGCACGGTCCCGCCACGTCCCTTCCCGCCTCCGTCTCCGCCTGGCTGCTGGTCCTGCTGTGCGCGGCGAGCGGCGCCTACTGCCTGGTGCGGGCGGGCAGAGCCGGCCGGGGCGGGCGGGGCGCGGCGGCCGGCGAGGCGCTGATGGGCTTCGGCATGGCCGTGATGGCCGCGCCCACGGGGCTGGGCACGTGGGGGCCCCCGATCCTGCTGGCGGTCTTCTGCGCGGCGGCGCTGCACGCCCTGTGGCTGCTGCACGAGGGGGTGCACCACACGCACCACCTCGTCGGTTCGCTGGCCATGGCCTACATGGCGCTGACGATGACGGTGCCGGGCACGACGGCCTCGACGACGGCCACCGGGTACGGGACCGCAGGCGGGCACGGCGCCGGGCTGCCGCTCCTCACCGGCGCACTGCTGCTCTACTTCGCGGGGTACGTCCTGCTGGGCGGGGCCCGGCTGGTGGCGGCGGGCGGCGGCGCCCAGCCGCTCACCGGACCCGTCGGGAGCGACGCGCCCCTGAAGTCCGCGGAGCTGACCCGGGCCTGCCGACTGGCCATGGGAATAGGGATGTTGGCCATGCTGCTCACCATGTGAGGGCGCCGGCGGACGTGTCCTGCGTCACCAATGCCCCAAGGCCATACCCGCAGGTAGCCCCGGCTCATAGGCTGGCGGACATGATGGTCCCCGCCGTTCTCCTGCTGCTCGGCGCCCTGACCGCGGTGCTCGCCCCCCGTCTGCTGGCCCGGGCCGACTGGCCCGAGCGTGAACCCGTCGTCGCCCTGTGGGTGTGGCAGTGCGTGGTCGGCGCCGTACTCCTGTGCCTCGCCCTGTCGATGCTGCTCAGCGCGGCGGCCGCCTGGCTGGCGGTCCGGGACGGGCTCTTCGCCGCCGCCCCGCACGGGGTGGTCGACGCCTACGCGCTGGGCGCCTCCGGCGGGCCGTGGGCCGCCGCCACCGCACTGCTCCTGGCGGGCGGCGCCCTGTGGACGGGCGCCAAGCTGACTTTGGAGGTGCTGCGGGCGCGGGCGCGCCGGCGGGCGCAGGGCACCGAGCTGCTGGTCCGGGCCCCGCTGCTGCCCGGGGAGGACCCGGCCGCGGCACGGCTGGTCGTGCTGGAGGGGGCGCGGCCGGACGCCTGGTGGCTGCCGGGGACGGCTCCGCAGCTGGTGGTCACGACGGCGGCCCTGGGCCGGCTCAAGGGGAGCCAGCTGGACGCCGTACTGGCCCACGAGCAGGGGCACGCCGCGGCCCGCCACGACTGGCTGCTGAACTGCGCGCGGGCCCTGGCCGGAGGCTTCCCGCGGGTGCCGGTCTTCGCCGCGTTCGAGGCGGAGATGCACCGCCTCGTCGAGCTGGCCGCCGACGACGTGGCCTCGCGGCGGTTCGGCCGGCTGACGGTCGCGCTGGCCCTGGTCGGACTGAACGAGGACCGCGGGGTGTTCGGGCCCGGCCCGGCCCCGCACGCGCACGTCACGCACCGGGTGCGGCGGCTGCTGTCGGCCGCGCCCCGGCTCTCGGCGGTCCGGCGGCTGCGGCTGACGGCGCTGGCCACGCTGGTCCCGGCGGTCCCGCTGCTGGTGGCCTTCGTACCGGGTCTGAGCGCCCTGGCGTAGGGCCTGCCGTCAAAGTGCCGCCCGCCAGACGGGACTTTGACCGCACGCCCTGATGGGGGCCGGCTGGCCGCTGGCGCGCCCGCCCGGCCCCGGTGGTCCCGCTGCTGCGAGGATCAGCCGATGCGGAACGAACGACTTCGGTGGACGGGCGTCGGCTGCGCGCTGCTGGCGGCCGTGCTGACCGCGCTGGTGCTGGCGCGGTGGCAGCCGCTGCTCTCGTACGACGACCGGGTGACCCGGGACCTGCACGGCTACTCCGTCCTCCACCCGGGGGTCACGCAGCTCATGCGGGTGCTGAGCGACTTGGTGTGGGACCCCTGGACCATGCGCGTCCTGGCCGCCCTGGCCTGTGTCTGGCTGTGGTGGCGAGCAGACCGGTGGCGGGCGGTGCGGGTGGCGCTGGCCACCGTGATCGGCTCGGCGGTGCAGCAGGGGCTGAAGGCTCTGGTGGGGCGGGAGCGCCCGGTGTGGACGGATCCCGTGGACACGGCGCAGTACGCGGCCTATCCGTCCGGCCACGCCATGACGGCGACGGTGGTGTGCGGGATGCTGCTGTGGCTGCTCCCGCACGGGTCCCCGGCGCGCCCGTCGGAGCCGGCACGGCCGACGCGGGGGGCGTGGCCGGTGTGGACGGCTCCGGCGGCGTGGTCCCTGGCCGTGGTGTCGGTGCTCGGCGTCGGCTTCACCCGCGTCTACCTCGGTGTGCACTGGCCCTCCGACGTGCTCGGGGGCTGGCTGCTGGGCGTCGTCGTGGTGGCCTGCGCGACGACCTGGGGGGCTCCGGAGGGCCGGGGCCGCATACGTGTCAGAGTCGGGTCATGAACGCACCCATCCCCGGCGCCTGGTTGCGCGCCGGAATCAGCCGTGACGGTGGCCCGCTGCACGAGACGAGGCACGTCGTGTGGGTCCAGAGCGGCGAGTTCTACGCCGACAGCCGCGGGTTCGCCGGAACCACCGTCTACGACGGCCGGCAGGTCACGTTCCTCCACGAGGTCGGCAGTCCCGGCCATGACGTGGGAACGCTGCGCCGCGAGGGCGCCGACCTGATCGAGACGGGCGAGAACCCCGACGGCAGCACCTTCATGGAGGTCTGGACTCCGCTCGACGGCACCGACTGCGCGGGCGGCACCGGCGCGGGCGGCGACGGCACCGGCGACGCCGTACCGGAGGGCTCCTGGCATGTCGGAGGGACCCAGACCGTCCGGGTGGGCCGGCACGTCGTCCACGTCGACAGCGCGGCAAACGGCGCCCACTTCGTCCTGCCCGCCGACCGTCCCTGAGTCCGTACGGCGTGATGTGGTGTGCCTGCTCTGGGCGATCCCCCGTGTCACCCAGAGCAGACGACCCCGTGCGCTGAGTATATTGGCTCCGAGCCAGTCAACGCAGGAGTAAGCATGTCCCCGCGCAGCGCATCGGTCAATGAAGAATTGCGCAGACGTTCCCGGGAGCGGCTGCTCCAGGCCACGGTCGAACTCGTCGCCGAGCGTGGCTACGAGGCCACGACCCTCGGCGACATCGCCGACCGGGCGGGCACGGCGCGCGGCCTGGTCTCGTACTACTTCCCGGGCAAACGGCAGTTGCTGCAGTCGGCGGTGCACCGGCTGATGCACCTGACCCTTCAGGAGGCGCTGGAGCGCGAGCCGCGGCCCGCCGGCGCACTGGGGGGCTGCGAGCTGCTCGCCCGGGCCATCGACTCGATCCTCGGGCTGACGCAGGACCATCCGCTGCTGATGCGGACGCACATGGCGGGCATCCTCACGGCGGAGGGCTTCGTGCAGTGCCCGGAGCAGCAGCGGCTGGCGGAGCTGCTGCGCCACACCGTCACCCGGTACGGCTCGCAGGACGTGGACACCGACTACCCGCTTCTGCGGGCGCTGCTGATGGGCGCGGTGGTGGCCGTGCTGCTGCCGGGGGCGCCGATGCCTCGGGCCCGGCTGCGGGCCGAGCTGTTCCAGCGTTACGGGCTGGACTGGGATCTCGGCGTTCCGCCGGACGGCTGCGGGCCGCCCGGCGGAACGATTCAGCTTTGACCACGGGAGCCGAGGGCCGCTACAGGGGCTAGCGGTAGTCGGGCTGGGACTGCACGTTGAGCCGGTCCATCCACACCCACTTGGCGCTGTCGGTGCGCCAGTCGTCCAGCCTCAGCACGTCGAGGCCCTTGGCGATGTCGTTCGAGTAGATGTGCCCGTTGTAGTAGTACGCCGACCAGGACCCGCCGAGTCCGAGCTGGTCCGTGCTGAGCGGGCCGCGCTCGAAGTAGCCGATCTCCTTGGGGCCGGCGGAGTCGGTGAAGTCCCAGACCGAGATGCCGCCCTGGTACCAGGCCTGGACCATGATGTCGCGGCCGCCGCCGACCGGGATCAGCGAGCCGTTGTGGGCCACGCAGTTCTCGGTGTCGGCCTGGTGGCGCGGGATCTTGAAGTAGCTGCGGAAGACGAGCTTGCGCTCGTCGCCGCGGCCGGTGACGTCGTAGATCCCGTCGGCACCGCGGTTGGGTCCGGTGGCCTCGTTGCAGGTGGCGCCGCCACCGCCGCCGAGCTCGTCGGTGAACACCACCTTGTTCGCCCGCTCGTTGAAGGTGGCCGAGTGCCAGAACGCGAAGTTCACGTTGTCCTGCACCCGGTCGATGACCCTCGGCTGCTCGGGCTTGCTGATGTCGAACAGGATGCCGTCGCCCATGCAGGCGCCGGCGGCCAGGTTCTTCGACGGCAGCACGGTGATGTCGTGGCAGCCGGTGGTCTTGGAGACGCCCGGGTTCTCCGGTCCGCCCGGGTTGCCGCCGTCCGGGAAGAGGATCGGGAAGGCGACGACCGCGGCCTGGGTCGGCTTCTTCTTCGGGACCTTCACCACGGAGATGCCGTCGTGCGGCGGCCGGCAGTCCGGGAACGCCTCGTTCGGCGAGTAGGAGGCGACGTAGAGGTAGATGTCCCGGTCGCCGTTGAGCAGGGTATGGGTGTGGGAGCCGCAGGCCGTCTCGACGGACTTGATGTACTTGGGGTTCTTCTTGTCCTTGATGTCGAAGATCTTGATGCCCTCCCACGAGGACTTCTCCGTCGCGGGCTGCGAGACGCTGTTGCAGGAGTCGTCGCTGCGCGAGGAGTCCGTGGAGAGGAAGAGCAGGTCACCGTGGACGGATATGTCGTTCTGGCCGCCGGGGCAGAGCACCTGGCTGACGGTCTTCGGCGCCTTGGGATTGCCGATGTCGTAGACCGTGAAGCCGTTGTAGTTGCCGGCGTAGGCGTACTTCCCCTGGAAGGCCAGGTCGGAGTTGGTGATTCCGGGGAAGGTACTGGGGATGTTGGCCAGGGGCTTGATGTTGCGGCTGTGGACGATCTCGTCCTGGCCGGGGATCTCGCCGGGCGCGAGTTCCCTGCCCTCGGCGAGGCCGCTGCTCTGCTGGCTGCCGGTCCCGGGCGTCAAGTCACCCGGGTCCGGGGAGGCTGCCGCGGGTGTGGCCGCGAGGAGCGCGGCGAGGAGGCCGGCCGCGGCGACGGCCGCTCCCAGACTCCGGTTCCGCACTCTTGTGGTGTGCAACGAGGTCACTGTGCCCTCCCATGGGAGTCCGATCGGTTCCGTTCGTCGTGGGAACGGAACCAGGACCCCGGCAGTATCGTCTTTCCATGGACATGGCAAAAGACCTCCGGGGTCCCAAGGCCTCACGGGCGCGGCTCGGCCGATTCGCCGGGGCGGCCGTGGCCGCCGGCCTCCTGCTCGCCCTCACCGGCTGCCAGGAGGAGAGCGGGAGCGGCGCGAAGGCCGGGGCGGACGACGGACAGGCCGCGGTGATCGCCCCCGGCAGACCCGGCGAGAAGGCCCGCACCCTCTCCCCCGAACAGGCCGCCAAGGAGCAGCCCGACGACAGCCCCAACGCGGCCGACCACGCCTACGTGCAGGGCATGATCGAGCACCACCGGCAGGCCCTGACCATGAGCGCGCTGGCCCCGGACCGGGCCTCGGCGGACGGGGTCAAACGGCTCGCGGAGCGGATCGCGGCAGCGCAGAAGCCGGAAATCGGGGCGATGGAGGGATGGTTGTCCCGCTATCCGGCGCCCGCGGCGGGCTCCGGAGGCCACGACCACGGCACGATGCCGGGCATGGCCACGGAACAGCAGCTGGGTGAGCTGACGCAGGCCCGCGGCGGCGACTTCGACCGGCTGTTCCTGAAGCTGATGACCACCCACCACGAGGGCGCGCTGAAGATGGCGGGCGAGGCGCTGGCCGACGGGAACAACGTGCTGGTCGAGGAGATGGCCAACGAGGTCGTGGCCACGCAGAGCGCCGAGATCCACCGGATGCGCACGATGGGCTGACGGCCGGGGCACCTGGTGTCATGCTGGGACCACCTGCGGGAGGAGTTCCGCCGTGCTTCGTATCGCCGTCGTCGGATCGGGCCCCAGCGGGGTGTACGCCGCTCAGACGCTGACCCAGCAGCGCGAGGTGCCGGGCGTACGGGTGGACGTACTGGACCGGCTGCCGGCACCGTACGGCCTCGTACGGTACGGGGTCGCCCCCGACCACGAGAAGATCAAATCGCTCCAGGGCAGCCTGCGCACCGTGCTGGAGGACGAGCGGATCCGCTTCCTCGGCCATGTCGAGGTCGGCGGGGAGCAGCTGCCCACCGAGCGGCTGCTGGAGCTGTACCACGCGGTGGTGTACTGCGTGGGGGCGGCGCGGGACCGGCTGCTGGGCATCCCCGGCGAGGAACTGGCCGGGGTGCACTCCGCCACGGCCTTCGTGTCCTGGTACAGCGGACACCCGGATGCCGCGGCCGAGGCCTTCGACCTGCCCGGGGTGAGCTCGGCGGTGGTGATCGGCGCGGGCAACGTCGCCGTGGACGTCACCCGGATCCTGGCGCGCGGCGTACCGGAGCTGTCGCCGACCGACATGCCGCAGCCCGCGCTGGGCGCGCTCGCCGACAGCGGGCTGCACACGGTCGCGATGGTCGCCCGACGCGGCCCGTCCCAGGGCAAGTTCACCACCAAGGAGCTGCGGGAACTGGGCACGCTGCCCTCGGTGGATGCCGTCGTGGACCCCGCCGAGCTGGCCCTGGACCCCGCGTACGCCGACCCGGGCGCTGCGGCGGCGCTGCCCGCGGTGGCGCGCCGGAACCTGGAGGTGCTGCGCGGCTGGGCGGAGCGGGGCCCGGGGGACGGGCAGCGCCGCATCGCGCTGCGGTTCTACCTGCGTCCGGTGGAGGTGCTGGGCGGGCCCGACGGCCGGGTCAGGGCCGTGCGCTTCGAGCGGACCCTCCCCGACGGCCTCGGCGGGGTCACCGGCACGGGCACGTACGAGGACCTCGACGCCCAGCTGGTGCTGCGCTCGGTGGGGTACAAGGGCGTCCCGCTGGCCGGCCTGCCCTTCGACCCCGCGAAGGGCACCGTCCCGCACGCGGCGGGCCGGGTGCTGCGCGCGGGCCGGGCCTCGGTCGGCGAGTACGTGGCGGGCTGGATCAAGCGGGGCCCGACCGGGGTGATCGGCACCAACCGGCCCTGCGCCAAGGAGAGCGTCTCCTCCCTGCTCCAGGACGCGGGGGCGCTGGCCCGCCGGGAGCTTCCCGACGACCCGCTGGACGCCCTGCGGGCGGCGGGCCTGCGTCCGGTGCTGTGGCCGGGCTGGCTGGCCATCGAAACGGCCGAGACGGACCTGGGCCGCTCCCTGGGCCGCCGCTCGGTCAAGATCCCCGACTGGCCGGGCCTCCTGGACGCCGCGGGCCCGGGCTAGGCATGGACCTCCGGCCACAGCACTAACGTTCGACGACCCGTTCGGTGCCGGGGCGCAGGCGGAGCATCGCATGGGGCGTCTCGTCGCCGGGGTCGACGCATCCCTCGGGGCCGGTGAACAGCACGTAGTTGATGCCGCCGTTGTGGGCGGAGCGGAAGGCGATCCCGTCGACGCTGAGCGGGGAGAGGCAGCGGAAGTACTCGGTCAGCACCTGTGTGGGGACGTAGGCGAGGTGCTCGCGCCCGTCCCGGACCACCGGACGGCTGAGGTCTTCCGAGAAGGACCGGATGAACGCGACCGGGCCGAGCAGGGACCTGCGGTCGGGGTCGAACACGCTCGGCACACCGGGGACGGCCGCCAGATCGACCACGGAGACCGGACGGATCAGCTCGAACGCCGCGACGGCCGCGTAGGGGCGGGGATCGTGCGCCGATATCTCCGCGAGGACAGTGGCCACGTCCGCGGATCCATAGAACATCGAGACGCCCGCGGGGCTCATCCGGTTGGCTGTGGCGCGCGCGGGCGGCGTCGAGCCTATGGTGGCCGCGACATAGCCCGGTGCGGTGGTGTCCCCGCGCATCCGGCCGCGCCACACCGGGTGCCCGGCGGGCAGCCTGCGGACGAGCCCCAGCCGGTCCACGACCGCCGACACCGCGTCCAGCATGGGGACGGGCGAGGGCGCACCGTGCCGGCCGGGCCCGGCGAGCAGGGTGAACCGTCTCTGGTGGCCGACCTGCCGGCGGAAGCGGGCCCACGGCGCGTGGACCGGGTCGGGCCCGTGCGGCCGTGGCGCTTCCCGCAGCTGCCAGGAGGCGGGCTCCGTCCGGTCCCGCACGGCGCGCGCCACCCGGGGCTCGACGGCGCCCCGGCAGACGTCCTCGACGGCGCGCGCGGTGCTGACGCCCTGCCCGGGCGCGCCCGTGGGCTCGTACTTCTCCCGGACGCCGGCCAGGACACGGTGCACGAGGAGGCGCAGGTCGACGGCCACCGGTTCGCCGCGGGCCGAGCTCGTGGTGCAGAACGAGCAGCGGGACGCGGTCATGAGGGTGCTGAGGTGACGGCGCAGATGCGCGTCGTCGATGTGGTTCATGCAGACCGCGTCCGGCGGGGACAGACCTTCCGGCGACGTCATCCGACCCCCTAGCCGGCCTGGTCGTGAGCGCTCTTCTTGGCCTGGAGCCGCTCGCACAGGAGGTCGAAGATCGTCCTCCGGCGGTTGGTGAAGTGGATGCTCCAGCTGGGGTCTTCGGCCAGCTCGCTCATCAACGGCTCCCAGATCAGTTCGAAGCTCTCCGAGACGCTCATCCCGCCGCGCCCCGCCCCGAAGAGCGGGAAGCAGATGGAGGACAGGGCCAGGCCCTGCTCCACGCGTTCCTGGCGTGCCAGGTCGAAGGTGTTGTGGACGGCTCGGGGGATGGACTGCGGGTCGACCCGGTAGTTGTTGGTTCCCGAGACGGGGGCGGCGATGGCCGCGTGGTAGATCCGCCGTACGTTGCGCCGCGAGAGCGCGCCCGCGGGGGTCGGCGCGACCGTTCCGTCCGGCACGGGGAGTCCGTAACTGCCGTGGCTGCGCAGCCAGGCCGCGAGGTGGTCGCCCGCCACGTCCTCCAGGATCTGGCCCCCGCCGCTCTTCTCCGCCGCCGCCCGGCGCAGACTGCCGGAGGTCGACGGCTTGAAGAACTGGGACAGCTGGAGGTAGGTGTTCTCCGAGGACACCACGATGTCGACGTTCCTGAGTTGCTCCACCGGTCCGCCGTGGAGGAAGAACGGGGTCGCGTGCCCGCCGGGTCCACCGGTGGGCACGGTGATCGGGCCGGCCATCTCCCGTTCCGTGAGGACGTCGGCGGCGAAGTGGGCCGGCCTGCGGCGGTGGGGGATGTCGGCCTCGGGCTGCGGCTCGGCGGGGAAGGGCTCGGCCAGGGCCCGCGCGAGTTCCTTGCGCACCGCGTGGACGATCCGGCTGTCCGGACCGCTCGGCTTGATCACCGAGAAGTGGTCGCCGGGCAGCACCCCCGTCTCGGGGAAGAACCCCGCGGCGGAGGAGGGGACCACCACGTTGTCGCTCTCGCCCGCGTAGGCCACGATCGGGATCGGGCAGCTGCCCGCGGCGAGTTCCGGGGCCCGGACGATGCCGTCGATGACCCGGCGCTGGGTTTCGAGCACAGAGGTCTGGAGCGGCTTGAGCTCGCGCTCCTGGCTGTTGCGGGTCATCGGGATCAGCCCCCTGCGGGCCAGCAGGAAGAGGTCGGACCCGTTGTTGGGGCAGGCGAACATCACCAGCCGCCGGATCTTGGCGAGGTCCCGGCCGCGGCCCGCCAGCAGCATCCGGGACAGGTACCGCTGGGCGACTAACCCGCCCTGGCTGTGCGTGACCAGGGCGACCCGTTCGTAGCCTGCCGTGAGGTCACCGACGAATCCGCGCAGGCTCTCCGCGACCGTGTCCAGATCGGGCATCCGCCGCAGCGGGTTCCAGGTCACGGGTCGTGTCGCGTACTCGAAGAACAGGAAGTCGTATTCGTCCGACACCGCGGGGATCGCGGACAGCTCCCGCTGCAAGGGCGTCCAGGTGGTCGGCGACGAGTAGAGACCGTGCACGAAGACGACGGCGGCCTGACGCAAGTATCCCCCTGGGCCGAGGTGCGGATCGACAGTTCTCGCACGCATCGTACGGAGATCTCCGGCCCCACCGCGGGGAGTTCGCGACGCCGGGGCGCGAACCACGGGAGCCACGGGAGCCACAGCGGCTACGGGCGCCCCAGGCGGGTCGCTTCGGATTCGGCTGCCGTGAGGACGGCGTCCAGGAGGCCCGGGAAGAGGGTTTCCAGGTCTGCCCGGCGCAGGGCGTTGAGCTTGGTGGTGCCGCGGTAGGTCTGGTGGACGACGCCGCTCTCACGCAGGACGCGGAAGTGGTGGGTGGTCGTGGACTTGGTGACGGGCAGGTCGAAGTACGAGCAGGCCAGCTCCGAGGCGGAGGCGGCCAGGTCGCGGACGATGGAGAGCCGGAGCGGGTCGGAGAGCGCGTGCAGGACGCCCTCCAGGCGGATCTCGGCCGTCCCGGGGTGGGCGAGGGTGCGGGCCGCGTCCCGTTCGGTCATGTCCCTGCTCCGCTCGCTCGACGTGCTCCGGGCCCCATCGTACGAGAACCGTCGTAGGACCTGCTCGGTGCGGCCCGGGTGTCCGGGCCGCACCGGTTTCACCAGGAGCGGTGGTACTGGTCCGGCGTACGGGGCCGCGCCCCCAGGTCGGCGGCCGCGCGACGGGCCCAGTACGGGTCGCGCAGCAGCTCCCGGCCCAGCAGGACCGCGTCGGCCTCGCCGTTGGCCAGGATCTTCTCGGCCTGCGCCGGCTCGGTGATCAGGCCGACCGCGGCCACCGGCAGCTCGGTCTCGGCCTTGACCCGGGCGGCGAAGGGGACCTGGTATCCGGGGCCGAGCGGGATCGTGACGCCGGGGACGAGACCGCCGGTCGAGACGTCGAGCAGGTCCACCCCGTGCGCCAGCAGCAGACCGGCCAGCCGGACCGTCTCGTCGGCGGTCCAGCCGTCCTCCTCCAGCCAGTCGGTGGCGGAGATCCGGAAGAAGAGCGGGAGTTCCTCCGGCCACACCGCCCGTACGGCGTCGACGACTTCGAGGGCGAAGCGGGTCCGGTTCTCGAAGGAGCCGCCATAGGCGTCGGTGCGCCGGTTGCTCGACGGGGAGAGGAACTCGCCGATGAGGTAGCCGTGGGCGCCGTGGATCTCGACGACCTCGTAGCCCGCGGCCAGCGCCCGCCCGGCGGCGGCCGCGAACTGGCCGGTGATCTCGTGGATCTCGTCGACCGTCAGCTCGTCGGGGACCGGGTGGCCCTCGCCGAACGGCACGGCGCTCGGGGCGACCGTCTGCCAGCCGTGCTCCTCGGGCCCGACCGGCTGCCCGCCCTTCCAGGTCCGGTCGGTGGCGGCCTTGCGGCCGGCATGGCCGATCTGGATGCCGGGCACCGTGCCCTGGGCCTTGACGAAGGCGGTGATCCGGCGCAGCGCCTCGACCTGGGTGTCGTTCCAGATGCCGAGGTCGTAGGGGGAGATCCGGCCCTCCGGCGCGACGGCGGTGGCCTCCTGGAGGATCAGGCCGGTGCCGCCGACGGCGCGGGCGGCGTAGTGGGCGAAGTGCCAGTCGTGGGCCACGCCCGCGTCCGGGCCGGAGGGCTCGGCGCTGTACTGGCACATGGGGGCCATCCACACCCGGTTCGGGATGGTGACCGAACGCAGGGTCCAGGGCTCGAACAGGGCGGTGAAGGCAGCGGGGGCAGCACTCATGAAGGTCTCCAGAGGTCACCGGGCGCACCGGGGAACGGCGGGCTAAGTACGAGACACACCGTACTACGGAATCGCTCGTACTACGAGACCTCTCGTACAAGTGCATTGAGCTCCGCGCGCAGCGCCCCCGCCAGGGCCCCCAGGTCCGGAACGGCGCGGGCGTCGGCGACCAGGCCGTAGTGGACCGTCCCCTTGTACGTGGAGACCGCCACGGCCAGGGACTGGCCCCGGGCCAGCGGGGCGAGGGGGTAGACCTCGCGGACCCGGCTGCCGCCGAGGGTGAAGGTGAAGCCGGGCAGCGGGACGCTGGTGACCAGGATGTCGAAGAGCAGCCGGGCGGCCTGGGCCACGAGCGGGCCGCCGAGCCGGTGCCCGAGCGGGTGGACGTGGTCGGCGAGCAGGGCGACGGCTCCGGCGCCGCGGGCGGGCCCGGCGTCCTTGTTCCGGTCCATGCCGCTGCGTACGGAGCTCAGCCGGCGCAAGGGGTCGGGCTCGGCGAGCGGCAGCCGGAGCAGGTATCCGGAGAGCCGGTTCCCGGCGCCGCCGGAGGTCCCCGGGCCTCGGCGGCGGGACACCGGGATCAGGGCGCGCGGCCCGGCGCCCCGGGGCTCGGGGTCGCCGCGCCCGGCCAGCCAGCGCCGCAGGCCGCCCGCGACCAGGGCGATCAGCACGTCGTTGACGGTGCCGCCGACGGACTTGCGGATCAGGTTGACCTCGTCCAGGTCCAGGGCGAGGCCCGCGACCGCGCGGGTCCCGGGCACGGCGGGGCCCGTCGTGAGGTCGGTGGTGAGGGCTGCGGGAACCCCGACCGGCAGCCCGGCGCGGGCCACGGCCGCGCCGATCTCCAGGGCCTGGCCCACGTCCTGGACCCGGGCCGCCAGGACCTCGGGGAGGCGGCGCAGGGTGGAGCGGGGCGGCCGCCCGGGCACCGGCGGCACGGGGGGACGCAGGGTCGGGCCCTCGTCGAAGAGGGTGGCCGCGAGGGCGAGGGCGCCCAGGCCGTCGGCGAGGGCGTGGTGGAACTTGAAGAGCACCGCGAAGGAGTCCGGGTCGGGTCCGGCCAGGACGTGCGCCTCCCACGGCGGCAGCCCGCGGTCCAGCGGGCGCGCCATCAGCGGCCCGGCCGCGGCGTGCGGATCGAGGACCCCGGTCCGTACGAGGAACACGTGCCGCGCCGGGTCGAAGCCGGGGTCGGACGACCAGGCGGCCGCGCCGAAGGGAAGCAGCACGTCGTGGATCCGGCGGCGCAGGCCCGGCACGGCGGCGCAGCGGGCGGCGAGCAGCTCGGCGGCGTGCTCGGCGGCCCCGGGACCCCCGGAGGTGAAGACGGCGAGGGCGCCGAGGTGCATGGGGTGGGCGGCGGATTCGATCCGCCAGAAGGCGAGGTCGAGCGGGGACAGGTGCTCAGTGGCCACTGAGGTCCTCTCGCGTGCGGCGGTAGTGGCGTGAAGTCAACCGATTCCGAACACCCACATGCAAGCAGCGGCCATTTCCGACCTGTGAACGGTCGGTACCGATCAGCCACTCGGGGCACCGCGGCGCCCGCCGGGCCACTGTCGGTGGGCGGGTGCAGACTGGCCGGAAGACACCGCAACCACACCCGAACATCCGCTGAGGACGACGAAGTCCGGAGGTGCCGGCCATGGCCGAGGTACTGCTGCTCGTAGGGACCCGCAAGGGACTGTTCACCGGCCGCCGCCGAGGGGACGGCCCCTGGGAGTTCGACGGGCCCCATTTCAACGCCCAGGCCGTCTACGCGGTCGCGGTCGACCGGCGGGGCCCCGTGCCACGGCTGCTGGTGGGCGCGGACAGCCTGCACTGGGGGCCGTCCGTCTTCAGCTCCGACGACCTGGGGGCGACCTGGCGGGAGCCCGCCGCCCCGGCGGTGAAGTTCCCCAAGGACACCGGCGCCTCGCTGGAGCGGGTCTGGCAGCTGCATCCGGCCGGGCCGGAGGCCCCGGACGTGGTGTACGCGGGGACCGAGCCGGCCGCCCTGTTCCGTTCGACCGACCGGGGCGAGTCCTTCGAACTGGTCCGCCCGCTGTGGGAGCACCCGAGCCGCAAGAGCTGGGAGCCGGGCGGCGGCGGCGAGGGGCTGCACACGGTGATCACCGATCCCCGCGACCCCGACGCGGTGACGGTGGCGGTCTCCACCGCCGGGGTGTTCCGCAGCAAGGACGGCGGGGCGAGCTGGTCGCCGTCCAACGAGGGGGTCTCGGCGGTGTTCCTGCCGGATCCGCATCCGGAGTTCGGCCAGTGCGTGCACAAGATCGCCCAGGACGCCGCGGACACGGACCGGCTCTACCTGCAGAACCACTGGGGCGTCTACCGCAGCGACGACGCGGGGGCCCGTTGGACCGACATCGGGGGCGGCCTGCCCTCCGACTTCGGCTTCGCGGTGGCCGCCCATCCGCACCGGCCGGACACCGCCTACGTCTTCCCGCTCAACGCCGACTCCGACCGGGTCCCGGCCGAGCACCGGTGCCGGGTCTTCCGCACCCAGGACGCGGGCGCCACCTGGGAGCCCCTGTCGCGCGGGCTGCCGGCCGGGGACCACTACGGCACGGTGCTGCGCGACGCGCTGTGCACGGACGACGCGAATCCGGCGGGGATCTACTTCGGCAACCGCAACGGCGAGCTGTACGCCAGCCACGACGACGGGGACAACTGGCAGCTGCTGGCCGAGCACCTGCCGGACGTGCTCTGCGTGCGGGCGGCGCGGGTGAGCGGATGGGACGCGAACGGGGCGGAGCAGGGCGGAACCGGATCAGGAAGGAAGCGGGGTGGAAACGGGCCGAAGCGGGGCGGAGGCCCGGACCGGTCGAGGGCGTGACGGATCGGCCAGTAGAGTGATCCACCGTGGCAGCACGACCGTTGAACGAGATCGTCGAGCCGGGCTGGGCCCGCGCTCTTGAGCCGGTGGCGGAGCACATCGCCGCCATGGGCGACTTCCTGCGCGCCGAGATCGCGGCGGGGAGGACCTACGTACCTGCCGGGGCCAATGTGCTGCGCGCCTTCCAGCAGCCCTTCGACGAGGTCAAGGTGCTCATCGTCGGCCAGGACCCCTACCCCACCCCGGGGCACGCCGTGGGCCTGTCCTTCTCGGTGGCCCCCGAGGTGCGGCCGGTGCCGCCCAGCCTCGACAACATCTTCCTGGAACTGCACCGGGACCTGGGGACCGGCCGGCCCGCGAACGGCGACCTCACTCCGTGGACCCGGCAGGGCGTCCTGCTGCTGAACCGCTCCCTGACCACCGCTCCCCGCCGGTCGAACGCGCACCAGGGCAAGGGCTGGGAAGCCGTCACCGACCAGGCCATCCGGGCCCTGGCCGCGCGCGGCAAGCCGCTGGTCTCCATCCTCTGGGGCCGGGCGGCCCGCAACCTGCGTCCGCTGCTCGGTGAACTGCCCGTGGTGGAGTCCTCCCACCCCTCCCCCAAGTCCGCCGATTACGGGTTCTTCGGCTCCAGGCCCTTCAGCCGGACCAACGCGTTGCTCGAGGGCCAGGGTTCACAGCCTGTCGACTGGCGCTTGCCGTCCGTCAGTTGACCTTTCTCACATTCACCGGATAAATACGGACAGATGCCATGCGAGCCAGCCCTGCCCGAACACCCGGTTCCGATAAGCCAGTAGCATGCGGCGCCATGAGCTCCCCCACTGGGCCCGCAAATGGCCTGCCCGTACGAATGCCGCGACCCCGCCAGACCGGACGGCACCGCCGGCCCGAGCCCGCGGTGGCGCCCGAGGGCGCGCCCGCGCTGGTGCTCGCCGTGCCCGGTGCCCCCTCGGCCGCCTCGCGGGGGCTCGCGGAAGAGATCATCAGCATCGGCCGTTCCGAACTGCCGGGCCTGGACGCCCGCATCGGCTTCCTCGACGGTGACGACGCCTCCGAGTTCCCGTCCCTGTCCGGCGTGCTGACCGCCGTCGCGACGGAGCGTGCCGCACGCGCGGAGTTCGCCCGCGCCGCCGGCCACGAGGTGCCCGCTCCGACCGGCCCGGACGCCGTGGTCGTGCCCCTGCTGGCCGGTCCGGACAGCGATCTGCTGCGCCGGGTCCGCCAGGCCCTGATGGACTCCTCGGCCGCCGCCGAGCTGGCCGACGTACTCGGTCCGCACCCGCTGCTCGCCGAGGGCCTGCACGTGCGGCTGTCGGAGGCCGGCCTGGCCCGCGCCGACCGCGCCCGCCTCTTCACGGTGACCACCGCCGCCGACGGCATCGTCCTGGCCACCACCGGCGGCGAGGAGGCCGTCCAGGCCGCCGGGATCACGGGCATGCTGCTCGCCGCCCGGCTCGCCGTGCCCGTCCAGGCGGCCGCGCTCGACCAAGAGGGTTCGGTGGCCGCGGTCGCCGAGCAGCTGCGCCGCGAGGGTTCCACGCAGCTGGCGCTCGCCCCGTACCTGATCGGCCCGGAGGCCGCCGAGGGGCTGCTGGACACCGCCTGCAAGGAGGCCGACTGCGCCACCGCCGAGGTGCTCGGGGCCTACCCGGCGCTCGGCAAGCTGGCCGTCGCCCAGTACGCGGCCGCCCTGGGGATCACCCTGGCCACGTCCCACTGACCCGCCCGCGTCGCGTACGAGTGCCCCGCCGCCGGATTCCGGCGGCGGGGCACTCGTACGTCCGGACCGGGCAGGGCTGCGGGCAGGCGGGCAGGCGGGCAGTGGAGCGAGTCAGCCGAAGACCACGCAGGTCGCGGCGGGCACGGCCACCGAGCCCGCCCGGTGCGGCCGCCCGGTCAGCGGGTCCACCTCGAACCAGGTGACGTCCCCGGAGCGCTCGTTCGCCGCGTACAGCCGGCGCCCCGACGGGTCGGCGACGAGGTCGCGCGGCCAGCTGCCGCCGCAGTCGACCGTGCTGCTGAGCAGCGGCTTCTCGGCGCCGTCGGCGAGGGAGAAGGTGACGACGGTGTCGGCGCCGCGGACGGCGACCCAGACGAAGCGCCCGTCGGGCGAGGCGACGACCGCCGAGGGATAGGCCCGTACGGCGCCTGGAGGGCCCCCAGGGGCCACCGGAACCTCTGCGACCGGTTCCAGTCGCCCGGATACCGGATCCCACCGGCAGACGGTCAGCTGCGGCTCCAGCTCGTGCAGGACGTAGACCACCGCGACGTCCGGGTGGAAGACGAGGTGGCGCGGGCCGGTCCCGGCACGCAGCGCGGTCTCGGCGTGCACCCGCAGCTCCCCGGTGGCGGGGTCCGGCGCGCAGACCCGTACCGAGTCGGTGCCCAGGTCCACGCTGAGCACCCAGCGGCCGCTCGGGTCGGGCAGCACCTGGTGGGCGTGCGGGCGCTCCTGGCGGTCCGCGTCGGGCCCCGAGCCCTGGTGTCCGAGGACGGACGCGGGCCCGCCGGGGCTGCCGTCGGCGCCGAGCGGGAGGCTGCTGACGCTGCCGGAGGTGTAGTTGGCGGTGAGCAGCCGGCCGCCGGCCACGCTGAGATGGGTGGGGCCCGCGCCCTCGACGGGCACGGCCGGACCGAGGGCCGCGAGGCCCTCGGCGGTCGGCCGGAAGGCGCACACCGCGCCCCGCGCGGTCTCGCTGACCGCGTAGAGCACCCCGGTGTCGCGGGCGACGGCGAGGTACGAGGGGTCGGCGACGGTGTCACAGGACCCCAGCGGGGTCAGGGCTCCGGTCGCCGGATCCACGGCCGCGGTGGTGATGCCGCGGCCGCCCCCCGAGGTGAACGAGCCGATGTGGCACCGGTGTCCGCCGCCCCGGTCCGTCCTGTCCGCGCCGTCCACTGGGTGCCCCTCTCCGCCGTCCAGGATCCGTACGGAGCCGACCGTAACAGAAGGTCTAGACCAAATCCCGTCCTTGGGCGCGTTCCTGGGCACCGGCGTGGTGGACGTAGGCCGTGCTGCTCGGCCGGTCCTCGTACGTACGGTGGAAGACCGGCGTGGCGGAGCCGGAGATCGGGGGCACTATCCAGGACCAGTCGGCGCCCACCTCTCGCCCCTTGGCCTCCTCCCGCTCCAGGTGGGTCAGGAAGCGCCGGGACTCGGAGTGGTGGTCGGCGATGGTGACCCCGGCCCGGTCGAAGGAGTGCAGGACGGCCCGGTTGAGCTCCACCAGCGCGCGGTCCTTCCAGAGCGAGCGATCCGTGGTGGTGTCCAGGCCGAGCCGGCGGGCGACCGCGGGCAGGAGGTTGTACCGGTCCTCGTCGGCGAGGTTGCGGGCGCCGATCTCGGTGCCCATGTACCAGCCGTTGAACGGCGCGGCCGGGTAGTGGATCCCGCCGATCTCCAGGCACATGTTGGAGATGGCGGGCACGGCGTGCCAGCGCAGCCGCCAGTCGGCCCAGCCGTCGCCGCGACCGTCCCCGTCGGGGTGCGTGATCGGCACCTCCAGCACGGCGTCCGCGGGGGTCTCGAACCAGCGGGGCTTGTCGTCGACCCCCTGGACGACCAGCGGGAGGAGGTCGAAGGGGGTACCGGGGCCGCCGGTCCAGCCGAGCCGGAGCAGGGCCTCGGTGAGCGGGGCGTTGCGGGCGTCGCCGACGGTCACGGAGTGGTGGTCCCCGTAGCCCGCGTACCGGACGAGCTGTTCGCTCCAGATCAGCGGACCGGGGCGGTCGGGCGTGTCCGGGGCGAAGACCGTGATCGTGGGCCGGACGCGGCCGCCGTTGGTCGCCTCGCGCAGGTGCTCGAAGCACTCGGCGGCGATCGCGTCCGCGTCGGTGAGCTCCCGGCGGTCGCGCACCCGCAGGGAGTTCCAGTACAGCCTGCCTATGCAGCGGTTGCTGTTGCGCCAGGCCACGCGGGCTCCGTGGACCAGCTCCTCGGGAGTGTGCCGGTAGGTGCCGGTGTCCGCGAGCTCGGCCCGTACGGCGGCGAGCCGGGCACGCGGATCACCGGGACCCTTGTTCTCCCTGTGGAAGAGTCGGACGAACTCCTCGGCCGCTTCCCACACCTGAGCGGTGCTGGAGCGCTGTTGAAGTATTTCCATTCCGGGCGGTTACCCCCTGTCCGACCAGATCCACCCTGTACGTGCCGGATGAATGTGCAATGAACAATCACCCGTTGTACATGCCGCAGGTCAACGCCGTACGGCTCGGAGGCCCCTGACACTCCTCCGAGTGATCTTCACGGATCGACCTGCGGGCGAGGCCCGGAGGGGCGTACGATCCGCGCGATTCCGGGAGTTGACCGCAGGGGCTGTGACGCTGGGCCGGTGGCGGTTCAGCCGCAGGGCCGGCTCATGAAGAGCGCCTGCTCGCCGGCGGCGGGCGTGCCGCCGTAGAGGGCGGTGTCGAGTCCGCAGAAGGCGAACCCCATGCGCCGATAGGCGTGCACCGCCGGGGCGTTGACGCTGCTCACCTCCAACCAGAGGTGTTCGGCGCCGCGTTCGCGGGCGAACTCGGCCGCGCACTCCATCAGCGCACGGCCGATGCCGCGGCCCCGGTGGGCGGGCGAGACCTCGATGTCCTCGATCGTCAGCCGCCGGTTCCAGGGGGCGTAGCCCACGGCGGCGAAGCCGCACAGCCGTCCGCCGTCGAGGGCCACGTAGGTGCGCGCGTCCCCTGCCGAGTCCGTGCCGCCGCCGAGGGCCTGTTCGTCGTGCTCCTCGGGCGGGAACACCTTGTGCACCGGAGGGTCCACCGGGACCTCGCGGAGGGCGAACCCGGCGTCGGTGGCGACCGCCTCGAAGACGGTGTCGGTGGTGAAGGAGCTGTCCAGGGCCTCGATGGCGCCCGCGTCGCCGGGGCGGGCGAGGCGGTAGACGATGCCGTCGGCGGAGCCGTGTGCGGTGGTCATGGGATCCACCGTACGCAAAAAATCCCCCGGTCGAATTGGCTGCGCCAATTGACTGCCGAGGGATCGGAGTGCGTATATTTGTTGTTTCATATCTCGCGGAAACGCAGACATGAAAAAGCTTACGAGGACACCTTATCGCGGCGGGAGCGCAATTGTCAACCGAGGAATTCCGGAAAGAGCAGCAATTCGTCACCGACCTCTATCGGCGCCTCGACGATCTGCGTGACCAGGCCGAACGTGCTGTCGAGGGGGCATTGCGCGATGTCGGCAGCGGCTTCCAGGCCCGGCTGGAGCGCGACGTGATGGTCGCCGAGCAGTCCGGTCTGCTGTCCGCCCTGAATGGGGGCGAGAACGGCCTCTGCTTCGGCCGGCTGGAGTTCTCCGACGGCCGCGACCACCACATCGGCCGTATCGGAATCCGCGCGGACGACACGGAACGCACCCCGCTGGTCGTGGACTGGCGCGCCGACGTGGCCCGCCCCTTCTACCTCGCCACCGGGCACACCCCCATGGGGCTGCGCCGCCGTCGGCACATCAGCAGCCGCGGCCGGCTGGTCACCGCCCTCCACGACGAGATCCTCGACCTGACCGACGCCGAGCGCACCGGATACGAGGGGGCCGACGCGGACGCCGTGCTGCTCGCCGCGCTCGACGCCGCCCGGACCGGCCGCATGCACGACATCGTGCGCACCATCCAGGCCGAACAGGACCGGGTCATCCGCTCCACCCACCGCGGGGTGCTGGTCGTCGAGGGCGGTCCCGGGACCGGGAAGACGGCGGTCGCCCTGCACCGCGCCGCGTACCTGCTGTACGCCCACCGTGAGCTGCTCGCCAAGCGCGGGGTGCTGATCGTCGGCCCGGGCCCCGCCTTCCTGGGCTACATCGGCGGGGTGCTCCCGGCGCTCGGCGAGACCGGCGTCCTCCTCGCCACCCCGGGCGAGCTCTTCCCCGGTGTGCACGCCACCGGCGCCGACCGCCCCGGGGCCGCCGCGGTGAAGGGCCGGGCTTCGATGGCGGACGTGCTGGCCGCGGTCGTCGCCGACCGCCAGCGGCTGCCCGACACGGTTCCGGCGGGCAGCGGCGAGGAGTACGACACGGTGCCCGAGGCCGCCCTGGAGATCGACCACGACGACTACGGGACCCTGCTGCTGGACCGCCCGATGGCGTACGAGGCGCGCGACCGGGCCCGGGCCACCGGGCTGCCGCACAACCAGGCGCGGCCCGCCTTCGCCTTCCGGATCATCGACGCCCTCACCGCGCAGCTCGCGGACCGGTTGGGCGCCGACCCGTACGGCGGCCCGAATCTGCTGGGCCAGGACGACGTCGCCCAGCTCGGCAAGGAGATCGCGACGAGCCCCGCGGTGCACGCCGCGATCGACACCCTGTGGCCCTCCCTCACCCCGCAGCGGCTGGTCGCCGACTTCCTGGCGGACCCCACGCACCTGCCCGCGCACGAGGCGGAGCTGATCCGGCGCGCGCCTTCGGCCCGGCCGGACTGGACCCCGGCCGACGTGCCGCTGCTGGACGAGGCTGCCGAGCTGCTCGGGGAGGACGACAGCGCCCGCCGGGCGGCCGAGGAGCGGGAGCGGGAGCGGCGCATCGCCTACGCCCAGGGGGTGCTGGACCTGTCGGAGGGCTCGCAGTCCTACGAGTTCGAGGACGAGGAGAACGAGTTCCTCGCGGCCCACGACATCATCGACGCCGAGCGGATGGCGGAGCGGCACGAGGAGGCCGACCACCGCAGCGCGGCCGAGCGGGCCGCCGCCGACCGCACCTGGGCCTTCGGGCACGTCATCGTGGACGAGGCGCAGGAGCTGTCGGAGATGGCCTGGCGGCTGCTGATGCGGCGCTGCCCGACCCGCTCGATGACCCTGGTCGGCGATCCCGCGCAGACGGCCGACGAGGCGGGCTGCGGATCGTGGCGGCGGATCCTCGAACCGTACGTGGGCGACCGCTGGGAGCTGGTCCGGCTGGGGGTGAACTACCGGACGCCCGCCGAGGTCATGGAGGTGGCGGCGGCCGTCCTGCGCGCCCGCGACCCGGCCTTCGAGCCGCCGCGGTCGGTACGGTCCACCGGGGTGCGGCCCTGGGCCCGCGCGACCGGGGACCTGGCCGGGGCGGTCGGGGAGGCCGTGGAGCGGGGGCTGCCGGCCGAGGGGCGGCTGGCGGTGATCGCCCCGCGCGCGCTGCACGGGCCGCTGGCCGCCGTACTGCCCGGGGTACGGGCCGACGGGGAGCCGGACCTGACCCGGGAGGTCGTCCTCCTGGACCCGCGGCAGGCCAAGGGGCTGGAGTTCGACACGGTGATCGTGGTGGAGCCGGCCGACCTCCAGCCGAGCGACCTGTACGTGGCGCTGACCCGCCCCACCCAGGTCCTCGGCGTGGTGCACACCCCGGGCCGGCTGCCGGCCGGCACGACCGGCCTCTTCAGCCCCGTCGGCGGTTGAAGCGCGGGGCGGGCACTTCCAGCCCCGCCGGCGGTTGAGGCACAGGGCGGGCACTTCCAGCCTCGCCGGCGCTTGAGGCGCGGGGTCTGGGGCGGAGCCCCAGGAACCCGGCTCCGCCGGGCACCGGGCTCTGCCCGGACCCGCCCCTCAAACGCCGGAGGGGCTGGTTTGGCTCCGGCGAGGCCAGAACTCAGGCGCGGATCAGGGGGCTCCGGGGGTCACTCCGCAGCGGCGTCGCGAGCTCGGCCAGCGCCCGCTCCAGGCCGTGCAGATGGACGAGGGCCGGTTCGGTGGCGACGGCCGGCCGGGCGGCGGCGGTGGCCGCCTCCAGCTCCCGCTCCCCGGCGGTGAGGGCCTCCACCGCGGCCTCCACCCGCCAGCACGCGGCCGCGAGCCGGGCGTCGTGCGAGGCCGCCGGGTCGGCGGCGACCGCGACCAGCCCGCGTACCTCCCGGGCACAGTCGTCCAGCAGCGCGATCACCTGGCGGGCGCGGGCCTTGCGGGCGCGGAAGGGGCTGAGCGGGTGCACCAGCGGTGCCAGCGCCATCCGGACCCGGGCGAGGAGCAGCTCCAGCTCGGCGGCGTGCGGGGTGGGGTCGGCCGACTCCGAGCCGGCCAGCCGCGCGGCCGCCTCCCCGGTGGCGGCGTGCACGCAGCGCAGGGCGCGCTGGATCCAGGCCTCGTTGGTGGCGTGGGTGGTGACGGGCAGCACCAGCACCACGGCGAGGGCGGCGCCGAGGGCGCCGACGGCGGTCTCCTCGAAGCGCAGGAGCAGCAGTCCGGGGTGGAGCACGCCGAGGAGTCCGTAGAGCAGACCGGCCATGACGGTGACGGCCAGCATCATCCAGCTGTACGAGACGGGGGCGGTGTAGAAGATCCCGAAGACGCATACGGCGACGAGTACGGCGGTGGGCGCGGCCGCGCCGTGCAGCGGCACGGCGATGAGCAGACCGGCGGCGATGCCGATGACGGTGCCGAGGACGCGGCGGAAGCCCCGTACGAGGGTCTCCCCGCGGGAGGCGGTGTTCACGAAGATCCACCAGGCGGTTCCGACGGCCCAGTACCAGCGGTCCTCGGACAGGGCCTGGCCGATGCCGAGCGCGAAGGCGCAGGCGGCAGTGGCCTGGAAGGCCTGCCGGGTGGTGGGCCGGGCCAGCCCCGTGCCCGGCAGCGCCGGCGGGGCGGCGGGGGGCGGGGTGCGCCGCTCGATGGGCCAGAACACGAACCGCACGGCCCCGGCGGCGAGGAGCGCCAGACCGACGGCGGCGTAGAGCTCGGGAAGCTGCCCGGGCACGGCGTGCAGGAACTGGGTGACGAAGAAGTGCATGAAGCCGAAGATCCCGAGGGCGTGCCCGCGCGGCCCCCAGCGCCGGGCGTAGACCCCGGCGAAGACGACGGCGAGGAAGGCCGCGTCGCGGGCGAGCGGTACCCCGTGGAGGGTCGTGGCCAGCGCGAGGACGGGGAATCCGGCGAGGGGCAGCAGGGCCGTGGTGACCCGCTGGGCGCGCACGGTCGAGTCGGTCACGGTGAAGAGGGCCAGCAGGGCCGCCAGTCCCCCGGTGATGGAGGCGGTCTGCGACAGACCGCACAGCTCGGCGGTGGCCACGGCGAGAGCGACGCCGAGCACCGCGCGCAGTGAGTTCCTGAGCCTCAGACGCCCCGGATCCGGAGCCACGAACATCCTCTTCACGGCGGTGTGCCGCCCCCCTTGCAGTGGTGCGCGCCGGCCCGGCGGCCACCCGGGGTGGTGGGTGGCGGACGGGCACGGCGAAGGCGCCGCGCTCCGGATCCGGCCTCGTTGCCGTCCGGCGCTGCGCGGCGCCATAAGTACTTGGATATGACACAGAAAAGCATCCAAGGGCCCACTGGCTCAACACAGCCTCCGATAACTGGGCCATTGGCCCAGCAAAATGGGGTGATCTTCGGCCACAGGCAGGCCAACGGACCACTATCTCGTGGAGGGGTTGTCCGTCGGCACGCACAGGACGGGAACGGGTGAGAGGTGCAGCAGCTTGTGCGGGGTGGACCCGAGGAGGGCCCCGCGGATCGGGCTGTCACCCCAGCTGCCGACGATGATGACGCGCGCGTGGTGGCGTTCGGCGGCGGCGAGCAGGGCCTGGGCCGGCTTCTCGTCGCGCACCTCGACCGTCGAGGGCACCCCCGCCTCGTCGGCGGCCCGGACGGCGCGCGCGAGGGCGCTCTGCCCGGCCTGGCGGACGGCCTCGCGGTGGGCCCGGTACTCCTCCCCCGTGACGCCGGGGGCGGCGGCGCCGTAGACGAGGACGAGGGGCTCGCCGAAGGCGCTGGCGACCTCCAGCGCCACCTCCAGGGCCCGTTCCGCGCCGGGCGATTCGTCGTACCCGAGGACGACGGACATCGGGGTCTCCTCTCACGGCGGCCCGCGGGGCTTCAGGGACGGACTTCACGGACGGACTCAAGGGGCGGGCGTCAAGGGACCGTCGGGGGCATCGGGGCGTGGCATCAGGCCTCGCCCCCGGGCTTCTGCTTCGTGCCGTGGACGAGGTCGGGATCCACCACGCCGGGCCGCTCCTGCCAGTACGTGCCGTCCTTCAGCCGCCAGAAGCACATGACGAGCAGTCCGACGACGGCGATGACGATCCCGATGACGAGCGGCGGGCCGAGACCGAACCAGGAGACGCCGCTGGCCGAGTTCTCCGGGTCCGACATGTCCGCAACGGACTCCACCAGCAGCCAGGCCAGCAGGCCCGCGCCGACCACCGGGCCGACCCCGATGAGCAGGAAGTTGTGCAGGCTCTCCAGCAGGTGACGGCGGTAGTAGATGGCGCAGGCCAGGCCGGTGAGCGCGTAGTAGAAGGCGATCAGCAGGGAGAGGGCGGTGAGCGAGTCGAGGAGCGCGTTCTCGCTGATCTGGTTGACGACGAGGTACCAGGCGATGGCGATGCCGGCCACCCACCACGTGCTCACGTCCGGGGTCCGGAACCTCGGGTGGATGTGCGCGAGGCGGGGCGGCAGGGCGTGGCGGCGGGCCATCGACAGGGCGGTGCGGGAGGCGGGGATGATCGTGGTCTGGGTGGAGGCGAGCGCGGAGGTGCAGACCGCGAGGAGGACGACCCAGTCCCAGCCGCCCATCACCTCGTGGGCGAGTACCGCGAAGATCGCCTCCTCCTCGCCCGCGTTCTCGGCGAGGAAGGTGGTGCCCGCGTAGGCGACGACGGCGAAGCCGACGGACAGGTAGGTCACCAGCAGCACCACGGTGGACCAGACGCCCGCCTTGCCGGGCGCGGTGGCGGAGTTCTCGACCTCCTCGGTGAGGTTGACCGCGGACTCCCAGCCCCAGTACATGAACACGCCGAGCAGCAGTCCGCCGGTGAGCGCGGCGCCACCGGCGCCGAAGGGGTTGAGCCAGGCGACCGACGGCTCGATCGAGTCGAGGGTGCTGGTATCGGCGTAGACCCGGTAGATGGCGACGACCGCGAAGGTCAGCAGGAAGAAGACCTGGGCCAGGATGAGGATGTCCTGGAGGTGGGCCGAGAGTTCGGTGCCGATGACGCAGATCGCGGTCATGACCAGGATCACGACGACGGCCAGCGTCTGGCGGATCAGGTCGTTGACGGCCCAGCTGTCGAGGCCCGCGGCGAGGAGTCCGAAGTGGACGGCCACGTCGGCCAGCGAACCGATGACCAGTACGCCGGTCAGGGCGATCGCCCAGCCGCCCAGCCAGCCGGCCCAGGGGCCCATGGCCCGGGTGACCCACGAGAAGGTCGTGCCGCAGTCCTGGTCGACCTTGTTGAGGTAGTAGAAGGCCGCGGCGATCAGCAGCATCGGCACGAAGGAGGCCAGCATCACGCCCGGGGCGTAGATCCCGGCCAGAGCCACGATCGGCCCGAGGACGGCCGCCAGGGAGTAGGCGGGCGAGGTGGAGTTCAGGCCGATGACGAGGGCGTCGACGAAGCCGATCGCATTCGCCTTGAGTCCCGTGCCGTCCGTGGTTTCCAGCTCCGGGCCGCCGCCACCAGCCGTGCCGTCGTGGGCCATGTACGCATCGTCACGCACCCGCCGCCGCCGCGCGAGGCGGAGCGGCCGCACGTGGGACAGGGCCTCGGGGCGTTGGGTCGTCGGGGGTTGGGGTGTCGGGCCGTCAGGGGCTGATGTTCCAGCCCGCGATCACCGGGAGGCCGTGCTCCGTGGACAGCACGCTGACCGTGCCCGTCCGAAGGAGGAACAGCCGGCCCTCCTCGGGCCCGAGCCGCAGGTAGCGGGCGGTGAGGACGCGCAGGAAGTGGCCGTGGGCCACCAGCACCGCGGCGCCCTCGTCCGCGGCGAGCACCGGCGCGACGCGGGCCAGCGCCCGGTCGGCTCGGGCACCCACCTGGGCGGCGCTCTCGCCGGGGTGCGCCGTGTCTCCCGGCGGGACGCCGTGGGCCCACAGGGACCAGTCCGGACGGGTCCGCCGGATCTCCGCGGTGGTGACGCCCTCGTAGCCGCCGTAGTCCCATTCGAGGAGGTGGGGGTCGGGGAGGGCGCCGGTGAGCCCGGCGAGTTCGGCCGTGGCGACGGCGCGGCTCAGCGGGCTGGTGAGTACCAGCGCCGGGTGCCGGTCCCGGAAGTACGGGGCCAGCGAGAGGGCCTCCTCCACGCCGCGCGCCGTCAGCGGCACGTCCGTGCGCCCGGTGTGCCGTCCGTCCGCGCTCCACGCCGTCTCGCCGTGCCTCACCAGCAGCAGGTCACTCACCCTCCGGAGCCTATGTCCTGCGGCATGTCGGCGCCGGAGCGCCGGGCGGGCGTGTCACTGTCGGGCGTCATGAAGGACGCACAGCCGACCCGGCCGTCGCTGGCCACCCTGATGATCGTCCTCACGGGGGTCACGGGCCTGGTCGAGGCGGTGAGCCTGCTCGCGCTGGGTCCGGTGTTCACGGCGATGCAGACGGGCAACGTGCTCTTCCTGGCCTTCGGCATCGCGCGGGAGGGGAACCTCCCGGCGCTGCCCTCCGCCGTCTCGCTCGTGGCCTTCGCCGTCGGCGCGGTGGGCGGAGCCCGGATGGAGTCGGCGGCGGAGGCCCGGGGGTGGCGCTGGATGGGCATCGGCCTGTACACGGAGGCCGCACTGGTCGTCGCGGCGGCGGCCACCGGCTGGGACCTGGTGCCCCGATACGGCAGTCCGACCGCCCGGCACATGGTGGTCACCGCGCTGCTGGCGACGGCCATGGGGTTCCGCAACGTGACGAGCATGCGGGTCGACGTGCCCGGGGTGCCGACCACCCTGGTCACCCGGTCGATGACCGCGCTGATGGGCGGCTCGGTACTCGGGCGGGACACCGCCTTCGGGTACGGGACGGCGGGCTGGGTACGCCGGGGCCTGGCGGTGCTGGCGATGTTCACGGGCGGACTGGCGGGGGCGCTGCTGCTGAGGGCCGGCTGGACGGTGGGCGAACTGCTGCTGCCGGCCGCGGTGGTGGTGTCGCTGGTGTCGCTGGCGCACCGGAGGCTGCCGCTGCTGCACACCGCATAAGGCGGGGAGGCCTACGAGCTGCGGGCAGCGGGCAGCAGCGGTTTCGATGCGGAAACGGTGCGAGTTGAGCGGACGGGTCCATGGTGGCGAGGCTCGGCCCATGGACGACGAGGAACGCGTCGCGGCCGGATTCGCGGCGGGCGAAGAGCACTGCGTGGAGGCCGTCTACCGGCGCTGGCGGCCGCTGGTGCACTCCCTCGCACGCCGTTCGCTGGGCGACGAGCGCGAGGCCGAGGACGTGACCCAGCAGGTCTTCCTGGCGGCCTGGCGCGGCCGGCGCGGCTACCGGCCGGGGCCGGGCGGGCTCGGGGCCTGGCTCACGGGAATCACCCGGCACAAGGTGGCCGACGCCCTGGAGGCGCGCACCCGGCGGACCCGGGCGGCCGCTGCCGCCGTGCGCGCCTTCGACGAGCTCGCCCGGAATCCCGGGGCCCTCGCGCATCCGGGACCGGAGCCGGAACGGGTCCTGGACCGGGTCCTGATCCTGGGGGAGCTGGCCCGGCTGCCGTCGGCGCAGCGGCGCGTGGTGTGCCTGGCCTTCTACGGGGACCTGACCCAGACCCAGATCGCGGCCCGCACCGGGCTGCCGCTGGGCACCGTCAAGAGCCATATGCGGCGGGCCCTGCTGGTGCTGCGCCGGTCGCTGGAAGCCCGCCGGCCGGAAGCCCGCCCGCTGCCAGCTCCGCGATGACGTCGAGTCCCGAGCGCAACCCGAACAGCCGCCCGGTACGCGGGTCCGCGGTGCCCGCGCCCCAGCCGGGCCCGGCCAGCAGCAGCGCGGAGTGCCCGCGGGCGCCGCGCAGGCCCCATTCGATGCCCGCCACCGCCCGGGCCAGAGCCGGGTCGGCGGTCGTCCGGGACTGCGCCCACAGCACGACCGCCCGCGGCCCGGTCCGGCGTACGGCATCGCGCAGCGCCTCGGCGGGCAGGGCGGCGCCGAACATCCGTACCGGCAGGCCCCGTTCCCCGAGGGCAGCGGCCAGCGCCTCGATGGGCAGGCTGTGCTGCTCGCCGGGCACGCACGCGAGGAGTACGGACGGGGTGCGCGGCGGCCCCGGCGCGGGCCGGATCCTGTGCATGGCCCCGGAGACGTGCCAGGACAGCAGGTGTTCCACCTCCACGTAACGCTCCCCCGCCGAGGCCCATTTGCGGCCCACCGCGTGCAGGGTCGGCGCGATGACCTCCTCCCACGCGGTGACCAGGCCGAGTTCCGCGAGGGCAGCCTCCAGCAGCTCCTGCACGGCGGACGCGTCCAGTCGTACGGCGGCCCGCGCGAGCCCCTTGCATTCCGGGCGTACCTCGCCGAGGGCCAGGGCCCCCTGCCCGCCGGGCCCGCCCCGCGGCGGCCGGGCCGGGCCGGCGGGGGCCGCGCCACGTGCGGTCCGGGCGGCCTCGGCGGGGGGTACCCCGCGTGCGGTGAGCCGGCACATCAGCTCGAGGCGGGCGATGTCCTGCGGGGTCCAGCGGCGGTGGCGGCCGTCCTCGCGGTGGGCCGGGCCGATCGCGTACCGGCGCTCCCAGGAACGCAGTGTGGTCGGCGAGACCCCGAGGTGCCGGGCCACGGCGCCGGTGGACAACGCGGCGGCGGGGAGGTCCTGCGGCGGTCGGGGCCGCGGCTCGGGCTGCACGCGATCACCCTAGTGCTGTGGCCGGAGAGGTTCACCGGGTCGCGCCGCCCGGCACGGCACCTCGCCGCGTTGTCGGACCGCGCCGGTACGTCCAGTACGGGTCGCGGCCCTCCGCCTTGCGACGCACCGCACCGGACGACGCGCCCCGGCAAACCTTTCCGGCCACAGCACTAGATGAGCGAGTCCGAAGTGGCGCTCATCCGCCGGCCGGTCCCCGCCGGAACCGCTCCTGCGCGTCGGCGAGTTCCACCAGCGGGCCGGGGTAGTCGTAGCGGGCGCGCTCGGGCGCGGGCAGCCGCCACGGCGCGTGCACCGCGGGGGCGGGGAGCCCGGCGAGCTCGGGCACCCAGCGGTGCACGTAGCGGCCGTCGGGGTCGTGGAGGAGACCCTGGCGGACGGGGTTGAGCACGCGGTTCGGGCGGGTGTCGGTGCCGGTGCCGGCCACCCACTGCCAGTTGAGCTGGTTGTTGGCGAGGTCGCCGTCCACCAGCAGTCCGAGGAAGTGGCGGGCCCCCGTCCGCCAGTCCACGTACAGCGTCTTGGTCAGGAAGCTGGCGGCCAGCAGCCGGCTCCGGTTGTGCATCCAGCCCTCGTGGCGCAGCTGGCGCATCGCCGCGTCGACCACCGGGTATCCGGTCCGGCCCGCCTTCCAGGCCTCGGTCTCCTCCTCTGCGGCGGCGCCGGTGCGCCAGCGGTCCCCGCGGCTGCGGTAGTCCTCGACGGCGGCCCGGGGGCGGGCGGCGAGCACCTGGTGGTGGAAGTCGCGCCAGCACAGCTGCCGGACGAAGGCCGCGGCCCCGGGGCCGCCGGCCGCCCGGGCGCGGTGGACGGCCTCGGTGGGCGAGAGGGTGCCGAAGTGCAGGTGCGGGGAGAGCCGGGAGGTGGCGTCGCCGGCCAGGTCGTCGTGGGTGTCCTCGTAGCGCGTGATGCCGGTGCGCAGCCAGTTCGTCAGGAGGCGCCGGGCCTCGGTCTCGCCGCCGCGGGCGAGGCCCGGGGAGACCCCGGTGACGGCGGTGCGCGGGGGCAGCGGCTCGGAGCCGACGCCCTCGGGGACGCGGACGGCGCGCGGGGCGGCGGAGGGTGCGCGCGCGGGCAGCTCGGCCCAGCGGCGGAAGTAGGGGGTGAAGACGGCGAAGTGGTCGGAGCCGGCCGGGAGGACGACCCCCGGGGCGTGGGCGGTGACCACCGTGTCGTGCACGTACAGCCTGCGACCGTCGGCTTCGAGGGCGGCGCGCAGCCGTTCCTCCCGGGCTTGGGCGTAGGCGCTCACCCCGGCGGCCATGTGCACCTCGTCGGCGTCGGCCTCCCGTACGAGGGCGCACACCTCGGGGACGGCGTCGCCGGAGCGGATCACGAGCCGGCCGCCGCGGTCGCGGAGTCCGGCGTCGAGGTCGGCGAGGCAGTCGGCGAGGAAGGCCTGCCGGTTGGGCGGGGCGAAGCCCGCGGCGGCGACGGCGCGGTCCCGGACGAACAGGGGGACCACCTGGTCGCAGGAGGAGAGGGCCGCACGCAGGGGCGGATGGTCGTGCAGGCGCAGGTCGGAGGTGTAGAGGACCACCGCGACGTTCATGGGTTCTCGCTCCGCGTTCAAGGCCGGGGGCCGGTCAGCTGTCGTCCGGTCTTCGGCGTACGGGGCCCCGGCGGATGCGGTGCCGCCGTCGGCGGGTCGATGAGGGCGCCCCGCCGGACCTACGGCTGTGGGCGGCTCAGCGCGTGTCGGAGTCCGGATGTTCGGCGGCGCGGGCGATGTTGCGGGCCATGCCGCCGAAGACGACGGCGTGGAAGGGGGACACGCTCCACCAGTACAGGTGGCCGAGCAGCCCGTGCGGGTGGAAGAGCGCCCGCTGCCGGTACCGGGCACGGGCCGGCCCCGCGACGGTGGGCCCCTCGGGGTCCGGGGCGGGATCGGAGTCCGGGCCGTGATCGGGGTCCGGGGCGGAGTCCGGGGCCGGATCGGGGGCGGGGTCGGGGTCCGGGTCCACGTACATCTCCAGCCAGGCCAGGCCCGGCAGCCGCATCTCGGCGCGCAGGCGCAGCAGGCGGCCCGGTCGGATCTCCTCCACCCGCCAGAAGTCGAGGGAGTCCCCCACCCGCAGCCGGGCCGCGTCGCGGCGGCCCCGGCGGATGCCGGCCCCGCCGACCAGCCGGTCCAGCCAGCCCCGTACCGCCCAGGCCAGCGGGAAGGAGTACCAGCCGTTCTCGCCGCCGATGCCCTCCACCACGCGCCACAGCGCGTCGGGCGAGGCGTCGACGGCCCGCTCGCGCCGGTCGGTGTAGAGGCTGCCGCCCGCCCAGTCGGGGTCGGTCGGCAGGGGGTCGCTGGGCGCGCCCGGCAGCGAGGCCGAGGACCAGCGGGTGGTCACATCGGCCTCGCGCACCCGCCGCAGGGCCAGGGCGAGGGCCCGGTCGAAGCCGATCGGAGCGCCGGGCGGGTCGGGGACGTACCGCGCGATGTCGTGCTCCGCGCACACCACCTCGTGCCGCAGGGATTCGGCCAGGGGCCGCGCCAGTGCCCGCGGTACGGGGGTCACCAGGCCGATCCAGTGGCTGGACAGTCCGGGCGTCAGCATCGGGACGCGCAGGATGAGCCGGTGGGGCAGCTCCGCCACGGCGGCGTAGCGGCGCATCATCTCCTCGTAGGTGACCACGTCCGGCCCGCCGATGTCGAAGGCGCGGTCGACGTCGGGCGGCAGGGTGGCGCAGCCGACGAGGTAGCGCAGGACGTCGCGGACGGCGATGGGCTGGCAGCGGGTGGAGACCCAGCTGGGGGTGACCATGACGGGCAGCCGCTCGGTGAGGTAGCGCAGCATCTCGAAGGAGGCGGAGCCGGAGCCGATGATGACGGCGGCGCGCAGCACCGCGGCCGGCACGGCTCCGGCGAGGAGGATCTCGCCGACCTCGGCGCGGGAGCGCAGGTGCGGGGAGAGTGCGCGGACGGGGATGTCCGCGGGGGTGAGCCCGCCGAGGTAGACGATGCGGCCGACCCCGGCCGCGTGGGCCTGCTCGGTGAAGACGCGGGCGGCGGCGCGGTCGCGTTCCTCGAATCCGGAGCCCGAGTCGAGGGCGTGGACCAGGTAGTACGCGACGTCGATGCCGTGCAGTGCGCCGGCCACCGACCGCGCGTCGGTGACGTCGCCGCGGACCACCTCGGCCCGTCCGGCCCAGGCGTGGTCACGAAGTTTCTCCGGGGACCGGGCCAGGCAGCGGACGCGGTGTCCGGCGTCGAGGAGTTCGGGCACCAGGCGGCCTCCGATGTATCCGGTGGCTCCGGTGACCAGGCAGTTCAGGCCCGTCATGGCTGTCTCCGCTCCTCGTCCGCGCTCCATGGCCCGTACGTCCGTCCCTTACGGGGTTCCCGTGGGCGGGTGCGTACGGATGCGGCCGACCGGGCTGGTCCCCGTACCCGCTCCGACCCCACACCGCCCCATCACCACCCCACCACGATCCGGATGAACTGGGCCATTGGTACAGTCACGGCATGGCGGTGGACGAGCTCGACACCAGAATCCTGCGCCTGCTGATCGAGCAGCCGCGCACCAGCGTGCGTGAGTACGCCCGGCTCCTCGGTGTCGCGCGCGGCACCCTGCAGGCCCGGCTGGACCGGCTGGAGCGCACCGGGGTGATCACCGGGACCGGGCCCGTGCTGTCCCCCGCCGCGCTCGGGCACCCGGTGCTGGCCTTCGTGCACATCGAGGTCACCCAGGGGCACCTGGACGAGGTGGGTGACGCGCTGGCGGCCGTACCCGAGATCATCGAGGCCTTTTCGATCACCGGCGGCGGGGACCTGCTGACCCGCGTGGCGGCCCGGAACAACGCCCACCTGGAGGACGTGATCCAGCGGCTGATCCAGCTCCCGGGCGTGGTCCGCACGCGCACCGAGGTCGCCCTGCGCGAGCGGGTCGCCCACCGGTTGCTGCCCCTGGTCGAGTCCGTGGGAAGGGCAGCCCGCAAGACCTGAAAAGATGCTCGGGTCAGACAGAAGCGGCAGGACGGGCGCAGCGGAT